>JALZHG010000016.1 GCA_030914045.1 Chloroflexota bacterium | reverse complement strand
TTGCCCTGGGCTAACCCTGGCCGCCGCCTGTGTTACCGCCCTGCCCCTGCGCGCCGTCGTCTGTGCCGCCGGTCTCCGTAGTTAAAGGCACAGTGGTCGTTGCGAGCGTGACGTTGTTCCCATAATCAAGCAGCAGGATATCTGTGAAGACATCAGCCGTCACACCGTTGAAGTTGCGGTAGTAATCGCTCAAGTCGTCGTTGTAGAACTGGATCACCGACGCAGTAAAGACTGCCACCACCGAAGGCACTTGATAGAACGGGCTGGGCTGTGTCTGTATTGCCTGGACAAAATAGGGGTTGGTCTTCAGTGCTCCGTTTAGCGCCCCGACGAGCTCACCCGGCGTGTTGATGCTTAGCACGTCCACGTGCAGTTCTTGCACCTCTACGTTCACGGTGATATTGCCAAGGGTATGGCTTTTCTTCAGGACCGCTGCCAGCGGAGTAGGGTCCCCGCCCTGCGACGTGATAACGACGGTGTAGGTACCATCGCCATTATCTTGCAGAGGTTGCACACTGAAGCCGGGGTCCGCCCCTACGGCCTTATCTATCTTGTTCCACAGGGTGTACCAGGGTGGGCTGAGTCCAGGTCTGGGGGATTGTTGTGCCGTATCATCCATGTGATTGTCTCCTTTGTGCTCGTAATGCGCCTCATTCTGGCGCACGACCATAATGAGCAGGCTCAAAAGCCCGCCATACACAAGACCGTCGGCAGTGAAGAGACCCCAGTCGCTTTAGCCAACGGTGTGTCGATTATAGCACCTACTGTCGCTTGTGTCAATTAGAAGTTACTACATTATAGATTAAGATACGTCTAATGAGTTAGATGCATCAAGTAAACGTCACTTAGCCACCCAGCCCGTGAAATGTGAAGGCTATCACGAGTATAATGGTGGTATCGAAGAAGGTCAGAATCCGATAGCGTCAGACGGTAGTATGAGTCGGACGCAGACTATAGAGTAGAGCCTGGAGGATAGAGATGCAGTGTCCCATTGACGGTAGTAATTTGCAGATGATGGAGCGCCAGGGTATCGAGATAGACTACTGCCCGCAGTGCCGGGGCGTGTGGCTGGACCGTGGCGAGCTAGACAAGATTATCGAGCGCAGCCACACAGTTTTCGGCGGGGCGCAACAGCCGGAAACGGCCAGGGTAGCGGACATGCCTGGCGCGCCCAACATACCGGCGCATCCCCAGATGTCACCACAGGTGCCGCCCCAGCCCCCAGGAGCACCCTACGCGCCGCCCCCCACACCGGCGCAGCCTTACGCTTACCCGCGTGACTACGACCGGGACGATGATTATCCTGACCGGGGCGGCTACCCCCAGGGCAGGGGTGAGTACCAGGAGCGATATGACCGTGACGACGATAGAGAATACGGTCGCAAGCGCAAGCGCCGTAGCTTCCTGGACGACATTTTCGACTTCGACTGAGAGGCTAATGCTCGCCCGTTGAAAGTAACAACAAGGGGGAGGCTCGTGTGCCTTCCCCTTGTTGTTTAATCCCCAGCCCGCCGGCGATCCCGCAAGTGTTATGATTGTGGCTGAAATGGAGCGCAACAAGCCAGCCGCACACCCACAGCAGGCACCAACCGCAGGCGACGGTGCCCAAAAACAGGCACCCCTATGGCGTGCCTGGCGTATGCGCGAGGTCGCGTTGGCCCTTGCCGCCCTCCTGCTGTGCGGTGTGGGCGAGGCGCTACTGTTCGATGAGGGCTTGCGGGACCTGGGCGCGGTATTACTGGGCATAGGAGTGCTGCTAGGAGCCTTGGCCTGGAGCAATACGCGGGACGAGACAATACTCGTGGTCGGGCACACACCTGGAACGCTAGCGGCGAAGCGCGAGCCAGTGCTAAGGTTGGCGGGTATCGGGACGGCGCTCTTGCTGGCGGGTGGGGGCGTATTGGCCTGGTTCGCGGCACCGGACGCCGTATTCGGGCTTCAAGGCGTGTTATGGCTGGCGAGCATAGCCGTCTTCGCGCTCTCCTGCTACCGCTGGCACACGGCGGGGGAGCTTGCGGTGCGCGCCGCCTCTACCCATGTGATATGGACGCGCGCCGAACGGCTGGTATGCGGCGGCCTCCTAGCCCTGGCCCTGTGCACCTACCTGGTGGCCCTCGACACTATCCCCTGGCACTTCCACCAGGATGAAGTAGTCGCCTACTACGAAGCCTGGCGCTTCTACAACGGCCCGCCTATCTCGGTTTTCACCACGACATGGTACGAAACCAGCCTGCCGAGCCTGCCGTTCGTATTCACCGGCAACCTGATGCACCTGACCGGGACGGGTCTCGCGGGAGCAAGGGCCGGGGTCGCCTTGATCGGGGCGCTGGCGGTGGTGCCGACTTATGGCATCGCCCACCTCTTGTGGGGGCGGGTCGCGGCGGCGGTCGCGGGTTTCGCCTGGGCTACTTCGCCCGTCGCCATACATTATAGCCGCATCTCTATCGTCAACATCACCACGGCCACATGCTGGGCCGTGTGCTTCTACTTTCTGCTGCACGGGCTGCGCACCCACCGGCCCATGAGCTTCGCGCTGTCGGGGCTGGCGGCGGGCTTGAGCATGTACACCTTCTACGGCACGCGGCTGTTGCCTTACCTGCTGGTGGCGTTCGCGGTTTACCTGGCCCTGTTCCACTTCCGCACCTTCCGCGAGCACCTGGGCAACCTGGGATTGCTGGCTGCGGGCTTTCTCATCGGCTTCGGGCCGCTCCTGGCATATTTCATCCGCTACCCAGGCATGTGGGCGGGCAGGGGGCTGAGCCAGCTAAACGTGCCCGCTGCCATACCTACCACCTGGGAGGCCCTAGTCCACGACTGGAACGTGCTCGCCCCGCTCATGGTCGAGAACTTTCTCAGCCTGAGCCTGCTGCCCAGCAGCGACAACTTCTACTGGGCGCCGTTCCTGTCCCCGGTGGAGGCGGTGCTGCTGTTGCTGGGGGTGGGCGTGCTTGGGTCACGGTGGCGGCAGCCTGGGGCGTTCCTGGTGTTGCTGTGGGGCGCGAGCATCGTATTTGTGGGCGGCACGCTAATCGACCAGGGACACATCCCCTCCTTCGTGCACTGGACCCCCGCTTTCCCGGCCTTCTTCCTGGCGCTGGCCCTGCCGGTGTCGCTCCTGTTCAAGTTGCTCCTACGGCACAGGCCCCGCTGGCGTGAGGCCGTGGGGGTCTTGCTGGCTGCGGGCCTCTGCCTGCTGGCTGTGGCTAACCTGTACCGTTACGTTATGGTCTACCCGGCGCAGGTGCCCCCGGCGTTCGGCCCGGCAGTGGGGCGGTTCCTTGCCACTCTTCCACGTGACAGCCAGGTGCGGTTGGTGGGTAACTTGTCGCCGCCATACTCGTCGGTGATGGGAAGGATGCTGGCACCCGGCGTCACGGTGGGGGAATTGCTCAACCCGAGCCTGGAACTGCCGCTGCCATACCCCACGCAGGAGCTTGTGTTTATCTTCGATGAGGAGCAGGCGCACTACTTGCCGGTTGTGCAGAGCTACTATCCGGGGGGTGAAGTCCACCCGCTACAGACGCCGGGCGGCCCCGTCGGCAGTGCTTACCGAGTGCCCGCGGGTGCGGCTGCGGGTCGCCAGGGCGTACAGGTCACTATAGCAGGTGCGGATGGCAATGTGCTGCACCAGGGGCAGGTGCCCGTAGTGGGAGCTATGCCCGGTGACTTCAGCGTGCGGTACCCTGTGACCGCCACGTGGAGCGGGGCCTTGTACGTGCCTCGGCCCGGACCTATAAGGCTCCACCTCGATGGTAGCACGCTGGGACAGCTACTTCTTGGCGGGCAACCTGAACGTTTCGGTACGCCTACGTATGCAGAGCGCGGGTGGCTGGCTTTCTGCGTGCAGGTGCCACTGGACCGTGCAAGCAGGGTACGCCTGCTGGTGCAAGAGGAAGGTGGCCCCGTGACCGAGGTCGAGACTGGCAGGGTGTGGCCGCAATCGTGTGAGGCGGGGCTGTCTGTCGCCCTCAATGGCGGCGACGTGACGCACAGGGTAGACCCGTTTGTGGGTGCGGGCGTGCTGTCACCGGATGAATTCACCTTCGATGGCCTCATTAGCAAGCCCTCGGACCGCGACCTCGACTTCGTACCTCTCGCCTCCAATGTCGCTGGAGTGCCGCGCCTACGCTGGGAGGGGGAGGTCTACGCGGAGGGAGGTGCCTACAGGATGGAGCTACGGACCGATGGCAAGGCGGCCCTGGCGATAGATGGTGCTCCTCTCGTGGCGGTGTGCGGCGAGCCGCTGACAGTGCAGACTTTCTTCGGGCGGGGCACCTATACGTGGGCAGGCGCTATCGCCAACCTGACTCCAGGCTGGCACAGGGTGCGCCTCGACTTCATTGGCACCGGCAACGCGAATGGCCTCGAATGGCGCTGGACCCGCCCCGACGGCGTAACCGAGATCGTGCCGCCCCAGCGCCTGCGGCATAGTATTAACTTCGACGCGATACCCTCGACTCCTCTGTCTCCACCGGACGATATAGATTGCCCGCCCTCGTAGTAGGTCATTAGAGAGTGTCCCATAGCGAAAGTAAGATGAACGCTAGGACCAACTCTCTCCTTTGTCATTTCGAACGCAGTGAGACATCTCGTCCTTCACCCGAATGCTTCCTCTTTCTTACGGTGCCGCGTGACTGAAGGAAAAGTGTTATTTGAGTGCTGTGGGACGAGATTTCTCACTGCGTTCGAAATGACAAGGAAGCGGCTTGGTCGCTCTTATTGCCGCACTGTGGGCTTTGCGACAGCCCCACGATAGACCACCCTTTGATTGACAAGGCACCGCCCCTCGGATACAATCTGCTGATGGTTCGAGAGGCAGGCGGTGGTGCTGTTGCTTGTAGCGAGGTGGTGAAAGTAACAACCCTTTTTCAGGCCGATTGCCCCGAGGATTTACATCTGAAATGTTACACGTTACGTATAACAAAGCGATAGGAGCGCCGGGCCGATGACGGTAGGTGAGATGCTGGGCACGGCAGCACTGGCGCTGGCGGTGGTACTGGGCGTGCTGGTAATCTTGCTCGTGGTGCGCCTGGGACGCGTGGAGCGGCAGATGCGGGCGCTTACCCGCGGGGCCGGGCCGGGCGCGTCCTCCCTGTCGCTAGGTGAGGTAATCACGCGGCAGGGCGAGCGGCTCGAGTCGGTGAGAGAGCAGACGGAATCCCTTCGCATCACCGTGACCGCCCTCGACGCGGCGGTGACCGGCAGCGTGCAGAACGTCGGCCTGGTACGCTTCAACCCTTTCCAGGACACCGGCGGCGATCAGAGTTTCGCGTTAGCCCTGCTCGATAAGCGGGGCGACGGGGTGGTCATCAGCAGCCTGCACACCCGCACCAGCACCCGCATGTACGCCAGGCCCATCAAGGCCGGTGCCGCTAACTCCTCGCTATCGGAAGAAGAAGCCCAGGCGGTACAGCAGGCGATGGGTGGGAAGGGTGGAACGTGAAACGTGAAACGTGATGAGTAACACGTAACACGTAACGCGTAACGCGTAACACGTAATTAGCCCTGGGCCTACCTCTTGCTTGTTACGCGTTACGCGTTACGTATTTACATTCGCAGCCCGGTGCCGGGTATGTGGCCAGGTGATATAATGGCTTACCCTATATGGTAGAAGGATTCCGGCATATACTATCCAAAATTACGATACGGCGTTTTAGTTTAACGATTAGCAGGCGACGTTAAGTCGCGATTTTCTGTCAGGTGTTTCGCAATACTTTACGTTTCGCAGGTCTTGCGTGCCGCATGCAGGTTCCAGGAGCCATAAATATGACAATGCTTCGCAGCATACGTGAGAAAAAGGGTCTGACCGTGTCGCAGTTGGCCGCACGTGCCAGCATACCATCGAGGGTGATTGCCGACTACGAAGAGGGGCGACTTGCCATGCCTCTGAACCACGCGCGGCTCATCGCCAAGGCGCTATGGGTGCCCATCGAGGATTTGATGCCCCCGGCAGGCACGGTAATCCCGCCCTCGTCACCTGTACCCGCCGCGCCCCAGTACGCCCCCTCACAGCCGCCACGAACGGATAGCGCTCCCGCCGGCCAGCAGGTAGCCCCGGCCCCGCGCGCTGAAGCCGCGACTTACACGCCCGCGCAGCCCGCACCACGCCCCGCCGAAAGCCCCGGCCCTATGCAGGCACCCCCACCCCAGGCGGCGCGCGAGGGTGGCAGGATGCGTGGTGTGCCCCAGGCGGGTCGTGGCGCTCCGGGAGATGCCCGGCAGACGCGGCCGGCGCGGTCGCTGCCCCACCCACCTGGGCCTATCAGCGAAGGGCAGCTACAGGAGCTATCCCGCCTGGCCCAGCGCCTGGAGATCGACCAGCAGCAGATGGAGGCCCGCATCGGCAAGCAGCTTGCCAACCTCACCCGCCCCGAGGCGAGGGACTGGATAAAGAAGCTGCGCGCCATCGCCGACGAGATAGCCCCCAGCCAGAGGGTGCACTATGGGGTGTGGCCGGAGGCGCAGGAGGACCGCGAAGCTGCATACTTACGGCAGCAGCGCGACGCCAGCTCCCGCTTCACCTTCAAGCTATTCAACGGCGAGCAGTTCGATGGCACCCTGGTGGACTTTACGCCCTATACCATCACCATCAGGCCGGATGGAGGCGAAGACGAGATGGTGCTACGCAAGCTGGCGATTGCTTACTACCGGCGCACCGGGCAGGGTGAGGCGACAGCCGCTACCTCTGGCAACTTCGTGACTGCCAACCTCGGCAACGATACCCTGCTGGTGCCCGCGACGAGCGCGGCCGCAGAGTCGGCAACGGCGACAGTTACGGCCCACGATCACGCCCGCGATGATAGCCACCAACCTCTCACTTCCGGCATAGAATCCGACCGCGCGGGTGAGCCTGAGGTCCCGGAAGAAGACAACGTGGACGAGGACCGGGGGGTCTAAGCATGAGCCTCAGCGACTACATAAAGTACCTGCGGGCGGTGAAGGGCGGGGTCACGCCCTGGGAGATTGCTGAAGCGAGCGGCGTGCCTGCCTCCGAGGTGCACCTGATAGAGGTGAAGCACCGCCGCGTGGGAGAGGACGACGAGACATTAGAGAAGCTGGCCGACTATTTTGGCGTGCCCCTGGAAGACCTTACCAGCCGCCGGGACAGCTACCGCAAGATGCTCACCGCCTTCCTCGAGGAGAACCAGGGCAAGGAGAGCCGGGTGCTTCTCACTCTTGAGAGTGGCGAGGAAGTGTCCGGGCGCATCGACTGGTTCTCTCGCGAAGCGATAGCCCTGGTGCCCGGCACCGGCACGGAGAGAGAGGGCGACACTTCCGACCCTTATATCGTGCAACGTGGCTGGGTGGCGAGCTGGAGGGGAGAGGACTAGCTCATCACACATGAGCGACCACGACCACCCGCAGACCATACCAGGCGACAACCTCACCACAGAGCTTGACCCCGAACGCCAGCGCACTGCCAAAGAGTATGCGGGCATCAAGAGGCGGCTCTTTTTTGTTGAGCTTGGGCTGGCCCTCCTGCTGGTGCTGGCCCTGCTCTTCCTCGGTTGGTCGGCGGCTGTAAGGGACTGGGCGGGAAGCATCTCCACCGACCCGTGGTTGGTGGTGGCCCTCTACACGGTGGCGCTGGGTGTGGGCTACACCCTGGTTTCGCTGCCCCTCGACTTCTACTCCAGCTACGTGCTGCCTCACCGCTACGGCCTATCCACGCAAAGCCTCGGCGGCTGGGTCAGCGACACGCTCAAAGAGCTTGCGATTGGGGCGGTGTTGGGGCTGGGCGCGATGGAAGTGCTCTACTGGCTGTTGCGGACGCTGCCCGATTGGTGGTGGCTGGTCATGGCCGCACTTGCCTGGCTCTTCATGGTGGCGATGACACAGCTAGCGCCGGTGCTGTTGATGCCTCTCTTCTACAAGTTCCGCCCGCTGGAGGACGCCGAATTGGTGGCGCGATTGACCCGCTTGGCCGAGGGTGCGGGCGCGAAGGTGCGGGGCGTGTACGTCATGGACATGAGCAGCCGCACGACCGCCGCCAACGCCATGCTCACCGGCCTGGGCAGCACCCGCCGCATCATCCTCGGTGACACCCTCCTGAGCAACTACACCTACGACGAGATAGAGACGGTGCTGGCCCACGAGCTGGCCCACCACGTCCACAACGACCTGCCACGCGGACTGGCTGCCGAGGCGGTCATACTGCTTGCCAGCATGGGCGTTGCTGCTATGCTGCTGAACTGGGGAGTGCCCGCGTTCGGCTTCCGGGGCATAGCCGACGTGGCCGCGCTGCCCCTCTTCATGGTAGCCATGACGGTTGTAGGCATGGTGGCTATGCCGCTTGGCAACTTCCTCACCCGCCAGATGGAGCGCGCAGCCGACCGCTACGCAATCGAGACCACTCGCAAGCCCCAGGCCTTCCGCTCAGTGATGCTCAAGCTGGCCGGCCAGAACCTCGCCGAAGCCGAGCCGCCCCGCTGGGTCCGCGTCCTCTTTCACAGCCACCCCTCCATAGCCGAGCGAGTTGCCTTCGCGGAGGATGCTGCGCGTAATTCTTAATTTTGAATTCTTAATTACAGTCCTGATAGCCGCATCTTCAATTAAGAATTAAACATTAAGAATTAAGAATTGCGCTCACGGTCTTGCCATAGTAGGGGCATGACGCTATAATCTAGCACGGTCGTGCCGCTTTGTGACGTTCCCATAGAAAGGACACATGACTACAGACGCCGCGCCTACGGGCCGCATCGATCCCCTCGCTGAAGTGCTGGACTGGGACGTGGGCACCGCCTACGAACTGCTGCTCAGCCTGCGCGCCATCTTCCTGCCCAAGGACTACGGCATACCCGCGCCCTGGGCCGCCGGCGTGCGCAAGCGTCTGTCGCCCAACGGCCAGCGCGACCTCAAGGACTTCTTCAACCCGCCCTTCTCGGTGATCGCCTACATGCCCGTCCACCTGGTGCTGGAGATGGACGCGCCGAAGACGGTCGAGCGGTTCCTCGATTACGTGGAGGCGATACCCGGCCCCGAGTTCATGCAGCGGATTTACTCGTCCACCAAGTTCTCCCACATCCCCTCGGAGTTGCGGGACCGGGCGCTGGCGGGCAAGGGGATGTCCGACGCTGACGTGGAGGAGTACCGCAGGGGCGTGGCTCGCTCGGCTATAGGCGCTACCCCGTCGGTGGCGGACGTGCGGCGGCTGTTCGAGGACATGGAGAACCCGGAGGCCACCAAAGCACGCTGGCTGATGGTTATGCGCGAGTACCAGGCGGTCTTTTTTGCCGAAGAGGAAAGACGATTGCAGCCCATCCTGGACCGGATGCTGGCCGACGCCAAAGTCCTCGCCAAAAAGACTACTGTGCCCGACCTGCTGGAGCGCCTGTCGAACGGCTTCACCCTGAGCGCCGACATCGAGCTAGACCGCCTGGTCCTGGTGCCGTCGGTGTGGCTGCACCCTTACGTGGTGAGGGCCGAGATTTCGGAGCGCGAACTGCTGGTGGTCTGGGGCGCGCACCCGCCGGGGCACAGGGTGGTGCCGGGCGAGTCGGTGCCGGAAGACGCCCTGCTGGTGCTGCGCGCGCTGGCCGATCCCACCCGCCTGCGCCTGCTGCGGCTCATCGCCGCCGAACCGAGGTCGCTACAGTCCCTCGCGCAGGAGGTGAAGCTGAGCCTGCCCACGGTGTCGCACCACATCCGCGAGCTACGCGGCTCCGGCCTCATCCGCCTGGAAGTCGGCGGCAGGGGCCGCGAAAGCAAGTACACCGTCCGCTGGCCCAGCGCCGAGCGTGCGTTCGAGGACTTGAAGGGGTTTGTGCTGGCGGGTTCTGAGACGTAAAACGTGATGAGGCATAATTATCCGGGTTCGTGAATATTAGGTTGCTTCGGCTACAGGGCCATTCTCCCCTTTGTCATATGGGGCGTAGCGAAGAATCTCGCCTTTCCCTCCGCTGATATACCTGGTATAGAGACGCGGCTGAGGTGAATATAGATGGAAACCTTACCAGTTCTGCCCAGGGACATAGAGGTGGAGATGACATGGCTCACCCCTGAGGAAGGAGGGAGGCGCAGACCAGTATTCACAGGGTATCGGCCACAATTTTTCTATGACGGACGTGACTGGGATGCTATTCACACCTACCCTGATGTTGAACTTGTAATACCGGGAGACACCGTTAGAGCCTATCTGTCCTTCCTTAGTCCGGAGTGCCATGTGGGGAGAGTGTTTCCCGGCAAGGAATTTCTCATTCGTGAGGGAGCGCATGTCGTAGCTAAGGGCAGAGTTACGAAGATAATGGAACTTGAAGCCTCCGCAGAACAGTCCGGACGGGATGCTTCGCATTGCTGGTAGAGCAGCCTCCCGTTTTGTTGGTTGCCGGAGCAGTTCACTGGTTGGTGGGTGGTAATGATCTCGAAGTGAAGCCTACCTCCCTCTCGCCTACCCACCGTAGAATGTGCATAGAGGTTGTGTTGGGTACTCTAAGTAGCTCCTTGCTATTGGTAAGCACTTACTTCAGGAAAGGTGTTATACCTTCGTGGTGGACGAGATTCTTCGCTTCGCTCAGAATGACAAGGGGGGAGTTGGTCCTGCTATTCCAAAGACGTTGCAGTCACGTACCATATTGAGCAAGCCGCATCACGTTTCACGTTTCACGTTTCAGAACCCCCGACCCGCCTTCTTCTCCCTCCTGCTCCTGGCCGCGCTTTATATCGCCGCGCTCGTCGCTATGCCGCCGGAGGGGCTGACGCAGCACGACGCCGGGGCCAAGTACTTGCAAGTGCGCAACCTGCGGCTGGCGCCCTCCGGCCTCGACTGGTCGGTCAATTACCCCGCCCGCTCCCTCGACCCCGAATTGCGCTTCGTGCCTTTCCGCGACCGCCAGCACTACATAGACGAGGAGCGCATTTACCTGCAATGGCCTATTTTCCTGGGGCTGCTCACGCGGATACCCTGGAAGGTCATGGGCTTCTGGGGGCTGTACGTGGTGCCGTTGCTCATGGGCCTGGGCACCCTCTGGGCTGCGTACAGGCTGGCACTCAAGGCGGGAGTCGCTCCCCGGCTGGCCTGGACCGCTATCCCGCTGCTGGGGTTGGCTACACCCATCTCAATCTACTCGCTGCTGTTCTTCGAGCACACGCTGGCCGCCCTCTTGGTGACGCTCAGCCTGCTCTCCGGCTTCGTGGCGGTGCGTTCCGAGCAGCCTGCCTCGCGCGCCCTGTGGCTGAACGCGGCGTTCCTGGCCGTCGCTATCTACTTCCGCTCCGAGCTTTACGTGCTGGCGCTGGTGATGGGCCTGGTGTACGCATACATGGCCTGGCGTGGCGGGGCGTGGAGGCGGGCGTTGTGGCAGTGGGTGGGAGCGTTCGTGGTGTCGCTGGTGCCACTTTGGGCCTTCTACGCTATCACCGAGGGTACTATACTGCCATTGCACGCCATCTGGTACTTCCAGGGCAGCGACGGCGGCTCCGCTTCGGGTGGTATCGAGCTACCGGCCGTGCGCTACATAGCTTCCGCGGGCCCGCGCGTGGTGCCCGATTTCCTGTTTGGGCCGCAGACGTTCCCTTCGTCGCCGCGCGTTCCGTTCTGGGCCGAGATGGTGGGGCTGCTGGGACTGGCCTTGTGCGCCCTGCCACGTTTGGGGACGTTGTTACGCGTTCGGAGTGCCCCAGGCATGTGGCGACTGCTCGTACTGGGGTTGGGGCTACTCTTACTGGCTGTGCCCTCGCTGTTCGCCCTGCTTTCGGGTGAGTTGTACTACAATCTCCACGGCTTCCTGCTTGCCAGCCCGTTCGTGGCCCTGGCGCTGTGGCCCGCGAGCAAGGAGACACGTCAGTCGAGGCCGGAGAGCCACCCCTACCCACCCATGACGCCGCAAAGCTGGCTCCAAACCGTGACGCTGCTCTACGTGGGGCTGCACGCCCTCATCATCAGTGTGTTGAGCGGGCTTGGACCAATCAGTCGGCACGAGTGGGGGCAGCGGTATCTGTTGCCTGCGTACCCCGCCCTGGTAGTGTTAGCCCTGCTGGCAATTACGCGAATCGTGGAGGCCCATCGCGGCAGAGGTGAGAGGCTCCACAGGGCCGTGCCGGTGCTGGCGACTAGCGTCCTTGTGTTACTGGGCGTGCTATTGAGCGTAAGGGGATACGCCGCCACTTTTACGGAGCGCACGCAGGTGGTGGCCTGGCAGACGCTTGCGGGTTCGCTGCCGGGCAGAGAGCCGGTGGTGACCGACGTGTGGTGGCTGCCCCTCAATCTTGCCCCGGTTTTCTACACAAGGCCCATTATGCTAGCGGAAGGCGACGAGCGCCTGGGAGAGTGGGCGCGCCAAATGCAAGAGAGGGGCGTCACCAGCTTCGGCCTTATGACGAGCGACCCGGCTATCTTCTTAGGGGAGTGGAGCCGGGGCGTGCCGGGGTTGCGTGTCGAGTCGCCGCCGGTGGAGGCGCAGGGTATATGGTTGCAGCGGTACTTGCTGGAGGCCAGATAGTCTATGCTGGCCCTTTACATGTCAGGCATGGGCAAGAAGAAACCATCCTGGTCGCGCCAGGCGTTGAGCACGCGCACTATCGCCACGCGCTGTAGAGGCCCGTATATGTGCGGGTATATCTCTTCGGGGTCTTCGTATTGGATGGGGCTGGCGACAAGCGTCTTGTCTATGTACAACGCGAGAAAGCGGCGCTCGTCGTAGCGGAAGTAACGGGTGGCTACTTTGGCTACGTTCTCCGCCCCGTCGGTGCAGTGGATGAAGCCCTCTTGCTCGAACTCCGGCGGCAGGTAATCGGCAGCGGGGTCGAGGCCGTAGAAGTAGTCTGCGGGTGTGTAGTGGAAGGTGTAGCGCGGTTTGTCTTGCATGGGTGCTCCTGGTTATAAGCTCCGTCTATGACCGCCGGTATGTATATGCCGAGGACAGGAAGTTATGTTGGTAGCATGGTGAGCAGCCTGGGTCAAGCAGGCAGTTGAGTCGGTAGCATGGTGCCAAGCCGACGCCCGGCGATTGAAATCGCGGGCTACACCATGCGAAGCCCCCTTCGGGGACTGGTATATCTCATTAGATCCTGAAAGATTGTCTACGTTGAACCAGTCTGCCGTAGGGCAGACTTTGTACTGTATAGCCCTCGATTTCAATCGCCGGGCGTCGTCCTTGCTACTCTGTTCCTTCTATTGTATCCGTTGTATCAATCGCCGGGCGTCGGCTGGTTGCCATGTCGCTTTATCCGACGCTTGTCACGTCCTGTATCACCGCTACCGCGTGCTCCAGGATAGCAGCCGCCACCGCATCCGGGGCGGGCCTGCCGTCAATCACAACAATCTGCTCGCCTGCTTGCTTGGCCTCGTCTATCAGCCGGAGGTAGTTGCCGTAGATGGGGCGCAGGCGCTCGTCGGTCTCGTATAGCTCGATGTGGCCGCCCCTGGTGTGGATGCGGCTCTGGCTCACTTCGGGGGGTACGTCGATGAAGAAGGTCAGGTCGGGAGCGATGGAGCGGCTGTTTAGCTCGTGCACCCACTCCTGCCCCGCTGTCAGCCCCTGGTAGGCGTAGGACGAGAGCCGGTAGCGGTCACACACGACGTGGACGCCCTTCTCGATGCGGGGCAGGATGTCGGCCCGTATGTGGTCGAGGCGGTCGGCGGCGTAGAGCAGGGCCATCACTTCGTCGGTGATAGGCTCGGAGGGCGGGTAGACCAGCCTGTGGCTCAACGCCTGGCGCACGACCGCCCCGATTGGCCCCGTGCTCGGCTCCTTGGTAGCAAATGCCCGGTAGCCCCTTGCCGCAAGCCCCGCCTGCAACAACGCCGTCTGCGTGCTGATGCCCGCCCCATCCGGCCCCTCCAGCACGATAAACAACCCCCGACCGTGACCCAATCCCCTACCTCCTGCTCGCATACATCTGGTCCCTGATTATAACAGTTCCGAGTTCCGAGTACCCCGCTATCGTCCATCGTCCATCGTCCATCGTCTATGTGGAAACATCGCCCTCAATAGGACAATCGTGCTACAATTCAGACAGGATGTGTAAGAGTGAAGCTACAATGGGGCGTGCTCACCTGTGAAAAGCGCGTTCGGTAATAGCTGTGCCAAGGGGTGCATGGTCTACTTCGTGGCGCTCGCCGCTATCGTGGCTGTCACGATGTTCGGGCTGGGCGGCCTATCGACGCGCTTCGGGGGTGACACACAGCAACCCGCGAGCGTGCAGAGCGCCCAGGACTCCCAGCAGGCGAACGCGAATATCCCGCCCGACTCCCTGAGCGTGGCCCCGCAATCGAACCAGGGGCAGACGGTTCCCAATATCGCCGTGCCGGGTGACAGCAACCCGGCTGACGTGCCCGGCCAGGGTCTCGCGCCCACACCTACCCCTATGCCGTCTCTGCCTATGCTGCCGACGCAGCCCGTTCAGCCCACAGTGGCAGTTTCTTCCGGCACACCTCCCGAGAGCGCCCCGGCAGTTCTCCAGGTAGAATATACGCCCCTGGAAGCGCAGGGCGGGGTGATAACGGGCGGGGCCTCCACGCCGTTCTACGTGGTGCAGCCTGGCGACACGCTGTCCGACATCGCGCAGAGGCTTGGGGTGGACGTAAATGCCCTGGTTAGTGTAAATAGTGTGGTAGACGATCTGATCTACCCCGACCAGGTGCTTTATTTGCCCTTCGGCGCGGGCGGCCAGGCCCCGCCACCGTCCGACGCCCAGCCGCAGCCCCAGCAGCCTGCCGAAACGCCTGCCAGTCCGGGTGGACAGGGTGGCCCGGCCAACCCGGCAGACGTGGCCCCTACCGCCGTGGGCAC
The DNA here is from genome assembly GCA_030914045.1 of Chloroflexota bacterium. Taxonomy (GTDB): domain Bacteria; phylum Chloroflexota; class Chloroflexia; order QHBQ01; family JADMIH01; genus JADMIH01. The sequence continues at coordinate 50,020 of JALZHG010000016.1, read as the reverse complement.
GGACGCGCAACAGGTGCCGGAGATGCCCAACACAGGTATCAACAAGAAACGCTAGCAAGATGCCGCCACATGCCGCACACATGGGAGTTACAGAGAGAGCCACGCGCACCCTCCGCGTGGCTTTCGTAACTGCGCTGCTCGTGGGCGTGGCCGGGTGCCAGAACGCCGGCACGACAGGCCCCACCGACGACGTGCGGCTGTTGCTCACCCCGGTGCCGACTCCCACCGCTACGCCCCAGGCCCAACCCACCGCCGCGCCCGTTACCTACGTGGTGAAGGCGGGCGACACCCTCTCCGGCATCGCGGACATGTTCGGGCTGACGGTGGACGACATCGTGAGGGCTAACAGCATCGCCGATCCCAACGCCTTGCAGGTGGGCCAGGTGCTGACCATACCGGGCCGCAAGCAGACTGAAGCCTCGGCCAACGCTACTGGCACCGCCCAGGCCGAGGTCACCGCCAGCCCCAGTAGTGGCACGCCGTCGCCCGTAATCGTTCCGGCAAGCACGTTGCCGCCCGACGCCACGCCCCCGCAAGGTCCGCCTGTAGACGAGCCGGAGGAGGGAGAATCGTCCTCCCCAGGAACTACAGGTTCTCCTACCGCCGAGCCTTGACATTCGCTTTGGAGATTGGTATACTCAAATCACTGAAGCCTCCCCGTTGAAAAAAATCCACTTCGAGGCTTTGTTAAGAATAAGGAGGTGATGCGTATGAGTAATTATCACATGCTCGTAACGCAAAACCCCTTCACTACTACACTCTAATCTTACACACACTACTACGGGTTTTGCGTTGGCAAAAAGGAACCAAGAAGCCGCACTTTCGGGTGCGGCTTTTTGATTCGTGTTTTTTGCTGTAGTGCACCTTCCGCTGAGCTTTGGAGTGAGGAGGTGCATAGAAGGTAACTTGGTAAGCAACTCCCGCGATGGCTGAGGCGATTAGTGGCCTGGCGAGGTAGGGGGTAGCCCCGCTCTATATGCAGAAACGAACAGGTGAACGCCCAAAACCCCATGCGGGATTGATCAGGACGCTGGTAGGTTTATGCCTTCTTACGGTTGGTTGCTGAGGTATTGGTTGCTACTAGCTCTTGCTGGAGTAAATTGACTAGCTCTTCATGGAGGTAAGTTACCTTCTGCTTGTTAGCTTTGAATTGTTCGTCTGAAAGGAAAGGCTCGGAGTCTGGTAGACCGTGGCCGAGTTGTTCCAAAGAGGCAGCACTTATCAGTATGAAGGCGCTTGTTCCGTAGTGATCAGAGGCGGTACGTCCCTTTTCGGATAGATAGATATATGCTAGAGCGGCCGATTTCTCATATTGATTATAGGCAGTTCTAGCTTCGGTGATTTCCTCTCGGGTTACATTCGATAGTTTCAGGACGCCGAGTCCCGTAATCTGTGCTTGGAGGTGTACGGAATCAGCATATAGGGTGCTGAGGGTATCGAGCTGCCTGGGTAAGCGGAATTCGTCGAGCCACTCTTGGTGTCGAGCTTGGCGATCCTGACGGTCGAAGTGTCGTTGAGCCAGAATGCCGAGAATTATACCAGCAATACCAGCTAGAGCAGATATGATGGTAGGAAGAAAACTTTCCATTGTAGCTTGTTCCTTGACCTGTGTGGTTGCTAGACTGGTTGCAAGGCGGTAGCTCCGAGAGGAGGGGCATGCAGTTCTCACATCAGCCCCTGGGTGGGTTGTACGTCAGCACACAGCGCTGGTGAACCTGGTCGTCATTGTCCCCTAGCGAGCTGGATACGAGGTGTATGCCTGCCTATTGCTCTAAGAAGCGTTTCAGGGCCGGAGGTGTAAGTTCCGCTGTGAGTGTATAGAGGGCTATTGCTACCTGTTCGTCAATCTTCTGTAAGTCGGCAGTACGCTGATCTGGTGGATATGCTGCGTTGATTGGGTCCTTAGTGTAAGCTTGAAACTTGTTATAAAAAGCACGACAGAGCTCGTTCACATCCTGTAGTATCTGAGCTTTAGCGGCTGGTAATTGGTAAGTTAGTAGACTCATTGCTTGCACATAGGTGATGCCTAGTGGAAGAAGTTGATCTTGTAAGAGGTCTACGATATCACTCTCAGGACCTGCGGAGAGGAGTTGCGTTTCCTTGACTTGATAGAAGTTTCCTAGCTGAATTAATGTCCGTTGAGTGTCCCGTAGTGCGTCAACTCGTAGTGTCATAAAGAACTCAGCTTGCCAACGTTCTTCTTGATGTTTAGCCTCTTCAGCTCGATCTTTCCGATCTTCAGCTCGTTGGATAGCTTGGTCTCTGCGGTTGAGCTGCGTGGTAATTAGGGAAACAGCGCCACCGGCGATGGTGCCCAACAGGATGCCGATCAGGCCAATAACGGCTACTGTTACCTCAGGCGGCCAGTTCCAATCCATTTGAATGCTCCTCCACTATTATCTACGCCCGCATCCTAGCCACAGTCGCGCGCTTTGTCGAGTCTGTGTATATCCCAACGCACCTAAAGTCGAAGCATTAGCCGTAACACAAGCAAGACACAGCCTGGCCCCATGAAGCCCACCTTGACACGCACACGACTAACTTAACTTGTTACTTAAGGATGACCTATAACAAGTTAAGTTCTACACCTCCTTAGCATGCTCAATCCCCACCTTATCATTGAGCGAGGGGTAGGTGGCGCTCTACTTACGTCTGAGGCCTCAATAGCAAGAGATTGCGGACCTAAAGAGTGCTTAGGGCAGCGGGACGTCGTGCATCTTCGATGCACCGAAGGCACGACTGGCAGGGGATCATCCTACGCCTTGAAAATCAGGTGCCGACTTCCAAACCTTCTGGCTGCCCCACCTCCGCCTCATGCCCGCGCTTGCTTAGATAGGGGCTGGCGTGGGCAGGCTCCTTCGGCCCTAGCTCCTCTATTCGATAGCCCTTCGGGTAGGTGCGGTGCTTTATGGCCGTGCGCAGGCGAGGGGTGCGCATGGTGGGGAAGAGACGCAGCACCCGCGCTCGCAGCTTGAGCGTGCCCTCTACCACGCGCCGCATCACTTTTGAGGGCAGGGGGAAGCCGAAGGCTCGCAGCAACGGCTCGTCCATCAGGGCGTACACGAAGGGGCGTCCCAGGGGGTGCAGGAAGCGGGGCAGATACCAGTTGAGGAACATTTCGAGGGTGGCCTCGCCCACGCGGCGGTTCGTGTCGGAGTAGCGGAAGTGGTCGCGCTCGTACTCGACGTTGTACCGCTCGAACTCCTCGTACGACGCAGGCAGGTCCTTGATGTTCATGCGGCGGCCCACCTCGCGCCAGAAGTAGAAAGCCGCCAGCTTCTCCTGTTTAGTGGGACGCCGCCAGCCGAATCGCTCTACCCAGCGCGCAGGCTCGAACACGAAGGTGGACAGCACGTACAGCATGTCCTCGTTGGAGATGGCGTAGTGTCCGTGCATCTGGTTCATGCGCCGCAGGGCCGCCTTGCCTCGCTCGCCGTCGTAGCCGTCCTCCAGTATCTCGCTGAGTATCAGGTCGGTGTCGTCGTAGCGCTTCTGGGCGCGGTGCTGGAACTCGCCGGTGCTATCCAGTATGGCCGAGATGCTGGGCGAGCAATAGGTGCGGTAGAGGGCGAACTCCAGGGCGCGGGCGGTATCGAAAGGGAACTCGTAGCAAGCAGTGAGGAAGGCTATCTGCTGGTGGTCCTTCTCCGGGTCCAGTCGCTCGATCTGCTTCAACACCCTGGAACGAGACATAGTGCGCTCCCCCTGAGTATGGATTTGGCCGCTGCCGCTGTTGTCTGTACTCTATGGCAAGAGTGTGGCCGATTTCCAGCGCACAAACTGCTCACATTTTGCTCATTCCAGGCACATTCCCAGATGGGCTGCGCCTTCAACATTATAGCCTACCCAGGCGCTCAGAGACTGGCGTTAGTGGGCCGCCAATGTACGCGATTGGCACATGGGGAGTTCTGATGTACCCCTGGATAGCTGTGAATCTGCTTGGTGCGGCGCTTGCGGCAGGTATAATGGTGCGTGGCCTCAATCGCTGGCGGAAGGACCTATTACCTGTGACGTGGCTCGATAGCTGGAAGCAGCGCGCCCGGCAGTTGAAGACCGAGGTGTACGCGCTCTACCTCGCCTACAGGGACCCGCGCGTGCCGTGGCCCGCCCGCATCTTCGCGGCCTGTGTGGTGGCCTATGCCTTCAGCCCCATCGACATCATCCCTGACCCCATCCCCGTGCTCGGCTACCTGGACGACCTGGTGCTCGTTCCCCTCGGCATCATGCTCGCCCGCAAAATGATACCTGCGGAAGTTATGTCAGAGTGCCGGGAGCGTGCGCGTGTGGAGATCGCTACCAAGCCGGTGAACCGGGTGGCCGCGGCGGTGATTGTCGCCATATGGCTGCTGCTTGCCGTGCTGGGGGTCGTCTTGCTGCTCAAGTGGTTTTCTTAGAAGCTCAACTTTTCGAGGCTCGCCACCTGCCCTATAGCCTCCACCAGGTAATAGTCAATGCCCTGGGAGCGCAGGGCCTCGGCGGACACTCCCTGCTTCAGAAGGACGTTACGGCGGGAGCCAATCGTCTCTACCAGCGTGACGGGGTGGCCCGCCCTCCTGATTGCCGTCAAGATGTTGAGCATGTCGTCGCCCACCACGGCTGTAACCACCACGATGGTCGCGCCCCTCGGCAGGTTGCGGCGCTCGGCCTGGAGTAGCTCCTCCATTGGCGCGCCGGACCACCCTTTGACGCGAGCCAGGGCTTCCAGTATGCGGGTAAGTTGCTGCGGGTCGCGGCTGGGGTTTATCTTAACCTGCATGTCGGAGTGCGGCGAGAAGGAGTTCACCCGCAACCCCACCATGTAGCCCTGTTCCAGGCCGTAGTTGGCGAGCGAGGCGGCCACGGTGATAGTAAGCTCCAGCGTCTGCGGGTCCAGCCCTTCCCAGATGCGGGCGAAGGTGTCCTGGTTGCAGTAGATGAACAGTTGGGGCGTGGCGGCAGGCTCGAACAGCTTGGTTTGCAGGCTGCCCCGCCGGGCCGAGGCCTTCCAGTGGATGTGGCGCGGGTTGTCCCCGTATGAGTACTCGCGTATAGTGCGCAGCCGCAGGGGGTCGGTAGCCAGGTTCTGAGCGGCCTTGAAGTCACCGAAGGGCTGGCGGGCGGTGATGCCTAGCTGCTCCACAGGCACGAAGCGGGGGTAGACGATGAGGGTGCGCCGGGTGGCAAGCTCCTGGGTGCGCCGGAAGAGGCCGAACACGTCCCCCGACTCCAGGTCCACCGGCCCGAACTCGTGCTCGCCCCTGGCCGTGCACCTGACGGTGTAGTGTCGCGTCACCCGCTCGTACCAGCCCAGCGAGAGGGTGGTGGTAAGCGTGCGCACCCTCGACTTGGAGCTGACGGAGGCGGCCGCCGAGCTGATTTCGAGCGCGCCGGGGTACTCGTCGTGCACCGCCAGCCAGGGTATTGGCAGCGGCTTGTTGTTGGTGAACACCTGGGACATAGTGATTTCTTCGCCGTAGAAGGCGCGCGACTGGCTGAAGCGGCGCTCCACTGTGAGGTGGCGCAGGCAGAACCGCGCCCACAGCCAGGCTACCAGCAAAGCCGCCCCCAGGAACAGCCCCAGCGCGAATAACGGGTTGTTGCCCAGCAGCGCCCCCACCCCTATCATGGCCCCCGCCGCGAACACCCACACCTGCGACACCTGGCTGGTGGTCAGCCCCCTGGGATTGTCGTCCTGGCGCGCCTCCTTTATCCAGGGCAGCCGAGTGAGCATCCAGAACTGGGTCGGGGTCTGGTAGGGTTGGCGGCTGATGGGTTCTGGTGGGGGCTGCCGATTGCTGCGAGTGTTGTAGCTCACTTAGCGCCTTCCAATGTATTGCGTGTCACGGTATATAATAGCTTGTTCGACTTCCCAGATAGCGGCTCACCGGTAAGACAGATGCCAGGTATAAGTGACACTCCGTGGCTCATAGAGCTAATCTTCCTTGTTGGCCTGGCTTTCGTTGCCTGGTACTCTATTCGCCTGGACAGGCGCGCCGAAGGGCGTTTAGCGCAATGGGCCGGCGCGAACGGGTACCGCATCATTTATAAGCACAAGAGCTTGTTTGCAAAGCGATTTATCAGCAACATCGGCCATACGCTGTACGATGTAGAGGTACAGGATCGTGAGGGTATAGTACGCCGCGGCCAGGTCAAGCTCCACAACTACCGCGACGACATCCTGGAGAGTACAGAGGTACGATGGCAAGAATAGCTGCAATTCAGCTAGTCACCCTTGCTGCCCCGCCTCGTTCCATCTCTAGTAGTTCGGCACGCAGTTGCTCGTTCATCCGCTAGACCGCCGCCTCGACCGGCACCGCCACGCCGTTCAGCACTTCTTCCAGGATGGCGCTGGCGTCACGGCCTCGCAGGCGGGTGCGGGTGCTGAGCATCAGGCGGTGGGAGAGCACCGGGGCGGCCATGCGCTTCACGTCGTCCGGCAGCACGTAGCCCCGGCCCTGTATCGCGGCAAGGGCCTGCGATGATTTGTACAGCGCCAGCGTGGCACGCGGAGAGGCCCCAAGCTCCACCGCTTCGTGCTGCCGGGTGGCGCGGACCACCGATAGGAGATAGCTCTCCACGGCGGGGCTGACGTAGCCCTTGCGTATGGTGCGCTGGGCGCTTAAAATCTCCTCTGTGCTCGCGGCGGGTTCCAGGTTGAGCATGGGGCTTTCTTCCTTGAAGCGCCTCAATATCATGCGCTCCTCTTCTTCACCTGGGTAGCCAAGTTGCAGCTTGATGAGGAAGCGGTCTAGCTGGGCTTCGGGGAGGGGGAAGGTGCCCTCAAGTTCCACCGGGTTCTGCGTCGCCAGCACCATGAAGGGGCGGGGGAGGGGCACCGTGTCCACGTCAATCGTCACCTGCCGCTCCTCCATAGCTTCCAGCAGTGCTGATTGGGTGCGAGGGCCTGCCCGATTGATCTCGTCGGTGAGCACTATCTGGCTGAAGATAGGGCCTCGGCGCGTCTCGAACTGGCCCGTCTGCTGGTTGTAGATGGAGGTGCCGGTGATGTCGGATGGGAGCAGGTCGGGGGTGAACTGGATGCGGTTGAAGGTGCAGCCTAGCGAGCGGGCCAGGGCCTTAGCCAGGGTGGTCTTGCCGATGCCGGGCACGTCTTCCAGCAGCACATGGCCCTCGCAGAGCATAGCCACCAGCATCAGCTCGATCTCGGCACCTTTCCCGACAATCACCCGCTCGACGCTGGTCCGCACCCTGCGCGCCATCGCGGCCACGGAGGACATGTCGGGCGGGGGCACGCCTTGCGAGAGGTCGCTGTATGCGCCGTTGCTGCCTGGGTTGCCCTGGTTGGGGACCATGCTGTTTTCTCCTGAGTGCGGGTTGTTATTCCTGGGGCCGGGCTAACGACAACCTCTCTGGGCAGGCGGCACGCCTGAACCGGCTATCGACACTCTTATATACCACAAATACCCTGCGGAGGGTTCGGTGATGGTGTCGGACCAAGCCCCTCCCTTTTGTCATTCTTCGCAACGCTCAGGATGACAAAAGGGGAACATGGCTCTAGTATCCCGCAACAGCCTGCCGTAGATATGGATCCTCGCACCATCGTCGCTCTGGCAACACATCCGCAAATGTGGGACAATAAAGCTTGTACGAGCGAACGGTTCATGGTGCCGTGGTAGCGGTAGATAGGAGAAGCACTTTGGGTAGCGTTCCGGTTGGCAAGGCTGTGAAGGGAATGGCTCCGCGTACTGTGGAGCGCCGGAGGGGAGTGTCCCCGCTGACGAGGGTGGCGATTATGCTGCTCTTGCCTGTGATAGTGGGCGCTTTGATTGCCTGCGATAACGGCTCAGGCGGCACGCAACAGGTCGCCCGCGCACCCTACGAGGGCATACCAGAGGGCAAGCCAAAGGGCCTCAACGGCTCGGTGCCCAACCCCAAGGAAGTGCTTGAGACCGCGGCAGCAGGCCAGTTGCCCAACTTCCTACAGGATATGCTTGGCCCCAACAAGGAGGCGGTTACGACCCTGTACCAGGGCGCGATGCAGCACTACGACGAGTTCGGCTACATCCCCTGCTACTGCGGCTGCGCCATCTACGAACAACCCCACCAGGACCTGGCCCAGTGCTTCATCAAGTCGATGTCCCCCGACGGCTCGGCAGAGTTCACCGACCACAGCACCACGTGCAGCCAGTGCCAGGAAGCCGCCGAAATGACAATAGACGGCCTGGCCCAGGGCACCCCCCTCAAGGACATCCGCGCCGCCGTCTTCAACAAGCTGAACTACACCCAAATCTGGACCGACACGCCCCCGGTGCCGTGAGCGAAGTCTTAATTCTTAATTCTTAATTTTGAATTCTTAATTGGGGGAGCGAAAACAGGTAATTAAGAATTAAACATTAAGAATTAAGAATTGCAATGAAGCTGCTTCACATCATCCAGCGTTATCACCCTTACGTCGGAGGCTCCGAGCTATATTTCCAGGAGCTTTCCGAGCGGTTGGCGCGGGCGGGGCATACGGTGGAGGTGTGGACCACCGACGCGTGGGACCTCGACTACTTCTGGTCGAAGAGGGCCAAGCGCGTGCCTATGCTGAGAGGCATGCACAACGGGGTGTCGATACGGCGCTTTCCGGTGCGTCACCTGCCTCTGCCCGCGATTTATTACCGGGCGTGGCGCAGGGGCATGGCTATCCTGAGCGACCTGCCCTTCCCTCCTACTTCGGCGCTTTACCAGTTCTCCCGCATCTCTCCGTGGGTGCCGTCTTTGCGCAAGGCGTTGAAGTCGCTGCCCTCCGGCGCTTTCGACCTGGTGCATACCACCAACATCCCCTTCGAGTCGATGATAGCGGCGGCGGCGGACTACGCGGAGCGCGTGGGCATACCGCACGTAATTACCCCCTTCACGCACCTGGGGGAGCCGGGCGACAGGAGCATCAGCCGCTACTACAGCATGCGGCACCAACTCGACCTGGAGCGACGCGCTACCCGCCTCATAATGCAGACGCGGTTGGAGCAAGACTTCCTGGGCGAGCTAGGGGTGGCCGCGGACAAGATGCACCGGGTAGGTGTTGGGGTCAACCCTTACGAGGTGGTGGGCGGCAACGGGGAGCGCTTCAGGAAGAAGTACGGCGTGCGCGGGCCAGTCGTCTATTATCTGGGGGCGGCGGCTTACGACAAGGGCACCACTCACACGATTGAGGCCATGCGTCACGTCCTGTCGCGCGGCGTGGACGCCACCTTCATCATGGCAGGCTCCACCATGCTCGACAAGTTCCGCGATTACTACGAGAACCTGCCCGAGGAGGTGCGCGAGCGTTGCCGCTGGCTCGGCTTCATCTCGGACGAGGACAAGCGCGACCTGCTGGCGGCGGGTCAGGTCTTTTGCATGCCCTCACGCACCGACTCGTTTGGCATCGTCTACCTGGAGGCATGGCTGAACGGTGCGCCCGTGATAGGGGCTAAAGCGGGCGGCGTGCCGGAGGTCGTATCGGACGGGGTGGACGGCTATCTGGTGGAGTTCGGCGACGTGACCGCGCTGGCAAACATGATACAGTTCCTCCTGAACCGCCCCGACATAGCGCGTGAGATGGGCAAGGCTGGCCGCCGCAAAGTGCTGGCCGAGCACACCTGGGACCACAAGATAGCCCGCATCGCGGAGATATACCAGGAAGCTATCAAGGAGAAGGGGCACCCCTAGTACGTGACCAAGCCTCTACCTTTGTTGTTGATGCTATAAAGCCCAACAAGAAGGCGAGAGTCCTCGGTCGTGGGCGTAGAAAGAGGCCAAGCAATCTGCACGCCGCCAAAGGGTACGACTTTGCCAGGTGCAGGCGAGCACTGAGGAAGCGGGCATTACTCCTATAGTTGTGCCAGACGAGGTGTGGAGAGCAGTGAGAGGCTGGGCAGGCACAGGTGGGTTGTAGAGCGCACGCTCGCCTGGCTCAACCAGTTCAAGAGACTGGTCCTGCGGTACGAGCGTAGATGTGACATTCACAAAACCTTTCTGCGTCCAGGCTGTGCCTTTATCTGTCGGAACTACCTCAAGTGAGGTTTTGAAACAGTCTCCTGGGCAAGCACATAGAGTATCGATAGTTTATTAGGGTCTACAAGAAGTCGTACCTCAAGCCCTGGTTCCACAAGACGCACCCAGGGCCGGTCGAGAAATACTTCCGAGGTTTGTTCTTGATTGCTAGCATTCCAACGCACTGTAGCATAGATCGCTCCGTGTCTCATACCTTCCGCTGTCGAGTACGGAGTGTTACGTGCGTTACGCACCTTTACGACCTCTCCAACCTCCAGTACTCCGGTTCGAATAGCATGACGTATACGCAGGAGAGGCGCAAAAGGAAAGGTAAAACAAAACACAGAGAACAAACCCCCAACCGATATACCAATGTAGCTGGAATCGGTAAAAGGACCACCTAGTGATTGGTCGTACACACCCCATAAAGTAACAATCGTAAAAACAATGCCAACGAAACAGAAATAGCGGCTATTAGGAGATACAAAGTACATCTGAAGCAAGTTACGAACTCCAAACGCTCTTGGAGGTGTTGGCTGGCTTTCAATAAAACGAGCTACATAGTTGCCTTCTATGTCTTCTTTCATAATTTTTCCTTGCTTACTAGCGGCTTGGGCATGCCCTCATTCTACAGGACTACTAGGGTTTTGAAATACGCTGTAAGTATCCAGGGTGGTCATGAACTAGAGATAGCCGCTATTCTCGCGTCCAGAGCCTCGATAAGGTTCGTGGAGAGCGTTATTCGATGCCTCTCGGCCTGTCCCAGCATTAGCTCCTTGCCCCATTCCCAAGCGTTCTTGTATGCCAGCCAAAGATCGTGTTCGTCCAAACAAGCTGTGCAGGTCTTGAAGCGCGCGTAGGTGGCGGAGGAGATGTCCATTTCGAGGCTCTTGGAGGGGGTGGGCCAATGCTCCATCCTGCCTTCCGCGAGGCGGGCGAACCATAGCAGGTAGCGGTGTACCCAGCCCAGCATGTCCAGACCGCGGGCGTGTTCTCCACGGGCCAGCACGTTGGTGCCGAACAACACCCAGTTGATGTATCGCTCGCACAAGGTCTGAACCTGTTCCGGCGTGTCGTGTTGTGGGGGCACTGCATAAGGCTGTAGAAGGCGGGTTAGCTCTCCGGTGCGGTCCGCCATGATCGTGGTCTCAAGCGAGGGGAACCAGGCCGTACTTTTCCAGCCCTCCACCAGGCGCATGTCCGATGCCCTGTCGAAGTGGAACTCGCCGCGCACCAGGTTGCTGAAGATGGCCGTGCCGTTGCCGAACTCGTTGACGAAGTACATTTCAACAGGGGCGATCTGGCTGACCCACTCGTGGGGATCGATATGGGCGTGGGCGTCGTCGCGGAAGAAGAGCACGAATTCTATGTCCGAGTAAGCGTCCCCTTCGTCCCTGGTGAACGAGCCGTACATCAGCGCCGCGACTAGCCGCTCGTCCTCGCGGCAAATCTGCCTCACCCTTTGTATCATCTTCTGCTGCTCGATCATGCCTGACTATTCCCCTCTGGTATTATGAGCATCTAAGCGGCTGTTACTTGATAATACCTCGTTAGGGCAATTCACAAGCTCCTGTTACTTGTGGCACTATTATCCAGTAGGCGACGGTAGGAACCACATCTACATGGCACCTATCTTGCATCCCGTGTGACCACCTGAACATCTACATTATCTACATTCACGAGGTTCTCAACGATGAGCAATCCCGTCTGGCAGTTAGCTAGAGCAATTGTTTGGGCGTCTTCCCAGGAAGAGGTAGCCGAGGCGCAGGCGCGCTTGTGGGCGGCGGTCGCGCCCGACGTTGATTTGTACCACCACGCCATCTGGCAAGCCTCCCTCGAAAAGGCCGATTATCTCCGCTGGGAGCGCCAGCACCAGCATCAGCACCAGCCACAAGGTGTATCGCAGGTATGGGCGTACTAGCTCACTGACTCAAGTTGTACTCGTAACCCGTAACTCGTAAGGCGACCATGTTCCTCCTATCATCCTGAAGTTACCCTTGTCATCCTGAGCGTAGCGAAGGATCAGGTGGGTAGGTCAGGGTCTACAACGTTGGGGATGATCGTGGTAAGAGGAACATAGCTGCCTGGATAGGGACTGTCAAACACGGGCTGCTGATCCTTCGCTACGCTCAGGATGACAGGGGGGAGTTGGTACTGTAGTTACACTGCTGCGACCTGTCGTACGCAGCTTGCGGCTAGCAATCTTGAGGTCTACGCGTCAGAGGCCGCCATTCTCCTGTGCTATAATGCCAGGAGTCACATGGGGTATGACGGGCACCAGAGTACGTTAGCGATCCAACGGGCGGGGGTTGGCCTGGCTGTGCGCACGCGCTTTGCCGTGATAGCGGCGGGTGTGGCCCTTTCCGCGCTGCTCTCCGTCGTGCTGAACCTGGCTTTCCCCACCCGCGCCTTTCTAGACGAGTCGCAAGGCACCGACTATCCAGGTACCGGCCTCTTTGACGGTCCCGACCACGTCTACGGCCTGCACGACCTCGAAACAGCGGGCGACGGTACCACCTACCGCTGGACGACGGGCCGCGCCACCTGGCAGTACCCCTACCTGGCGAGCCTGGGCAGGCACGTAGACGTGAATGTGCGCCTGGCCTCGTGGGTGGGCAGGGACGCCCCGGCCGAGGTCGCTCTGCTGCTGAACGGCAAAGAGACCGCTACTTTCTCTGCTACGCCGGAGTTCCGGGTCTATAACGCCACCCTCGACACGGCGGAGACCCCCAACCCCTACCTCGATCCCGCCCACGTGCAGCTAGACCTCTCGACTTCCACCGTCTCCCCACCCGGAGACGCCCGCCAGCTTGGGGTGGCAGTGGACTGGGTGAGCGTCACCTCGCGCAAGAGCCGGAGCGAGATCGCCGTCGACGCGGCGGTGTGGGCTATGTCGGCGCTGCTGTTGCTATTAGTGGCTACTTCGCGGTTTAGCCTCGGTTGGGCGGCCCTATACGGACTATTAGGTATTAGCACGTTTGCCACGCTGGAAATGACCGTAATGCCCAGGGCGATTTCGGCTGTCGTGGAGGTGGCGCTGGCGGGGTTGGGGTGGACGCTTGCCGCGTGGTTGGCACCGAGGAGAACGCCTGCACGGGGATTGGCGCTTGCCGTGTGCCTGCTCTGGATGGTGGTAGCGGGGCGCGTGCTCGGCGATTGGCAGATAGACGACGCGTACATCTCGTACCGCTACGCCTGGAACCTGGCGCACGGCGACGGCCTGGTATACAACCCCGGCGAGGTCGTGGAGGGTTACACCAACTTCCTCTGGACGCTAGTGGCCTCGGGGGCTATCTGGGCGGGGTTGTCGCCCGCCGGGGTGGCGCTCGCGGGCACAATCGCTTGTAGCATGGGTATCCTGGCATTGACCTATTGGCTCGCCCGCAGGCTCATACCTGACCGTCCCGCCTGGGCGCTCCTGCCCGCCACCCTGCTCGCAGTCGATCCCGCCCTGCTGACGTATGGCCCCCGTGGCAGCGGCATAGAGGCTGTGCCTTTTGCGTTTCTCGCGCTTGCTCCCATCGCGGCTTTGTGGGCAGCGCCGACTAATTGGTGGAGGCTGAGTGCCGGGGTGGTGCTGGGGCTGGCGGCGCTTACCCGGCCCGAAGGGTTGCTGGTGGCGGTGCTGCTGCTTGGAGCGCGTGCCTGGCTGGACAGGAGAGAGGGGCTGCCGTACAGGACGCTGCTGATGTGGTCCCTGGTGCCGTTGCTGGCTATTGCCGTGCCTTACCAACTCTGGCGCGTCCCCTTCTACGGCTATCCCTTCCCCAACACCTTCTACGCGAAGACCGGCACGAACCTGGCCGTACTAGGGCGTGGGGCGGGTTACGCCTGGCAGTTCGCGGAGCGTCACTGGCTGCCGGTGGCACTGGCGCTTGCGTGCCTGGTTCTGCTCGCCTGGGGCTGGTTAGCGCGGAAACGGACGCCGAAGGAAGCTCTCTCCAAAGGTGACGACATATCCCCTAAGATGCTAGACTACAACCTTGCCGCCGTTTTGGGGTTGGTGGTGCTGGTTTATGCTGCGTACGTCGTGTATGTAGGCGGCGACTGGTTCCCTTCGGAGAGATTCTTCGTGCCGCTGCTTGCTCCTGTGGCGTTGCTGGCTTCTGTGGGCGCGTATGTCCTGGTGTCTCGCATGGGGCAGGGGAGTAGGCGTGCTGCCAGTGTGGCCGTGCTGGGCGTGCTCGCAGTGGCGTACGCGGGGTCCGCGTTGTGGCAGCAGCGTCCCGGCGGCGAACTGGCGGACGACACCCACCGGCACAACATCTACATCGACCGCTGGGGTTCCGCCGCTATCTGGCTCCGCGAGAACACCCCGCCCGATACCTGGACTGCCGCCCGCGCCGCCGGTGCCATCGCATACTACAGCCAGCGGCCCACGGTAGACATGTTCGGCCTCAACGACCTGCACATAGGCCACCTGCAAGTCGCCAACATGGGGGAAGCAGTGCCGGGGCACGAAAAATCGGACCCCGCCTACGTGCTCGCCCGCCAGCCGTCCTACGTGCTCGCCTCCTGGGAGGACTACTTCAACCCGGTAGTGGAGCAGTTCAAGCAGGAGTACGGCTACGAGACGGTACGCAGCCCGCTGGGACCGGAGGTGAAGTGGCTGAAACGTCGCTGAAACGTGATTCTGAAACGTGAAACGTGAAACGTGATGCGGCTTGTGGCGTTTGGTGCGTGAATAGGAACAAGGTGGAATCTACGGACCAAGTCCCTACTTTGTCATTCTGAACGCAGTGAAGAATCTCGTCCAACACCGAGATGTACCCCTTTTCCTGCATGCACCCGGTAACTTAAAGAAAGGGGCTGCTTTGGGTGCAGAGGGACGAGGTTCTTCGCTTCGCTCAGAATGACAAGGACCGCCAACGTCTCACGATATGAACCCGGTGGCCTTCACGTACCAAATAGCAAGAGCCGGATCACGTTTCACGTTTCACGTTTCAGTACCCCGTTTCACCTTTCTCGTATATAATTACCTGCCAAAACTATGACACGCGACCATAACACGACCAACCTATCCATTACGCAACCCTTTGCCTCGATTGTCGTTGTGAGCTACAACACGGCGGAGCACATAGAGGGTTGCTTGCGCTCGTTGCTTGCGCTCGACTACCCGCGCTCCGAGATCATCGTGGTGGACAACGGCTCTACCGACGGCAGCATGGAGTTGGTGCGCAGCCGCTTCCCGGAGGTGGAGCCTGTGGAGCTTGGGGAGAACAAGGGATTCGCTGGGGCGGCTAGCGTGGGCATGTTCATGTCTAAGGGCGACATATTGGTCACTGTGAACCCCGACGTGCAACTCGACCCGCAATGGATGTCGGCGGTGGTGGAGGCGTTCGAGGCCTTCCCCGACGCGGGAGTGGTGGGCAGCAAGATACTCTATCCCGACCGCAAGACGCTCCAACATGCGGGCGGCGTGGTGCATTACCCCCTGGCGACCACCGACCACATAGGGCGCGGGGAGCTCGACGCGGGACAGTACGACCACTCGCGGGTGGTGTCGTTCGTCACCGGGGCGGCCCTGGCTATGCGGCGCGACGTGGGGCACTCGCTCAACTTCTTCGATGAGTCGTACTACCCGGTCTTCTTCGAGGACGTGGACCTGTGCTGGCGGGCCAAGCGCGAGGGGTGGCGGGTCGTCTACCAGCCTGCGGCTGTGGCTTACCACAATGAGTCGGTGACGTACGACCGGCGCAGCAGCCGCTATTACAGCTACTTCCACGCCAACCGGCTGCGCTTCGTGGTGAAGCACTACACGCCCGAACAGGTGATGCTCGACTTCCTGCCCGCCGAGGCCGAGCGGTTGGTGGGCGACATGGAGCGGGAGGACCGTACCGCCTCGCTCAGTCTGCTGGACAACAAGCTGCCCGACGGCTACGACAACTACAACAACGAGCCGAACAACCTGATTGCTCGCAAGTGGGACGACCTGCAAAGACAGATAGACGAGGTCATGGCAAGCTGGCAGGTCTATGAGAAGTCGCGCCCCCGCAAGCCACGCAAGGGCATAGCTGGCAAGTTGAGCAACATGTTAAGCCGCCTCTACACGTGGCCTGTCCTGCGCAAGCAGATAGACTACAACGCATCGTTAGCCCGCTCGCTCAGGGAGATTTCACGGCAGCTAGCGGACTTGCAGGCTCGCGTGGCGGTGCAATCTATCCTTGCGTCCGGGCTGGTGTCGCGGCAGAACGTGGCCTCTACCAACGTGTACGCCGAACTGGACGCGCTGCGCTCCCGCATAGAGGAACTGGAAAGCGCCAACATGGCTACCCCCATCAACTATGGACAGACCCGAAACGACTGACAACGGCTCTCCCGCCGACGTAGCCACCATACTGGGCGATTTGCGCGAGCAGATACGCCAGCGCCGCGCCCATCTCGCCATCAACGACCCCAACGACCCCCACGCTCTGAGCCTGGCCGAGTTGAGGCGCAGCGTGGAAGCGGTGAACGAGGTGTGGTTCGTGTCGGCTCACCTGCCGATTACCTGGGATGTGCGCATATTCGGGCGGCTGCTGGCCTACGCCAAGCGGGTGACGCGCCTGCTGCTGCGCTGGTACATCAACCCGATAGTGGAGCAGCAAAACCGCTTCAACTCGGCCACGGCCCGCGCCATCACGGTGATGAACGCCTACCAGGAGCGTATGACCCGCGAGTGGATGCTGCTTGAGGAGCGCGTGGCGAAGCTGGAGGAGGAGGTCAAGGCTCGGCAGGACGGCGCAAGGGACTAGGCTGAGCATGTACCTGAAGCTTCCCCACGATGTACCTGAGAAAGCTCAATTGTCAGAGTTGTTTGGCTTCACACCGCCTGATGCCTTTCTGCACCTGATCCAGGTTCTTTATGAGCAAAGTAACGGCTTTGGTGGAGGAGCCAGCGACCTGTTCTCTGCAATTACGGGTCAGGAGCTAGCGGGTTCTGATGCCAGGTATCCATCCACCCCGCCTGAGCTATTCCCATTTGTCGATATGGGAGTAGACGGAGTGCATCTAGGCTATGTCATACACGCGCCAGAACTTAATCTCAGGGACTACCCTGTCGGAGAACACAGCCCGATGGATCCAGGTGGGGTCTACCTCGTAGGGAACAACACCAACGAAGCGCTTGAGAACTTAATGTCGGAGCAGTTGGAGTACATTGCCCACGATTTAGACGAGGCAGAGGAAGGGCCTGAACTCGAAGGGAGGGGAGTTGAGCTAATTCAGCGCATAGCCCATCTGCTAGACCTTGCTCCCGACGGCTCGAAGGCTGATCGCCGCTACGGCCCTGAAGGGAACGGCTTGTCGGTTGTACCATTTGTTCCCATAGGCTGGCAGTACGTTCCATCGTCTGATGGCATTGGTGTGCTTGCACCTGTCGAGGCTTTTGCGCCGATGCCACTTGAGCTATACGACCGGAGCCAACTGGCGGAAGACTATATCCAGGCAGCAGACCAGGCCTTCGCTGAAGGTTTCCCTGCTACAGCTCTATATTACTTGCGACAAGGCCGTTGGCGTCACTGGACCGATGACGCTGCCAATGATGCCTTTTCCGTGCGCCTGATAGGCACCTACAGTGTCCTTGGGCGCTTTTCGCTGGCCGAAGTTGTTGAACGCGAGCGCGTTAAACAACAACGCCAGAGACGGCCCAGGCTACCGTGACCACTCGCGGATACAATATCGTTCGCAAACATCAACAGATATTTCTAAGATGAGTTCTAGCCTCCGCATCGCTATATGTACGACGCAGGTACCGTTCGTCTACGGTGGCAACGAGGTGCTGGTGGAAGGTCTGCGGGACGCCTTGCAGGAGAGGGGGCACAAAGTATCTATCATCTCTATTCCATACAGGTGGCACCCCCGCACCCACATTGTGACGGGCGCGCTGGCCTGGCGATTGATTGACATAACCGAATCGAACGGCGAGCCGGTGGACCTGGCAATCTGCACCAAGTGGCCCTCTTACGTGGTGAAGCACCCGCGCAAGGTGGTGTGGCTGGTTCACCAGTTTCGGCAGGCGTACGATTGGTTCGGCACACCGCTGTCCGACTTCACCAGCATGGCCGAGGACCGCCGGGTGCGCCGCCTGATCCTGAAGATGGACCACAAGGCGTTGAGCGAGAGCCGCAAGGTCTTCACCATCTCGCGGAACGTAGCCAACCGCCTGCGCCGCTTCAACGGGCTGGAGGGCACGCCCCTCTACCCGCCTCTGCGCTCAGGTCTGGCCCTGGAACCCGGCCCTTACGGCGATTATATCCTGTCGCTCAACAGGCTGGATGCGGCCAAGCGTATCGGCCTGCTGTTGGAGGCATTGGGCCACGCGCCGGAGGTGAAGGCGGTAATCGCGGGCACCGGGCCGGAATTCGACAACCTCAAGCGGCAGGCTTCGAGGCTGGGGGTAGCGGGCCGGGTGGAGTTTGTGGGCTTCGTGTCAGACGAGGAGGCTTCGCGGCTCTATAGGAGCGCCAGGGCCGTCTACTACGCCCCCGTGGACGAAGATTACGGCTACGGCACCATAGAGGCGTTCCAGGCCGCACGCCCCGTTATCACCACCGACGATGCGGGTGGCGTATTGGAGTTCGTTGAGGACGGCATCACCGGCCTGGTAACTCCACCGGAGCCTGCCGCGATAGCCCGCTCCCTGCAACGTCTCGTCGCCAACCGGGACGAAGCCGAGGGTCTGGGCCGGGGCGGGAAGGAGAAGATAAGAGACATCACCTGGGACAGGGTAGCGGACGCGCTACTCGAGGCCGCAGGTTAGAGTTTATCTTTTGCGGATTCTCTTTGAGCGCGATACAAGAGAAAAAGGAAGAAGTGGGGACACCCCACAACCCCGGCAGGGGTTCCCCTGCACCCCTATCGTCCAAACATGCGTATTCTCATTACAACCAGCCAGGTACCGTTCATTCGCGGGGGGGCCGAGCTTCACGCGGAGGGGCTGCGTGACGCCCTGCGCGCTGAGGGGCACCAGGCCGAGATAGTTGCTATCCCGTTCAAGTGGTACCCTGCCGAGCGCATCCTGGCTCACATGGCCGCCTGCCGCTTGCTCGATTTGAGCGAGATTGGGCGCATGACTATTGACATGGTGATTGGGTTGAAGTTCCCGGCTTATTTGGTGCCGCACCCCAACAAGGTGCTCTGGATACTGCACCAGCACCGGCAGGCTTACGAGCTTTGGGAGCACCCGATGGGCGACCTGCACCTGGAGCCTAACGGGGCATACGTGCGCGAGGCGATACAGCAGGCCGACCGCACGTATATAGGCCAGGCGAAGGCCGTGTTCGCCAACTCTAAGACCGTGGCCGGGCGGCTGAAGGAGTATTGCGGCCTAGATTCGACCCCGCTTTACCACCCTCCCCACCAGGCCGATAAGTTCTACTGCGCCGAGGCAGAGGACTACCTGCTCTTCCCCAGCCGCATCGGCACCATGAAGCGGCAAGAGTTGGTCGTGCAGGCCCTCGCGCTGACGACGCAGCCGGTGCGGGTGAGCTTTATGGGCGCGGCGGACCGTGAGGAGTACGCTCAGGAGCTGCAAGCCATGGCAACTGAGCTTAGCCTGGAAGGTCGCGTGCGGTGGTTGGGTGCCGTATCCGAGGAGGAGAAGTTCAGGCTGTACGCCCACTCGCTCGGCGTCGTCTTCCCGCCGGTGGATGAGGACTACGGCTACATCACCCTCGAAGCGATGCTATCATCTAAGCCGGTGGTAACCTGCACCGACTCCGGCGGCCCGCTGGAGTTCGTGCGCGATGGTGAGACGGGCTACATTGCCGACCCCTCTCCCGAAGGTATGGCCGCCGCCCTGGACCGCCTGTGGGAGGACCGCACGCGAGCGAGGTCGCTTGGCGAGGCGGGGAGAGAGTTGTACGACAGCCTGGACATATCGTGGGCCACAGTTGTAAGGAGCCTGCTGTCGTGATCTCCATACGTTCTAGTATGAAGTGGGGCCAAGTAATATGAGCTTCACTTTGACACTTACCACGTCAGTCAAAGCTGTGGACAGTGCGATTGTCAATAGCATTGAAGACGTGCAAGAGTATCTGGTCTTGCTGCGTCAGCATGAATTTGGGGAACTATGGCTGTATGCGCCTTCAGGCCAAGCCCTGGCTGTACTCACGCACAACACCAGGGCCTTCGTAATGTACCTTCGTGAAGAAGGTGATCCTGGTTTATATGCACGAGAACCCCATCATCAGGTTACTGGCAATGATAGCATTGAGTTTAGGTTAGGTAATGGTCAGCAGGATGTCCACTCTTTCAATAAGACAGTGTCGCTTGATGCGGCGCTGGCCTCAGTGGAATACTTCATTGTCTACAATGGCACCGACCCTCGCCTCATATGGCAAGACGAGCACTAGGTCTTACACGTAATGAAACTCGCTTTCTTCACCCCTCTAAATCCCATACAGTCAGGCATCTCCGACTACAGCGAGGAGTTGCTGCTGACCCTCGCTGGTGCCCGCGTGGGCGGCTCGCCCGTTGACCTCGACCTGTTCATCGACAAGGGCTACAAACCAGCCAACAAGGAAATCACCAGGCGCTTCGACGTGCGGCAGGGGAGGGCGTTCGGGCGGGCTGCAGGTGAGTATGACTCGGTCTTGTACCAGATGGGCAACTCGGCGGCGCACGCCTATATTTACGACGCGCTGCTGAAGCACCCAGGCGTGGTGGTTATGCACGAGTTTGTGCTGCACCACCTGCGCGTATGGATGACGCTCAACGGCGGCAGGCGCAAGGAGTACCTGGCTATCATGGAGCGGCAATACGGGGCGGAGGGGCTTGACGCCGCACGCCGGGTGCTGCTCGGACAATACCCGGAGGCGCTGTTCAACTACCCCCTGAGCGACGAGGTGATACAGGCCGCCAGGGGCATAATCGTGCACAGCCGGTACATGGAAGGTCTGGTGAAGGGCGTGCGGCCCGACGTGCCCGTGTCGGTGGTGCCGATGGGCGTGCCCCTGCCCCCGCATATTCCCAGGGACGAGGCCAGGGCGCGGCTGGGGCTGGACCCCGACCTCTTCCTGGTGACTTCGGTGGGGCATTTGAACCCGTACAAGCGCGTGTCGGCCACGTTGCGAGCGTTCAAGGCGCTGCTGATGGAGGTGCCCAACTCCGCGTACCTGCTCATCGGCAGCCGCTCGCCCAACTACGACCCCACCCGGCAGATAGAGATGCTGGGCCTCACCGAGCGCGTGCGCAGCACAGGCTACGTCTCGCCGCAGGACTTCCCCTACTACCTGGCCGCCTCGGACGTGTGCCTCAACCTGCGCTACCCCACGGCGGGCGAGACCTCGGCCTCCCTCCTGCGCATCATGGGGGCTGGTGTGCCCGTGCTGGTGTCGCGCACAGGTTCGTTCGAAGAGCTGCCGGACGATGCGGCGGGCAAGGTGGACGTGGGCGACTTCGAGGAGGAGCTGCTGCTGGAATATCTGCTCCTGCTGGCCCGCCGTCCGGACCTGCGCGAAGCTATGTCTATCGCAGCTCGCCGCTACGTGGCCGAGCACCACACGCTGGAACAGGCGGCTACCGGCTACCTGCGCTTCCTGTCCAGCCTCTCGCGCAAAGTTACAGGTGAGCCTGAGATAACCCTATCGCCCATTGCTGCCGCCGCAGTCCACGTGCCCGCTCCCACCGGCACCACTACGAGCCTCCAGCTAGGGCAGACCTCATCCGCGCCACCCACGCCATCAGCCCCGGCCCGCAAGCTGCCGGATAACGACACTGTGGCTGTGGTCGCTGAGGCTGCCGCCGAACTGGGCATCGAGGAGAGCGACACGTGGCTGTTGGCCGAGATAACCAGGGTTATGGAGGGCTTGGCTCCGGGAGAGCGCAAATGACATCAGCGGTAGCGGAGCGTCAGCAGACGGGGAGCGCCATCGCGGTAGGGCGTTGGCAGGGCATGCGGGAGGTTGGGCTGCTTGCGGTGCTGCCGGTGCTCATCTCTTTCGTCATGCTCTGGCCCGCGCTGCTTGGACAGGGGGTGCTTGCCTCCACTGACCTCGTGACGTACGACCCATTCTTCGGCGAAGGCATCCCCGGCGTACCGCCGCCCCTTTCGGCCAACCCGATGCTAAACGACCCTGTGGACCAGATGATCCCCTGGCGGCTCTACGCCCGCAGTGAGTTGAGGGGCGGGCGTTTTCCGCTGTGGAACCCGTACAACGCATTCGGCACCCCATTCCATGCCAACTATCAGTCGCAGGTGCTGTCACCTTTCAACTTCCTCTGGTTCGTGCTGCCGCCGGTTTGGGGCCTTGGCGTGGTCGCTGCGCTCAAATGGGCGCTCATGGGCCTGGGTATGAGCCTCCTCTTGCGGCGTCTGGGACTTGGAATGCCCTCGGCCATACTCGGGTCGGTCGCCGCGCAGCTCATGGGCCCTATAACCGCGTGGTTGCAATGGCCTCTTTCGGAGGCGTTGATCTGGACGCCCTGGCTGATATTCGCCGCGCTCGGTTGGATAGAAACCCGCCGGCTGGTATGGCTGTCGGCCTTCGGGGCTATAGTGGCAGCCGATATGCTGGCCGGGCATATAGAGAGCACCTTTCATGTATTTGTGCTGGCAGGGGCCTTCATACTCGCTGAGGTCGGCGCTTCTAAAATGCCTCTGAAGCAAAAATGGCTCACGCTGGGGGGACTTCTGTGCGCGGGCGTGCTCGGTATCGGCATAGCAGCCGCGCATTTCCTGCCGCTACTGGGAATACTCACCTCTAGCTGGCAGTGGGTCTTGAGGGAGAACTCCACCACCCACCTTACGGCATTGCCCGCGGAAGCCGCGCTCACCCTGCTCAGCCCCAACGGCTTTGGCTGGGCAGACGCCTGGTACGGCCCCCTCAACTGGCTGGAGATCAATGCCTACGTTGGCTCGCTTACGTTACTACTGGCTGCATGGGGTGTGGCGTCAGCTATCTTCTCCCGGCGCGCGCCCGACAAACAATCAAGCGGCTCATACTTATATCGGCTGGGCGAGGCTCTTTCACCACGCAAGCACCTGTTTTGGGTGCTGGTAGTTGCGGCGGGTGCGAGCATGGCCTACGGCATACCGCCCCTTAGCTTGCTGCGTAACCTGCCGGGTTTCAGCAGCAGCCTCAATTTCCGCATGATAGTGGTGGCCGATATCGGGTTGATAATGCTTGCGGCTATGGGCCTGCAACGTCTCCTGGAGTACCGAGTACCGAGTGCCGAGTTCCGAGTGGGCATGAGGCGAGTCGGAGCTCGGTACTCGGCGCTCGGCGCTCTCTTCTTTAGCCTGGTGGGTCTGCTCTTCCTGGTGGATGGGGTGCGCGTCTGGTTTGTCGCTAGCGTGGAGGCTGGCGCGTACATGCAGGCCTGGAAGATGTGGGCGGGGGTGCTCTTCTGCGCGGGCGCGGCGCTTATACTGGCGCGGGTGGCCGGACTCCTCAGCTCCAGGGCCTTATCCGTGCTCGCGGTCGTCCTGCTCCTGCTTGACCTGGGGAGGGCCAATTGGAATTGGAATGTTACCTCGCCCCTCAACACCTTCTATCCTAGTAACGGAATGACCGATTTCCTGTCGCAGCGTGGCATCACGGAGCGAGTGGCAATCAATGGCTATTGGGCCGACTCGAACCGTTTGTTGGCCTACCGGGTGCCTGACGTACGCTATTACGACCCTCTTGTAGCCAATCGCTATCGCGCTTTCATGAGTTTGATGAGCCCTCGTACTTTTGCCTCGCCTTATCCAGTACACACAATACACGTAATTCTCGATGAGCCAAGTGCCGCGCTTATGTCCCTGGTAGGCATCAAGTGGCTGGTGACTACCTCCAACTTTAACCCGAACACCTGGCAACCCGTGCCGCAGAAGGGGCCAATTTATACCCCCTGGCTGACCCGCAATAGCTTTGTAGCGTGGGAGAATCGCTACGCCAACGCACACGCCTACCTGGCTTCTCGTGTCCGGGTGGTGCCCGACGAGCGTGCCGCCCGGCAGCGGCTGCGGGAGATCAAGCTGGAGGAAATCAGGGAGGCGACTGTGGAGCACCCCATTGGTCTGCCCGCCGAGGTGGCTTCCGCCAGCAACGACCAGCCACTCACGGAAGCCGAGGTTGATAGCCTGCGAGTGATCGCCAACATACCGGGCACGGTTCGTGTCACGCTTCGCACTGAGAAGTCGCGCCTGTTGGTGGTGAACGAAAGCTGGTCGGAAGGGTGGCGGGCGCGGGTAGATGGCACCGACACGCCCATCTACCGGGTGAACTATTTGATGCAAGGCGTGGCGGTGCCGCCGGGCGAGCACGAGGTGGTGTTCAACTACGACCCGCCCATCTTCAAGGTGGGGCTGGTCATCAGCGGAGTGTCGCTGCTCGGCTGGCTGGGACTGCTGGGACTGGCCGTCCGGCAGCGGCGTCGAGGCATGCGCGGCAGGTTGGAGAGCGTTGGCGCGTGACGCGATGGGCGGTCACCGCACCATGACTCCCGCGAGCTCCTTCTGGCGTATTCTCCACCCCTTGCCCTCGATCATGACGGTGGTTGTAGCCGGGGCGTTCGTGGTGCTTGCCGCCAAGGGCCTCCCGCCGCTGGGCAGGTTCGTCCAACTGCTTGCTATCGAAACAGCCATGCAGTTCTCCATCTCGGCCTTCAACGACTACTTCGACCGAGATGTGGACGCGGGGCGCGCAGACAAGCCCGTAGCTAGCGGCATCATCAGCCCGCGCACGGCATGGGTGACTGGCATGCTGCTCGCGGTTGCTGCTATCATGCTGGCGCTGCCCCTGGGCGCGTGGGTGACGCTGTTCACGGCTATCGGCTTGGGGGGCGGCCTGCTGTACGACGCCGGGCTGAAGTATACCGCCTTCTCCTGGCTGCCGTTTTCGATAGCCTTCCCGACGCTGCCCCTGTGGGCCTGGGCCGGCGCTTCTACCGACGGCACCTTCCCCCCGCAATTCTTCTGGGTGGCGCCTATCGGGGCGGTGCTGGTGCTTGGCATCCACCTGGCCGACACGATACCCGACCTGGCGAGCGATACCGAGGCGGGGGTGCGCGGGCTGGCACACCGTCTCGGCCTCACCCGGTCGCTGGCGCTCTGCTGGGGTGCGTTCGGCCTGGGTACGCTCCTGACGGTGGCTCTGCTGCCCTTCCTGCGCTACAGCCTGGAGTGGTACGTGCCTGGTCTCGTCCTGGGCACACTGCTCCTGTCGGCGGGCGTGCTCGTTTACCTGCGGGATGCGAGGCATGTAAGGCGCATGTCGCTGCTGCTGGAGATGGGAGCTATGTCAATCGCGGTGGGGTGGGTGGCGGGCATCACGCTGTAGGGGCGCATCAATCTGTACGTGGCTTTAGAGCGTTAACGGTATAGAACTTGCATCTGCCACTCCCGGTGGAGAATAGAGGGCCATGTGAGAAACGAGCAAATTGACGTTGAGCGAGCGGTCGGCGCGGGGCTGGCAGCGGGCACCGCTTTCCTGGCGACTACCTTCCTCGACAGCAAGCTCAGCAATTACCCCTACAACGACATAAAGCTGGTGGGCCAGGTATTTACTACGAAGTCACCCTTCTGGCAGATACAGGGCCTGGTCGGGCATTACGGCTTCTCCGTTGTCATGGCGCTGCTCTATGCTCGCTACGCTTACCGGCTGCTGCCCGGCCCCGGCTGGCTCAAGGGCTTGCTCTTCCTGATGATCGAGAACAACGGCCTATACCCGCTGGCTCCCCTGCTCGACAGGATACACGCGGGGCAGCGCAAGGGCGAGCTACCAAGGCTGATGGCCCTCAAGTCCTATGTGGGGCAGACCTGGCGGCATGTGGCGTTCGGCCTGGTATTAGGCGCACTGTACAGAAACGGTTCTGAAACGTGAAACGTGAAACGTGCTGCGGTAAGTGAAACATTGGGGCATGCTGAGTATAATGTTTAGCAAACCCCATCACGTTTCACGTTTCACGTTTCAGAAAAGCGAGGCACACAAAGATGCTAGACAACATATTGAACCGGGTGAGGCCGGAGCGAAAGTATGATAGAGAGGAGCTTGCGCAGCGCCTGCCGCCGGGGCAATCGCTGACCGAGAAGTGGCCGGTGCTCCACTATGGAGGCGTGCCGCACCCCGACCTGAAGACCTGGACCTTCCGCGTGTTCGGACTAGTCGAGAACCCCACCGTGTGGACCTACGAGGACTTCATGTCCCTGCCGCAAGGCAACACCGAGACCATAGACATCCACTGCGTGACGCGTTGGAGCAAATTCGATAACGTTTTCGAGGGTGTGCCGTTTAAAGAAGTGTACGACCGGGTGCGGCCTAAGCCGGAGGCGAAGTACGTCATGGTGCACGCCGAGCAGGGCTTTACCACCAACGTGCCGCTGGCCGACCTGCTGCAACCCAACGTGATCTTCGCCCACAAGCACAACGGCGAAGACCTCACCGACGAGCACGGCTGGCCTTTGCGCCTGGTGGTGCCACATCTTTACTTCTGGAAGAGCGCCAAGTGGGTGCGCGGTCTCGAGTTCATGCCTGATGACGCGCCGGGCTTCTGGGAAGACGCCGGGTACCACATGCGCGGCGACCCCTGGAAGGAAGAGCGTTACGGCGGCTGGTAGTAATTGATTTCGGATTTGGGAATTCGGATTTCGGATTTACGTTACGAAAACGAAGCAAATCCGAAATCCGAATTCCCAAATCCGAAATGCAAAACCGTTCTCTCTACGTCGTAACAGGTCTACTTCTGCTGCTGGTGACCGGCGGGTTGCTTGGCGTGCTCTTTATGCCGCGTGCAGAGAGTGGTGCGGGCGGTGCTGCTCCTACGAGTGTAGCGGGAGACGGCACCGTCCTTTCTGTTGGTGAGGCTTCGCCTACCCTTGTCTCGAATGGCACTGTTCCTCCTCCTCTAGTCTCAGCAGCCAACTCAGCTACCGCCACTCTGCCGGAAGTTGAGGATGAGAGCGCCGTTGTAGCGCAGGCGACCGTGGCAGCAACCCTGCCCCCCACCAACACGCCCATACCCCCGCCGACAAACACGCCCACCGAAATGCCGCCACCCCCGACTGTCACCCAGGTGCCGCTGCCGGAGGCCTCACCCGAACGCGTTGGGGGGCCGGTGCCGGTGCCGCTACAGCACGACGGGCCGCGCTGGGTGTCCTTACAGGTGGGGCACTGGCGTAACGAGAACCTGCCCGAGGAGCTAAAACATCTCGACGGGCATACGGGGGCTTTTGCGGGCGGTCTAGCCGAGGTGGACGTAAACCTGGGAGTGGCGCGTCTGACAGCCGGGTTGTTGCAGGAGCGGGGCTACCAGGTGGAGATACTCAACGCCACGGTGCCAGTCAGCTACACCACCGACCTGTTCCTCGCCATACACGCCGACGGCAGGCCCCAACCCGGCTGGCGGGGCTTCAAGGCGGTAGCGCCGTGGGACTCGGTGCCCGCTTCGGAAAAGTTCGTGGACCTGTTGTACGAGGAATACGGCAAGGCTACCGGCCTGCCCGTCGATGTCGTGACCACCGACTCGATGGCCGACTACTACGCCTTTAGCTCCGTCCGCTACCGGCACGCGATCACGCCGGGTGTGCCCGCCGCCCTGCTGGAGATGGGCTTCGTGACCAACGCTGAGGACCGCAAGGTGCTCTCCACCCGGCAGGACGCTATCGCCTGGGGCATCGCCAACGCCGTGGACAGGTGGTTCCGCTCCGGCGAGGCAGGTCCGGTACCCACGCAGTACGCCACCTTCACCCCGACAAGCACGGCGACAGGCACCCCCACCTCTACAGCCACCTCGACCCCGACGGCCAGCACGACGCCAACCGAGACTCCCACGCCCCTACCCACCGAGCTAATCGAACAGGCCACGCAGACCGCCGCCCTCACGACCCCGCAGCCGCCTACCGCCACACCCACGCTGCCCCGCCCCACGGCCACACCTTCGCCTACCGCAACGCCCCTGCGCCCTATAATCACCGAGGATGGACGATGGCTGCCCCCGCTGGCGCTCAACGGCCGCAACTTCCCCATGCCAGGCAGCAATGCACCGCCGGTGTACCTCAGCGAGGAGACCCAGTACGTGCCGCTCGGCCCCGACGGCCGCGAAGTGGTGCAGGTCTGGGAGCAGTTCTACGTGCCGGAGCTAGGCCGGAGCATCTGGAAGAAAGGCCCGGTGAGGTACGTCAGGCAGTAGGTGCTGAAACGTGAAACGTGAAACGTGATGGGGTTTGCTCAATAGGGTTCGTGAATGCCATCCTGCTTCTATGGTGAGGTGCTAATGGTCTTTGTCATTCTGAACGCAGTGAAGAATCTCGTCCTCTATCAGGCTGTTACCGCTTTCTCCTGAGACACTGTTGCTGTAGGAAAGTGCTGCTTGGGTGCTGGAGGACGAGATTCTTCACTGCGTTCAGAATGACAAAGGGAGATAGAGTCTCACCTAATAAGCTACCTCGCGTTCCCGTACTCTATAGAGCAAGCCGCATCACGTTTCACGTTTCACGTTTCACGTTTCTGAAACCGTCTCTGCACCTCGTTTCACCACCCTCCGCATGCCCGCGAGCAGCACCAGGGCCATCAGGCCTGCGAACATATAGCCGCCGCCTTGCAGGTTGAGCAGTAACACGGGGCCTAACGCGTCACCGAAGGTGGTAGCTATCAGCATGCCAACGAGGGAGGCCAGGGTGGCAGTCGTGCCCCACGCGCCGAACACGCGGCCCCTGTACTCGTCCGGCGCGCCCTTTTGCATCAGGGTGTACAGGCTGGTTATCAGGCCCACCACTGGGATGCCTACCACGGCTATGAGCACGTAAGCCGGAATGATGGAAGGGTAGAAGGCCGGGTAGTTGACCAGCACCAGGTCGAGAAAGCCGAACACGATGGCGCTGAGTCCCAGCAGGCGGGTGGGGTCTACCTTCTTGGCGACGTTGCCGATGAAGAAGCTGCCTATCATGCCTCCAATGGCTTGTGCGCCGAAGAGCAAGCCCAGTTCCTCGGGGCCGCCGCCGAATATCTGCGCCACAAAGACCGCCATCATCACCGATAGCACGCCTTCGCCCACTTGCGTTATCGCCGTAAACCCAAAGATGGTCGACAGCGGTCTGCTTCGCCTCACCACCTTGAGGCCGTTCAGCCAATCGGTCCAGAACCTGGCCCATATGCCTTCCACCCGCACTTC
Source organism: Chloroflexota bacterium (assembly GCA_030914045.1). Taxonomy (GTDB): domain Bacteria; phylum Chloroflexota; class Chloroflexia; order QHBQ01; family JADMIH01; genus JADMIH01. The sequence goes on along the minus strand of JALZHG010000016.1, from coordinate 20,989 downwards.
CTCTTCCCCGGCCTCCTTCTTTGGACGGGCGTCTACCCTGATGAGGGCTACCATCGCGGCCGCGAAGAAGAAGGTCGAGGCGTCGGCCACGGCTACCCCCATGATGCCCAGCAGCCCCGCTATCGCGCCTCCCAGGGGCGGACCCACGAGGCGGGCCAGGCTGTCGTTCAGGGCGTTCATCGAGTTGGCCGTGACCAGGTGCTCTTCGCTGACGAGCGTGGGTAGCAGCGCGTTTTCGGCAGGGCCCATCACCGTGCCAATCGTTGCGTTGAACAGGAGTACCACGTACACGATCCAGAGCGTGTCTGCGGAGCGTACGAGCATAAGGGGCAGCACTCCCAGGCCCATGAGCACGTTGGCAATCATGATCGTGGTGCGGCGGTCCCAGCGGTCGGCAAACACTCCAGCCACCGTACCCAGCAGGAGGCGGGGCAGCGTGCCCACTATGAAGGTCGTGCCGATAGCCACGGTCGAGCCGGTAAGCTGGTACACGTATATGGGCAGGGCGATGAAGAGCATCCAGTTGCCCGCGTAGGACACCAGCCCGGCGATCCACAGCAGCGAAAAGTTGCGTTGCCGCAGCAAAGAAATCATGACTTACTCCATGAGCATGCGGCGACCACCCGCATCATAGGCAGGTAGACCTTTGCCGCACGGCTCGGCTACTCCGACTGAACGTGGGTGCTGATTACCTGGTAGGTGTCGCGGACGAACAGCGTTTCGTACTTCGTACCGTCGGTCACGCTGCGGAAGCCTGCTACCAGGGCGGGGGTGCCCGCGGCCTCTATCTCGCGCAACGGTAGCGTCTGCATCCTGGGGTGGTCCTGCCAGAACTTGCGGCCCTCCGGCATGCACATGGCGAGGGCGTGCAGCCTCTCGGCGCAGTAATAGTCGCAACGCTCGCACCTCAGGTAGACGCCTTGCCGGGCTTCGAGGGTGGGGGCGTGTCGCTCGGGTATCTCCAACTGGATGGGCAGCATATCGCCGCAGCCTATGCAACGCACCGCGCGCTCGGCCATGCGCGGCCTGTAGTAATCGTCCACCCAGGCCATCATGCGTGTGAAGACTGCCTTGATGCTCCTCACGCCGCCCAGCATCTCTTTGATGCCCTCGTTCCAGATGTCCGTATGCGACACGGTGATGGGCATGTCTGGGAAGGCGGGGAAGCAGTCGGGGCAATGCAGTATGAACCTGCCGTAGCGGTTCTTCAGGGTGTTGCTGTGCAGGGCGCGGCGCTGCCCGCAACCCGGACACCAGATGCGCGTCTCCTGCCAGTCAACGTCCCACACATCCACCAGGCCATAGGCTACCGCTTCGTCGCTCAGCTCGTTGGCGAGCAGGCGGCGCAGGGCCAGCTTGCCACGGTGCAGCCTCACCGCCACCGCGCCCTCGCTGATGCCCATGCGCGCCCCGATTTCGGCCAGCGGGGTCTCTTTGACGTACTTCTCCACCAGGGCGGTACGAGTCTGCGCGGGCAGCAGCGACATAGCCCGGTCCAGCAGGTCGGCCAGCTCGTTCCGCTCCAACTCTATCTCAAGGTCGAAGTCGGCGTCGGGTATGTCCTCGATGCTCAACGATTCCTCGTTCGTGCCGGTGGGGCGGACTATATACTCTGTGTCTCGGCCCTGAGCGCGCCGCCAGCGCATGCAGACGTTGCGGGCTATGGCGGAGAGCCACTGTTGGTGCCCCTGCGGGTCGTACAACCTGTCGCGGTGCCGCCACGCCTCGATAAGGGTCTCCTGGGCGAGGTCTTCGGCGGCGTCCCGGCTGCCCGAAAGGTGAGCGCAGAAACGCACCAGCCTGGCCCTCTCCGCGGGCAGGATGCTCTCTATGCTGAATTGCTCGGCTACTCGTAACAGGGTATGCTCCGGTTAGACGGTCGTTCGGGGCCTATGCCACACCTCTAACCACTTATCGCAAGTACGGGGCTATATCTTACGCGGTTTCGCTGCCATTATAGCAGCAAGACTCTCTCCTGCCGCTTCTCATTCTCTCCACCAGCCGTATGTAGCGCCTATTTCTGTCCTCGCGCAGTCCCATAGTTGACCAGCCTGAGCCAGCCCCTTCCTTGTCATTCTGAGCGCAGCGAAGAGTCTCGTCCTCTACCGGGATGAATCCCTTTTCTTATGTGACTCAGTGGCTTACAGAAAGGTGCAACTTGGGTGCTGAGGGACGAGATTCTTCGCTGCGCTCAGAATGACAAAGGGGAGCTTTGGTCCTCCATGTCGAACATTGGGGTAGCAGGGCAAGGATTATAGCATGCAACACCCAATCAGAACCTCTCTCCCCCTATCCTCTGCTCTCCGGCACGTTGAACCTGTAGGTCTCGCCGTGTTTGATGTAGCGCACCTGGTTCTCCAGGCCCGCCGCTTTCACCTCTCGCGCGAAGTCGCGCAGGGGCGACTTGAACACGGTGTAGTCGTTGAAGTGGATGGGGATGGCGAGTTGCGGCTTGACGATCTTGAGCATCTGCACGCCCTGCACGCCGTCCATTGTGAGCAGGAGGCCCGCCACCCTGGTGCCGCCGAGGTGCAACAGCGCCAGGTCTATGTCGGGGTAGCGGCGGGGTATCTCCCTCAGCGCCTCGTGGATGAGGGTGTCGCCGGTGATGTACATGCGGAAGAGGTTGGCCCCACCTGTGCTGCTGAACTCCAGCATGCTGCCCATGACCGGCGGCAGCGCCTTCGACAGGAAACCCGGCCCGTGCTCGCCAGGCATGGCGGTGACTCGAAGCTGCACGTCCCCCTTCGTGACCAGCAGCGACTCCCATTTGTCTATGCTCCGGGCCGCTGTGAAACCTGCTTTTTCGAGGGCGGCCGCTGCGTGCGCGGTGCTGACGATGGGCGTGCTCTTGTCCAGCTTCTTCTCGGCCACGCGGTCGAAGTGGTCCTCGTGCATGTGGGAGAGCACGATGAGGTCGAGGGGCGGCAGAGCGTCTATTTCCATCGCTGGGTTGGTGCGGCGGGTGGAGCGCAGGCCGTAGCCCAGGCGCACCTTTTCGCCGCTGTGCAAGAAGTTGGGGTCGGTCAGTATGGTGAACCCGGCGAAGCGCAGTAGCACGGTGGCGGTGCCGATGAAGAAAATGGTGCCGCCGGTGAGGTCGGGCTGCGCTTCGGGGCCGGGCGGGAGGGTGAGAGTCTGTTGCTGCGGCATGGTTGCTTCTCCTGGAGAGTGTGGGTATAGAGGCCCTCTAAATCAACATCCATGCCGAATAACAAACGTTTGTCGCCATGAATAGACAGTGGCGACGCAACAGCACAAACCTACTCTGCTCATGGTACTGTGCTTGAACTTTGTCCGGTGCCAGTGTTCTACAAAAAGCGACGTTACAGGCACAAGTGTAAAATGCTTATTGACCTACTATTAGTGGAGAGCTATAATCTGGAATATGCTCGGGCCGGTAATGCATGCTGGTTCCGCGTGCATCACTTGAAGTTGACCTGACCAAGCAGCTATGGAGAAAGCCATGCCATTCTATTACAGGATCGACGGTACAAAGGAAAGCGGCCGGAGGACGGCTAGCGGTCTCATACGGCTGAAGGAGTCTTTTGAAAAGCTACAACTACCACGCAGAACCATGGCCGAGAACCTAGTCCTCGGCACCTGGAACATCCGCGAATTTGACTCTACGAAATATGGTCTGCGTGATATGGAATGTCTACTGTATATCGCCGAGATAATCGACTGCTTCGACCTGGTTGCGGTCCAGGAGGTAAGAGAAGATCTGACCGCACTCAACAGGCTCCTTGACTACCTGGGAGGGTGGTGGAAGTGCTTGATAACGGATGTAACGCTTGGCAGGCGGGGCAACGATGAGCGCATGGCGTTCCTGTTCGACTCTCGCAAGATTACCTTTGGAGGCCTTGCCAGTGAGGTGGTAATCCCCCCACAGCAAGAGGGTAACAAGAAATACAATCCTGCGGAGCAGCTTGCCCGCACTCCGTACATGGTGGGGTTCCGCGCGGGCTGGTTCAAGTTTACCATCTGTACGACCCACATCCTTTACGGCACGGACGCCGCTGAAGATCCCGATCGCGTGAAGGAAATACAGCTACTCGCCCAGTTCCTTGCGGACGAGGCAAGCAATAAGTTCGCATGGTCGAAGAATATGATCCTGCTTGGCGATTTCAATATCTTCAAGCCTGAAGACCAAACCATGAAGGCCATCACGGACGCAGGCTTCGTGGTGCCCAAGCAGATACAGAAGCTACCCTCTAACGTGGCGCAGAACAAGCATTACGACCAAATAGCTTTCATCGCTAGTGACATTGAGGACGATTTAGAGCTGGCTAAGGCCGGTGTATTCAACTTCTTTAATTACGTCTACAGAGACGAAGACGAGGCTGCCTATGCCGAGGCGATGGGCAAGAAGTACGCGGACAAACCCGACGCGAGCAAGAAGCGCAGATATTACAGGGATTGGCGTACTTACCAGATGTCGGACCACCTCCCCATGTGGGTCGAATTGAAGATAGACTTCAGCAAGCGGTACTTGCAGAAGAAACTGGACCAACAGTTACGTGCCGCCGATACAGCCAGGTTCATAATAGCCAACAACGCTATGTAGGCCGCTTCCTTCCTAACCTTGGCTTGCCAGCAATAGATACCGCTAACCTTGCGGTATCTATTGTTGTTTATGCTCGTTTTTTGACACCGGAGACAAGATGACAAACCAATACTCCAAAGGGGCATGCTCCTTGCAGTTCTCGCGCCTGAATAAGCCATGAATGTGCTAATCAGAAAGGACCGCATGAAAAAGACCTTCTCCCTGCTGGCTGCACTCTGCTTTCTAACTTTGCTGGCCGCCCTCTCTGCTTCAGCCACTTCGAGCGCGCCGCCGAGGTCTATCTTCGCCCAGGCTGCTCCCCAGGTAGGTGAGGCGCGTGTCACCTTCTCGGTCACGCTGCCGGCTGATACCCCGCCCGGCGATACCATCTACGTCGCGGGGGACTTCCAGGGTTGGGACCCTGGCGCTACCCCTCTCACCCGCAATGGCTTGCGCGCCAGCGGCACCGTTACCGTGACGACCGACAGGAATATAGAGTTTAAGTTCACACGTGGCGTGTGGGAGAAGGGGGAGAAGGCCGCCGACTGTAGCGAGATGGCGAACCGGGCCGAGGTAATTGTCAACGACAGGACAATCGAAGCCACGGTCGCTAAGTGGGCCGATTTCTGCGGCGGGCCTGCACCCGGCACCGGCTACGACAGCCGAGCGCACAAGGTGACATTCACCAGTACGGTGCTGGGAGTGACCAAGGAGTTCTACGTATACACTCCACCCAATTACTCGACTCAGTCTACCTGGCGCTATCCTGTGGTCTACCTCTTCCGCGGGCACGAGAAGGAGTGGATCAACAAGAACGAGGATGGGTCGCGTGCGGGCCGCAACGTCATCGATGAGTACGAAGATTTGCTGGCGGCGGGGCAGGTTGGCCCCATGATCCTGGTCTTTCCGGGCATCAGCAGCAACAACAACGCCGTGTCGGGCATGCTCACTAACTTCAAAATGCCCCAGTTGACGAGCGAGTCGGGCGTGGGCACGGGCCGCTTCGAGGACTACTTCAAGGACGAGCTTGTACCCTACGTGGACGCTTACTACCGCACGGTAGCGAACCGCATGGGCCGAGGGGTGGACGGCTTCTCGCTCGGCGGGTACATGAGCGCCAAGATCGCCGCCAAGTACCCCGGTATGTTCCGCACGGTGGGACTGTTCGACGGCACCCACTTCTACGCCGACGCCGGTTGCCAGAACGTGGACGAGGCGCGTGATCAGACTTACCAGAGTAACATGTTTGACCCGGTGTTCGGGGAGCCTCGCGACAACGCCTACGCCGCCCAGAACAACGGCCCCAATCTTGTGTGCAACAGCACGCCGGAGCAGATGCAAAGCCTTTACTGGATGGTGCAGTACGGCGCACTAGCTAGCGAGCCGAATAACGCCAACTATCTGCGGGGCGAGCACCTGATGGAGAAGCTCGCGGCCAAGGGCGTGACCAACCGCGTGCCCAACGTGCTGGAAGGCGGGCACAACTGGAACACCGCCGACGAGCACATGCGCGTGACCCTGCCGCATCACTGGCAGCAGCTTGGACCCTCAGGTGGTCCGCCTGGGACGCCTAGTGCTACTGGGACGGCGACCGCCACCGCGACCAGGACTCAGACCTCCACCCGCACACCTACCGAAACCCGAACGCCAACGGCCACGGCGGAAGCTTGCGGAGTGGGCAGCAACTATACGGTAGTCACGGCCACGGCCACGATTGAGCCTGCGACCTTCCTGGTGCCCGGTTCCACGAACGACGACGTGCCTCCAGTTAGCGTGACGCTGCCTTTTTCGTTCCGCTTCTACGACCAGACGTTCACCACCGCGAGGCTGGACGGCAACGGCAATATGCAATTTACCAGTTCAAATTATGACCGTTTGAACACGTGCCTCCCAACAGGTAGCTTGAACAACGCTATCATGGGCTACTGGGACGACCTCGACATGCGGCTCAACACCAATCCGCCCGGCGTCGCACATGGCATCTACACGTCCACGACGGGCACAGCGCCTGACCGTATCTACAACGTTGAGTGGCGCGCCTGCCGGTACATGGAAGGTGGCGTGTGCGGCGACGAGGTGAATTTCCAGATAAGGCTCTACGAAGGGTCCGAGGGCAAGTTTGAGATAGTATACGGGGCGGTGTCCGGCGGGGGTGGTAGTGCGACTGTTGGCGTGCAGAAGGGCACCGGAAGCCTCTTCACCCGGTACAGTTGCGACCAGGCGAAGCTAGCCGAGGGGTTGAAGCTCATCTTTACGCAACCCTCTTGCGGGACCGCAACCGGCACGCCCACTGAGACGAACACAGCCACGCGGACCGCAACGAGCATAGGGACCTCCACCAGTACAATGACGGTCAGCACCACTTCAGCCACAACTACTGCAACCAGGACGGTAACAAGCACAGGTACGTCCTCGCCTACAGCGATCCCCACAGCCACAGCATGCACGCTCGAGTTCCAGGACGTACCACCCTCTACAGAGGTAAGCTCCTTCTATCCTTATGTGAGATGCCTTGCTTGTAAGGGAGTGCTGAGTGGCTACCCCTGCGGTGGCTCCAACCCTGAGACTAACCAGCCTGAGCCTTGCGGCACTTCGGGTAACCCCTACTACAGACCCTCTAACCAGATCACCAGAGGACAGATCAGCAAAGTCGTGGCTGGTGCTTCAGACTCAAGTGGTGACCCAGGTCCTCAGAAATACGAGGACGTGCCGCCCTCCAACCCCTTCTACGTGTGGATCAACAGGCTCTCCAACGAAGGTGTGATAGGAGGGTACTCGTGCGGTAGTGCGAGTGAGCCATGTGGTGCCGGCAACAGGCCGTACTTCAGACCGAATGCCAACGCTACCAGGGGGCAGATGTCCAAGATAGTGTCTAACGCAGCAGGCTTTGATGAAGCGGTGAGCGGGCAGAGCTTCGAGGACCTACCACCTAGCACCTCCCCCTCTTCATACTACGTGCATGTAGAGAGGTTGTTCGTGAGAGGGATAGTAGGAGGGTACTCGTGCGGAGGGGAAGGAGAAGCATGTGGAGAGGGAGGGCGGCCATACTTCCGACCGAACAGCCCCGTCACAAGAGGACAGGCTGCCAAGATAGCTGCCAACACCTTCTTCCCTCAGTGCTCCAATACCACCAGGCCGTAGACCAGGCATGAGCAAAGTGAGCCGGTACTTCGGTGCCCGCTCACTTCGCCCCGACAGCAGACCCTGAGAGGCTGGGGTTCAGCTTTTGAACCCCAGCCTCTTCTCGCGCATGCTGACGTACCTGCGCTCGCCTATCACCAGGTGGTCCAGCACCTCTATCTCCAGCAGCTTCCCCGCCGCGACTATATGTTCCGTAACCAGCCTGTCTTCGGGCGAGGGGGTAGGGTCGCCGCTGGGGTGGTTGTGGGCCACGATGATAGCGGCGGCGTTCACCCGCACCGCTTCCTTGAACACCTCCGCTACCCGCACGAGCGAGGAGTTGAGCGAACCCCGGTAAACGTCCGCAAACTTGATGACCTGGTTCTTGGTGTTCAACAGGACCACACGCAGCGTCTCCTGGTCGAGTGGGGCCATCTCAAGCATCAGAAGGGGAGCCAAATCGGCGGGGGAGCGCACCTGCAACCGCTCCTCCGGCTGGGCCAGCAATAGCCGCCTTCCAAGCTCCAGCGCCGCCTTCAACTGGCACGCCTTGGCCTCCCCCAGCCCGTGCACTCCGCACAGCTCTGGGAAGGAGATCCGCGACAGCCCCACCAGCCCGCCATAGGTCACCAGCAGGCGGTTGGCGAGGTCTACCACACTCTCACCCTGCGTGCCCACCCTCAGTATGATCGCCAGCAATTCCGACTCGGACAGTGAGCCTGCCCCCAGCCCCTTCAGCTTCTCCCTGGGCCTGGCGTCGAGTGGCAGTTCCTTGATGGTAAAGTTGGAGCGCCCGTTGGGTAGCGGTGAGTTATGCGGCATGTTGGAGCCTCTTCGTTGTCCTAGAGCTTGATGATATTCCATTCATGCGAGCGGCTAGACCGTAATGCCTAGAAGCTATCTCAAAAACAACACTGTCGAACATTCCCAATAAAGCCCCACCCTTGTCATTTCGAACGTAGTGAGAAATCTCGTCCTTCACCCCAATGGCTCCTCTTTCTTACACTACCCTGTGGCTGAAGGAAGGGTGCTACTACGTGCTGAAGGACGAGATTTCTCACTACGTTCGAAATGACAAGGGGGAGCCACGTGCTCATATCCCATGCTGTCATTTTGGAAATGAGTTCTAGTAGCTTCTGCTACAGGATCACACTCCCCCCTGTCATCCTGAGCGTAGCGAAGGATCAGTAACCCGTTCTTGACTCCTACTAATGCGAGACCAATGTTCCCAATGCCATTAACTTCCTGTATGTTGTACACTCTTATCTACCCACCTGATCCTTCGCTACGCTCAGGATGACAGAGGGGTGTTTGGTTCTTCGCAGTGGAGCAGTAGGGCTGTTTGGCATTGTACGCTGCTATTGCCTGGATAAGGTATTGGCTGTAGACTCCAGTTGTGGGGTGAACCACCCGCCTGGTGTCTCTGTGTATGGAGTGTCGGGGCCGGGAGCCGCGTATGTGCTGGAAGCAGGGTGGTGCCTCGTAGCCCTCATATAGCTTTCCCGCGCAAGGAGCGAAGTGCGACACAACCTGGAGAGCAAAACCGCCACGCCGCCCACCCTCGGCCCTCTGACAATCGACCTGAGCCTGGACGAGGTTGTCGCCCGCTTGTCCAGCAAGCCCACCGTGCACGGCGTCCTGCTCATGGGGTCGGGCGGCACAGGCGACGTGCACCCCGCGAGCGACTACGACCTGTTTGTGGTGCTGGACGATATGCCCTCTCCTCTTTATCTGGTGGCGACCGAGATCGACCACCGTTTCGCCGAGATCTACTTTGAGTCGATAGAGAAGCTGGAGGGATACCTGGCTGCCGAGCCGCTTTTGCACCCGGTCGATATTGACGGGGCGGTGATACGCTGGTTACAAACGGGGCGTATCGCTTTCGACCGCTCCGGCCTGCTATCGTGGGCGCAGGACAGGTTCCGCCAGCGTGAGTGGCAGGACTGGTTCGAGCCTCAAACTGACCTGCAATTGCATCAGACGTGGTTCAGCGTGAACTACAATCTCGCTCAGACGCGCCGCATGCTAGCCTCGCCCGACCCGGTATACGCGACCGCGGTGGACCTGCGCCTGCTCTATACGGTCGTGGAGGTGTGGCAGGCGTATTTCAGGCTGCGAGGGCTGCCCTCGCTGGGCGAGAAGCACGACATTCGCTATCTTGCCGCTAATGACCCTGAGTACCTGGACCTCTTCCGCTGTTGCCTGGCCGAGCCGGACCGCGCTCGCAAGTTCGAGCTATACCGGCGGCTGGCGGATATTGCCCTTGCACCGTTGGGCGGTCTCTGGCAGGATGGCACCACCGCTATGCAGTTTCGTGGCGACACGGAATGGCAGCCCGATACGGTAGATAACGCCCTCGCTTTCTGGCGGGAGCTGGTAACGGAGTGATTATGCAAGCAACCCCTGGCGTGCAGTCTCTATACAGTCAATTGTTCGATGCCGAGTTCATGCGCAAATTGGAGCGTTTGTCCCTCATCAGCCGCAAGCTCAAGGCGGGGCGGATGAAAGGCGAACGGCGCAGCCCTAGGCGGGGGCAGTCGGTGGAGTTCGCCGACTACCGCACCTATGCTGCGGGCGACGACCTGCGCCGCGTCGATTGGAACGCCTATGCCCGCATGGAGCGCCTCTTCCTCAAGCTATTCCAGGAGGAGGAGGACATCACGGTCCATATCCTCATAGACGCCAGCAAGTCGATGGACTGGGGAGACCCGAACGCGGTGACGCTCACCTCGGCGGTAGGGATGGTCGATAAGGGTCAGGGCATCGACGCGCACGGCCCGGTGGTGAAGGGCAGCGAGGGTGTGGATACGAGCGGGCAGAACAAGCTCGTATACGCCAAGCGTGTGGCCGCCGCCCTGGGTTACATCTCCCTCTCCAACCTGGACCGGCTGGCGGTGGCGGGTATCAGCAAGGCGGGAGTGCAGCGCCACACGGTGGTGAGGGGAAAGGGCCACGCCGTGTCGCTCCTGCGGTTCGTGGCGGGCGTCAGGGCCGAGGGTGAGACCGACCTGGATACGTCGCTACGGCAGTACGCTTCCCAGGCGCGCTACCCCGGCCTGTTGTACGTGCTCAGCGATTGCCTGGTGGAAGGGGGCGGGCTGGAGGGGTTGAAGGCGTTACAGGCCGCCGGGCACGAGGTCCACCTGCTCCACGTCCTGGCCCCCGCCGAGGTCAACCCCGAATTGGCCCTCATGGGCGACCTGCGCCTGCGCGACGTCGAAACCGGGGCCACCCAGGAGGTGAGCCTCGAAAGCGGCATCCTAGACCTCTACAAGCAGAAGTTCGAGCAGTGGCAGGGCAGCATAGAGTCCTTCTGTCGCCGCCGGGGCATCAACTACCTGCAAGTCACCACCGACCTACCCTTTGAAGACCTCGTGTTGCAGTACATGCGGCAGAGGGGAGTGGTTGGCTGAAACGTGAAACGTGAAACGTGATGCGGTTAATGTTGAGGGTACGTGAAGGCCATCCTGTTCCCAATGCGGAACCCGATTTCCCTTTGTCATTCTGAACGCAGTGAAGAATCTCGTCCTCTACGGAGGTGTCCCCCCTTTTCCTGCATGCACTCGGTGACGTAGAGAAAGGTGCTACTTGGGTGCTAAGGGACGAGATTCTTCACTGCGTTCAGAATGACAAAGACCAACAACATCTCACGAAATGAACCCGTTTGCCTTCACGTACTCTGTTGAGCAACCCGCATCACGTTTCACGTTTCACGTTTCAGCAACCTATGCCTGCCGCTCTGCTGATGGCTGCCTACTATGAGCGTGTCGGCGGGCGAGACGGGGTGATGGCCGTTGGTGGGGGTGAGCCTCAGGGGGAGGGTGGTCTGCGATTCGTCGGTGGGGCGGGCCGTTGTTTCGCCCACCAGCACGCGGATGAGACCGGCCCTGCCCGGCTCCGACGTGCTGGTGGCCCCGTAGCCCACGCCGTCGATGCGCATAGTCGGTATCGTGCCGAAGGTGGTGACGATGGACACCATGATGGCCGCGCCGGTGAGGGTCACGTAGCCCCTGTCTAGCTTGTTCTCGTCGCAGGCACGCGGCGTTCGGCGCAGGAGGGCTATACCCAGGCGCTCGTAGGAGGGAAGGCTGTCGTAGTCGCAGCCGACCCCGAAGGCGGCGCAGTCCACCCTGTTCACGCCCAGCATGTTGAGGGCCGACATGGTACCCACGACCTGCACCAGCGTCTCCACGTTCCACAGGTCCGCGGGCTTGCCGTTATGCTGAGGTAAGGAAGCAAACTCGGATTCGGTCTCGGCCAGCTTCCTGAGCACCTTGACCGCGCCCTGCTGCACGGCTGTTGGCAGACTGCTGCCAAGTATCATGCGCAGCATAGCGGCGACTTCGAGGCTGGTGTCGGGCTGGGTGGCGGCGGTGTACCTACCGAGGCGTCCGGTCAGTTGGGCCACCCCGTTGAGTGAGCCAGGCCCCGTACCCACCTCCAGGTACGTGCCGGTGACACCCTGCCTCAAAGCCTTCACCATGTCGAACGAGTAAGAAGCAAGCGGTAGCTTATACAGCTCGGCCCTCAGCGACTCCACGGGCACGCCGACATCGACCAGGGCACCGAGTATCATCTCTGCCGAAAGCCCCGACACCGGATCGAAGAACGCCACCCGCATACCTGAAGTTTTCCACTCCTCTCGCCCCGAAACAGGGGCCTGACCCGCGCGTATTATAGCACAGTGGACGATGGACGATGGACGATGGACGATGGACAAGTTGTGAGTTTTGAATTTTGAGTTGTGAGTTGACGGATAGTACATAACCATCATCCTCTTGGCGCGTTCTTTGCGTCCTTTGCGTCTTTGCGGTTCCGTCTCCTACCATCGTCCATCGTCCATCGTCCATCGTCCACCCAACGGCTGTGCTATAATATCCCCCAGTGGAAGCCAACTCTCGCCCTCGGAAGGGGCGCATCTACTGCTTTGCCAACCAGAAGGGCGGCGTGGGGAAGACCACCACGGCCGTCAACCTTGCCGCTTATCTAGCCGCCGGTGGCTATCGTGTGCTCCTGGTGGACGCCGATTCGCAGGCTAATGCCACTTCCAGCCTGGGCATCGACAAGCAGCGCGAAGCACCCTCCCTTTACGACGTGCTGGAAGGCAGCGCGCCCGCATCGGAGGCCATCGTACAGGTGGACCGCCCGCCTTTCCGCGGTGGTCTATACCTGCTGCCGTCGTCGGTGGACCTCGCGGGCATCGAGGTCGAGCTTGCGGGGCAGGAGCAGGGGCAGCGCGAATACCGGCTCAAGACCGCCCTGGAGCCTGCGCGCTACGACTTCGACTTCGTGCTGATAGACTGCCCGCCCTCCCTGGGATTGCTCACCCTGAACGCGCTCACGGCTGCCGACGCGGTGATTATCGCCTTGCAGTGCGAGTACCTGGCGCTGGAGGGGCTGATGCAGCTTACCAATACCATCTCGCTGGTGCTGCGCGGCCTGAACAAAGACCTGTACATACTCGGTATAGTGATGACCATGTACGATAGCCGCACCAATCTATCGGCGCAGGTGGTGCAGGAAGTGAAGAGCCACTTCCCCCGCGAGGCGTTCGAGACGCTGGTGCCCCGCAGCGTGCGCTTGAGCGAGGCCCCTAGCTACGGCCTTACCATCCTGGAGTACGACCCTAACTCACGGGGCGCTCTCGCGTACGCCGCCCTGGCCGGTGAATTGGCCGCCCGCAGTGGTGTCGGTGAGGCAGCACAGGCCACAGAGGAGGTGAGCAGCGATGCCCAAGCATAAAGGCGGGCTGGGGCGTGGCCTCGACTCCCTCATCCCCGCCACACCGCAGGCAACTACGGATGCCACGGCCCAGCCCGCCCCAACCACCGACGCTGCCCCTCAGAACGTAGACGAGCAGCCCGCAACGCAAGCGGGAGTGCTGGCGGTGCCGGTCGACAGCATTGCGCCCAATCCCCGGCAGCCTCGTGGCACGTTCGACCTTGAAGAGCTTGAGGACCTCGCCGCTTCTATCCGCGAGCACGGAGTCTTGCAACCGCTGGTGGTTACCCAGGCGGGCGATCAAGGCAGCTACAACCTGATTGCTGGTGAGCGCAGGTGGCGAGCCGCCATGCTGGCGGGGCTGGAGCAGGTGCCGGTAATCGTCAAAGAAACGTCATCCAGGGGGATGCTCGAACTGGCGCTGGTGGAGAACTTGCAGCGCGCCGACCTCAATCCCCTTGAAGAGGCCACTGCTTACCGCGCCCTGGTGGACGACTTCGGCATGAAGCAGGACGAGGTAGCCGATCGGGTGGGTAAGAGCCGCCAGGCGGTCGCCAATTCGTTGCGGTTGCTCAGGTTGCCCCCGGCCATACAAGAGGCATTAGCCGCGGGCAGCATGAGCGAGGGACACGCCCGCGCCCTGCTACAGGTGCCTGACGCCGACCTGCAACTGCAACTCGCCCAGCGCATAGCCTCCGAGGGCCTCAGCGTGCGGCAGGTGGAGGCGCTTGCCCGCCGCCTGGCCGAAGTCGCCGGTGCCGGGGAAGAGGCCCCAGAGGACGAAGCCGGGGAAGGGGCAAGCGAATCGCTTTACGACCCCATCCGCGACCTGGAGGAGCAGTTCCGCAACGCTCTCGGCACGAAAGTACAACTCTCCAAGAGCCGCAGGGGTGGCAGGCTGGTCATCTACTTCTATTCTGATGAGGAGCTTGAGCGCATCTACGGCACGATCATCCGGGACGACACGGACAGATAGAGGCTATATACCGCGCATCCCGCTACGGCGGGCTTTGTACTTGTAGCCCGTGGATTTATCCGCCGGGCGTTGTCACTATGGGAGGCGACAAGATGGCTTTGACGATGGAGGAACGCAGCCGGCAACTCGAAGCATACGCAGGGGCGTACGACCAGCTAACCCAGGCGTTGGCGCGTTACCCCCACGAGATGTGGCAGTACAAGTCGCCCGTTGAGGAGTGGAGTATACACGAGGTCGTGGTGCACGTCACCGACAGCGAGGCCAACAGCTACATCCGCTGCCGCCGCCTCATCGCCGAACCGGGTGAAGCGGTCATGGCCTACGACGAGACCCGCTGGGCCACGGCCTTGGGCTACACCGACCAGAGCACCGAAGACGCTCTGCAGCTCTTCAAGTGGCTGCGCAACAACACCTACAACCTGATAAAGAACCTACCTGAGTCCGTCTGGTCCCACACCACCTACCACCCTGAGAACGGCACTATGACAATGGACGACTGGCTAGGGGTCTACGCCCGCCACATCCCTGACCACATCGAGCAGATGGACAGGATATACGACGAATGGGCAGGGAGATAATTACGAATTACGAATTACGAATTACTAGAACTCATCCCAAAAGCAGACCGGAAGCAGGAGGACCAGGGCTATACAACCTGGCTTTGTAGAGTTGTCGGAATCCTTAATGTGACGCTTGTATCTAGCCACTCTGTGGAGCGCCGAACTCCTGGAGTAATGGCTTGAGGCGCGCGCATAGCGTGGGGTCCTGGGCTTCCAGTTCGGTGATAAAAGCTGTTGTCGCCGCGGCCAACGCACGGCGCAACTCTTCGTTATCGAGAGAGCGAACGAGCGCCTCTGCTAGTGGTCCGGTCACGGCGGCGGGCAGGCGGTCGATGCCGCGGGCCTCGGCGGTCTCCTCCCCCAGGCGTAGGCAGACAAGGCTGAGAGTGTGGTCGCGAAGGGCGCTGATCCAGTATT
The DNA here is from genome assembly GCA_030914045.1 of Chloroflexota bacterium. Taxonomy (GTDB): domain Bacteria; phylum Chloroflexota; class Chloroflexia; order QHBQ01; family JADMIH01; genus JADMIH01. Next base: position 5,649 of record JALZHG010000016.1, on the reverse strand, counting down.
CCGCCCTCCACGGCTTGCCGCGCTCTATGGACGAGCGAGCGTGGAAGACGTGGTGCCAGCATAGTCCGACGAGGAACTGGGGGTCGGATGGCTGCGAAGGCTTCTGCTGGCGGGTGGTGCCGAAGAGGGCACGGAAGCCTGGACCGCGAGGGCCAAAATCGTGCTGGGGCGACAGCCCAACGTCAAGTTCGAGGCCGCCCGGCAGGAGGAACACGCGGTACAAGCTTGTGCGGAAGGGCAGGTCCCAATAGTGAAGCACGCCGAACTCGCGGTCAAGCGCCCCGGTCCAGTCATCAAGGACGGCTTCGAGGGAGCTGCCTTCAGCGATCCCAAAAGCCACGTCAACATCGGACCTATCGTCTACGGCGCCAACCGCCATGGAGCCGGTGAGCGCACCCCCTGTTACCCGTGGGTCTGACATGGCTATATCCAGGATGTAATCACGTAGATGGTCCCGTTGCTCTATTGTGAACATGCATGCCCCCTAGTTACTAGAACCCATCTCAAGAACGAAATAGGGGAAATATACCCATACAAGACCAGCGAAGTTAGCAGCCACGCACAGCCCTGTTTGTAGCCACTACAAAGGTGCGCTTAATGACGCATCCAGGTGGGTCTACCTGGGAGTTTCGGCTAGTGCCACCAGCGGTTCGCGTACTTGCCGTTTTAGAGATAAGTTCTAATTACGAACCACGGGCTGGTCCTCAATCAATAATTAGGAATTAGTGATTACAAGCTATCTCAAAAACAACACGGTCGAACATCGGCACATAGCCCCGCCCTTGTCATTTCGAACGGAGTGAGAAATCTCGTCCTCCACCGGGATGTTTCCTCTTTCTTACGGTACTATGTGGCTGAAGGAAAGGTGGTACCATGTGCTAAGGGACGAGATTTCTCACTCCGTTCGAAATGACAAGGAAGGGGCCACGTGCTCATATTCCATTCTGTCATTTTACTGTCATTTTTGAGATGAGTCCTAGTAATTCGTAATTAGTAATTCGTAATTACCTGTAGCGCGGCACCTGCCGGGGCTTCTATCTTCAACGTGGCTTCCTCGTCGGCGCGGGTGGGGCCTAGGTTGAGGATGTAGAGGGGCTTACTGGCTTCCCTGGCCGCCCGCGCCAGCCGGTAGCCCGACCAGACCGTGAGCGAGGAGCCGACTACCAGCAGGGCATCTCCTTCCTCTACTCTCTGGAAGGCGTGGGCGGTGACATCTGCGGGCACGTTCTCCCCAAAGAAGACCACCGTAGGCTTCACCAGGCCGCCACATTCGGGGCACAGCGGCACGACTAAGCCCTCCGATTCACCCGTCTCATCGGCGGGGAGGCGCAGGTGCCGGTTCTCCCATTCGAGGCGGGCCTGTGTCTGCGTGCGGGGTTCCGTGTAGCCGCAACTGATGCAACGTACGTGGCTGTTCTCGCCGTGTAGCTCGATCACACGGGTGCTGCCCGCTTTGATGTGCAGCCGGTCCACGTTCTGCGTGATGAGGTAGTGCAGCCTGCCCTGCCGTTCCATCTCGGCCAGCGCCCTATGCCCGGCGTTCGGCACCGCGTCCCGGAAGCGGCCATAGCCGTTGAGGCTACGCGCCCAGTAGCGGCGGCGCACTGCCGGGTTGCGCACGTAATCAGAGTAGTAGGTCGGTGTATGCCGGGTCCAGAGGCCGTTTACGCCCCGGTAGTCCGGTATGCCCGACTCGGTGCTGATGCCCGCCCCGGTCAGCACTACCAGTCGCTTCGTTCGCGCTACCGCCTCTGCCAGGGGCCTGACCAGCTCCTCTATCTCCGCCGTGTTCTCTTCAGCCCGCATATAACCCACTCCTGCTCCCACTCCCTGCGTTCGTGACATACATAGGGGCATTATACCTTAGCCGGAGATGACCGGGACGCAAAAAAGCGGGAGCACAGACCTGTGCTCCCGCTTTCGTTTCTGTTCTAATCCATCGAGGATGCCAACCCGTTATTTGTCCTTGGGTTCCTTGGTGGGCTTAGGCTCCTCGGTGGGCTTCTCTTCCTTGGGTTCCTTAGTTGGCTTAGGCTCCTCGGTGGGCTTAGGCTCCTTTGTAGCCTTGTCTTCCTTCGGCTCCTTGGTCGCCTTGTCCTCATCACCCTTAGGTGTTTCGGTAGCCTGTGCCGTATTGGTCGCCTGGGCTGTATTTGTAGCTACCGCCGTCTCGCTAGGCTTGGCGGTGTTGGTAGCCTGGGCAGTGTTCGTGGCCTGGGCAGTGTTGGTGGCGTGAGCTGTGTTGGTAACCTGAGGTGTGCGGGTGGTCTGAGCAGCGCCAGGGCAGCCGCCGGCAGGTGCAGGGACTATGTCGCCATGCTTGCGGTGAGCGTCAAGTGCGTTCTCGTCTACCGTGATCTCTACGTAAGGGTTCTTCTGCGAGTTGGTAGCGTGGCAAATAGTTACCTTGCGCCCGGGTGTATTGGTAGCTTGAGCCGTGTTAGTAGCCTTAGCTGTATTGGTAGCCTGAGCCGTATTAGTGGCCTGGGCGGTATTCGTAGCCTGAGCCGTATTAGTGGCTTCGGCGGTATTGGTTGCCTTCGCCGTGTTGGTAGCCTGGGCCGTATTGGTCGCCTCAGCGGTGTTCGTGGCCTGGGCTGTGTTAGTAGCCTGTGCCGTATTGGTGGCTTCGGCGGTGCGGGTAACCGTCATCGTCCTGGTGGCCTCGACCGTGTTGGTGGCTTCAACCGTCCCTGTAGCCGTCGTAGTTCCCGTGGCTTCTACCGTCCCTGTGGCCGTCAGGGTAGCCGTGCCCGTTATGCCCTGGGTGGGGGTGGCCGACTCCTGTCCCTGGGCTACTTGCGCGCTGAGTGTCGTCTGGTCTGTCTTGCTGCCCGAGCTTCCCAGCCACATGGCCGTGGGAACGGCGGCTGCTGCCAATAGCATTATGGCTAGCACCCCAAACGATAACAGCTTTCCTCCTGGTAATAGTGACTTCAAGAAATTCATTGCTCATCTTCCTCCGTTTAGTTCGATATCGAAGCGTATTCGAGATTGATGAGCGCGCGCCCTCGCTCTTCAAATCGGGTATGCCGCGAGTAGCATTACCCGTCTAGTCCTCCCGTGCAGCCGTATCCCCTCTCTTCACCTGGGAACCGCTTCTAATTTCTAACTGCCGGGAGTGATGTTCCAATAGCGATACAGGTCCGTTCGTGCCTTATGTGCCGGGGCCTGTCTTTGGTTGTTGCGCCCTGTGAAAGTATGGGTACGGGAAGTAGTTTTGTGAATAGGAAATCCGGTGGGGGTGGCCCGTAGCCCAAATCGCTGTTGGTAGTACCATACATAGTTGCAATCACCGTGCCAGCCAGGGCTTTTTTACAGCCGCTGCACACGAAATGGCACGTAAAAAGGGGCCTGGTTGGTATCAACCAGGCCCCTTTTGCTGCGCCCTTAGAACGGTCCCAAAGACCTATGCACTAGGAACGAGGGCAACCACCGGCAGGCGCGGGGACTATGTCGCCATGCGAGCGATGCTCCTCAACCGCAGCCTGGTCTACCGTAATCTGTTCCCACGGGTTAGTGGTGGAGCTGGTTCGGTGACAAATGGTCACCTTGCCTTCGCCTTCCCCTTCAGGAGTCTTGGTAGCTTTGGGTGTATTGGTAGCTTGAGCCGTGTTAGTAGCCCGTGCGGTGTTGGTGGCCTCTGCTGTATTGGTAGCCTTAGCCGTGTTAGTGGCCTCGGCAGTGTTGGTAGCGTGCGCTGTATGGCTGGCCTCCGCTGTGTTAGTAGCTTGAGCCGTATTGGTGGCGTGTGCGGTGTTGGTGGCCTGAGCCGTGTTAGTAGCCTGTGAGGTATTAGTTGCCTGGGCTGTGTTAGTAGCCTGTGAGGTATTGGTGGCCTGAGCGGTATTGGTAGCCTGGGCAGTGTTAGTTGCTTGGGCTGTGTTGGTCGCTTGTGAGGTATTGGTGGCTTTAGCCGTGTTAGTAGCGTTTACGGTATTAGTAGCCTGGGCAGTATTTGTAACCTGCGCGGTGTTGGTGGCCTTAGCCGTGTTGGTGGCGTGAGCTGTGTTAGTAGCCTTAGCAGTGTTAGTAGCCTGAGGTGTGCGGGTGGTCTGAGCAGCGCCAGGGCAGCCGCCGGCAGGTGCGGGCACTATGTCGCCATGCTTGCGGTGAGCGTCAAGTGCGTTCTCGTCTACCGTGATCTCTACGTAAGGGTTCTTTTGCGAGCTGGTAGCGTGGCAAATAGTTACCTTGCCCTTGCTCTTCACCGTGGCGCTAGCCTGAGCCGTGTTGGTAGCACGTGCCGTATTGGTCGCCTGCGCAGTGTTAGTTGCTTTGGCCGTGTTAGTAGCCTGGGCAGTATTGGTCGCTTGTGAGGTATTGGTCGCCTGGGCCGTGTTGGTGGCCTCGACGGTGCGGGTAGCCGTCATGGTCAGCGTGCCGGTGACTGTCTCAGTAGCCTCAACGGTGCGGGTAGAGGTAACGGTCTCGGTGGCCTCTACCGTCTGCGTGCCGGTGACTGTTTCGGTGGCTGTCAATGTAGCCGTGCCCGTTATGCCCTGGGTGGGGGTGGCTGACTCATCCTGTCCCTGGGCTACTTGCGCGCTGAGGACCGGGCGGTCCGCATCGCTACCGGAGCTACCCAGCCACATGGCCGTGGGGATGGCCGCTGCCGCGAGCAGCATTAGGGCGAGTGCCCCGAACGATAACAGCTTTCCTCCTGTTAGAAGTGACTTCAAGAAATTCATTGCTCATCTTCCTCCTACTGGTTCGAAACTCGGACATTGTAAGATTGATGAGCGCGCGCCCTCGCTCTTCAAACCGGGTATGCCGCGAGTAGCATTACCCGTATGTCCTCCCGTGCAGCGGCGAATGGCCTGTTACCTGCTCCATGTCTTACAGCTGCCGGGGATCGTGGTCCAATAGCGATAGGGGCCAGGTGGCGACGGACGTACCGTGCCATGTGTGGGTTTCCGCGCCCCGTACCAGTATGGCTCGGGGGGAATTGGTTATCCGGTGGGGTATCTGTAGCCCGGATCGCTTTCGGTAGTGCCACTTTTTTCGCAAGTCGCGTGCCAACTAGTGCATTCTTATAGCCGAAACGTACGAAATTGGTGGTAAAACGGCATGAAAAAGGGGCCTGGTCTGCACCAGGCCCCTTTTTCACTAAGGTTTCAATTGTTTAGTTGAGGTTGAACTCATCGTCGCGTGCCTTGCGTCTCCGTGCGAACAACCCTATCAGGAAGATCGCGGCAGATGCGCTCAGTACGGTACCGAGGACCAGCATCACTACTACCTGGCCGGTTATTGGCAGCACCTCAGGTGGCTCCACAACGTCCGGCAAGGGCGGCGGTATAGGTCTAAATGGCGTCGGTGTAGGCGTGTTGGTCGGCAGCGCCGTAGGAGGTCCAGGCACCGTGGTAGCGGTAGACGTCGGCGTGTTGGTGGGGGTGTTCGTGGATATGCTAAGCGTAGGCGTGTTGGTGGGGGTGTTCGTGGGCGTGGTAGGCGTCGGCGTAGGCGTGTACGTCTCAGTAGCCGTAGGAGTGGTAGGCGTCGGCGTAGGCGTGTACGTCTCAGTAGCCGTAGGAGTGGTAGGTGTAGGCGTAGGCGTGCTCGTCTTGGTATGTGTAACTGTAGGAGTGGGAGGTGTAGCCGTAGGCGTGCTCGTCTCGCTGGGCGTGCTCGTCTTGGTAGGTGTAGCTG
>JALZHG010000158.1 GCA_030914045.1 Chloroflexota bacterium | reverse complement strand
CAGTACCCACATACCACCTTTCTCATGCGGCATTGTCCATAAGAAAAGGGCAACACCTGCATGGAGGACGAGATTCTTCGCTGCGCTCAGAATGACAGAGGGGGGCTAGGGTCCTGCAATACCGACTCCCCCTGTTCACGTACCCACTTGAGCAAGCCGCATCACGTTTCACGTTTCACGTTTCAGAACCGTTTCACACCCTGATCGCCAGTTCCGCTACCGTCAAAGCCTCTGCGTCGTCGTCGCCTGGGGGTTGGGGCCACCATACGTCGATGCTGCGAAAGAGCTTGTTGTGCTTGAAGGTCCACTTGAGGCCGTCGTTGCGCAGGACGCGGACCACGTTCGGCTGGCGCAGCTCCACGGTCCAGTGATGCCGCAGCCCGGCGTTCTCGGCTACCTTATGCCGCACCTGCTTGCAAACGTCTTTGCTGTCGTACTTCTCCACGGTAAGCAGGCGCGCATCCCTGCCGAGGGAGCGCAGGTCCGCCTGCTCCACCCAGCACTCAAAGCCGCCGCCAATCCAGCGTACGAGCACATAACCGTCTGTAGACGGCTGCTGCACCAGGCCGTAGCCCAGGCCGTCAGCCGCGACGAGCCTGCCATCAGGCCCCTGTATCGACGCAAGTTCGCTCGAAAGGGACACCACGAGACCGCAGGAGAAAGGTTCCGTTCTCTCCAGCGTCCCAAATGCAAGCATGTTGACCATGTTGCACCTCCCCGTGCCCGCTTCGTCTTCGCAGTAGTGTAGCACCCGCGCTCTCATCCTGGGAGGCAGTGGTACCCTCATAGCTAATTATAGCCTCGCAGACTGCGCTTGTACACTCGCTCGGGCAAAGCGACCGACTCCCCCTATGTCATTCTGAGAGGGTGTCTAATAAAGGTAGAGGGTAGATTTAGGCACAAGAACAAGGTTATACAGGTTGGAAGGAGCACAGGGGAGAGCACACGATGTGTTCATAGAGCCTACTTTAGAGGCCTTCTCGCCCATGATGCTGCTGTCGCGCATTCTTCCTTTCCACTCTCTACCCCTTTATTAGACACCCTCTGAGCGTAGCGAAGAATCAGGTGGGTAGTTAGGCCGTTGAACACGTGAGATCATTTTGGCGAGGGGAAGAACGGTGCTGATACCGTCAGTATCAAGCATGCGTGGCTGATTCTTCGCTACGCTCAGAATGACAGAAGCGACTTTGGTTGCTCATCCCCAACAGGCTACTCAGGCTGCCTGGCGCATACTGTACCCTTATAATGTAATATAGAAGACACCTCCATGAACTCCCGCCTACACGAACGTCCTGTGGGAGATGGCAGGAATCAGGCTAATATGGTTGCACAGGTGCTGGACCCTCAAGGTTATACCTTCACCTTTTACTCGTTGCCTACGCTACTCACTATGGCAGCGGTGTTCCTGCTTGGCCTCTTCGTGCTCGTCAGGGAGCGCATCAGCCTGGTCAGCATCTCCTTCTTCATCGTGACCCTGGCGGTGAGCATCTGGCTCTTTTGCTTCTCCTGGATGTACGCGGCGAACAACGCCGAGACGGCAAGCTGGTGGTCCAAAGCAGCCTATCTCGGCGTGCCGTTCATCGCCCCCGCGACCTACCAGTTCACGACGGTGGTGCTAGGCATCCACAGGCGTTTCAGGCCGGTCATCATGTCGGCCTGGCTGCTTTCCGCCCTGTTCGTCTTCGCGGCCATAGCCACCGATAGCCTCATCATGGGCGTGGAGAGGTACTGGTGGGGCTATTACACGCGATTAGGATGGCCGGGGTCGGTGTTCGTGTTGTTCTTTGCCGCCTTGCTCGTGGGCAGCATGGTCCACTACTGGTCGGCCTACAAAAAGCTACAACGAGGTCGGGCCAAACGGCGCATCCAGTGGCTCATGCCTGCCTTCGGTGTCGGCTACCTGGGTATCATGGACTTCGTGGCGGCGTACGGGATCCCCCTCTACCCGTTCGGCTACCTGGCGATCCTGGCTTTCGTGGTCCTGGCGACCCGCGCTATCTGGACCTACCACCTCATAGATATCACTCCCGCGTTCGCCGCCAATGAGATCATCGAAACGATGAACGACGCGCTGCTGGTGTTCGACCGGGAGGGAGTGTTGCGGGTCGTGAACGGGGCCGCCTGCGAGATGTTTGGCTACGAAAGGGAGGAACTGCTGGGCAGGCCCGCGGGCAGCACAATCGGAGGTGTGGACTTCGCACGGCAGCTTGAGGCGCTAATCCGGGTGGGCAGGATACGTGGCTACGAGATGACCTACTCGCATAAGCAGGGCGGAGTGCGGTTCCTCAGCGTAGCTGCTTCCGTGATGCGCGGAGCCGACCGTGAGCCTGAGGCTATCGTCTGCATAGCGCACGACATCACGGAACGAAGGGCCGCCGAAGAAGAGGTGCGCAGTCTCAACGAGAGCCTGGAGCAGCGAGTAGCACAGCGGACGGCGGAGCTGCAACGGGCCAACCGGGAGCTTGAGAGCGAAATCGCGGAACGCACGCGCGCCGAGGAGGAACGCATTCAGCTACTGGACCGGGAGCAGGCCGCGCGGGAGGCAGCGGAACAGGCGGTACGCGCGCGTGAAGTGCTGCTCTCCGTGGTGTCCCACGACCTGAGAAACCCCCTCACCGCCGTCAAAGCCTCGGTCGGTATGCTGAGGCAGGCGCTCAAACAGGTGGTTGCCGGCGCGTCGAGCACGGACCGCATGGAAGTAGGGTTGGCGCGCATAGACACGGCGGCTAACAAGATGAACATGCTCATCAACGAACTGCTCGACTTCGCGCAATTGCAGGCGGGGAAGCCCCTGGAGCTTTACCGTCGCAGGTTCGACCTGGTGAAGATGTGTGACAGGCTGGTCGCGGAATACCAGCAGAGCACCAAACGGCATCAAATCTCATTCGAGACCGACCTGACCGAGCTAATATGCCTGTGGGACCCGCTTCGCATCGAGCGAGTGCTGGACAACCTGGTGTCTAACGCCATCAAGTACAGCCCGGAGGGTGGCCTGATAACGTTGGAAGTGAGGCGCGAAAGCTCCAGGGGGGAAGCCGAGGGGCTGGGCGCTAACTGGGCCACTCTCGTCGTGAAGGACCAGGGAGTGGGCATCCCGGAGGCAGACCTCCCCTACATCTTCGACTGGTTCAGGCGGGCGGGCAACGTCGCGGGCCGCATACGAGGCACGGGCATCGGTCTGGCGGTCGTGCGCCAGGTATTGGAGCAGCACGGCGGCACAATCGAAGTCGAAAGCAAGGAGGGAGAAGGCTCGACCTTCACGATAAGGCTACCCCTGTACGCGCCCGAAGCTGCATCGGAAGGGACCGCCGTCGAGCCTGCGGGTGTGGCGGGTGAATAGACAGCACAGAAGCTATAGACAGAGACAGAACCACCAAGACGTCAAGAGCACGCCGGATTCATAGAGATTATTCACCGCAGAGACGCAGAGGACGCAGAGGGTACGCTGAGATTGTGGTTGTTCGGGAAGGGGTAAGTGCAACGTCTTGCTGTAAGGTGTTGCCATGTAAGAACACCCTCAATTCTTCTCTGCGTGCCTTTGCGTTCTCCGCGTCTCTGCGGTGCAATCCATCTAACCTTTAGCAGGTCCCTGGCTTCCCAGGGTGATGCGGGTCCGTCTCTATCTACATACTCACTGCCGAGTAGATTTCGCGCAAGAAGCGGCTGGGCACAGTGGCGAGTAGTTGCGTGGTCTCGAAGCCAACACGCAGGGCTAATCGCTCCCAGGTGGGGTAAGAGATGGGGTGGGGCACCCAGGGGTTGCCGTGGTCGGTGTTGTACTCGACCAGGATGAAGCGGCCACCAGGCTTCAGGTAGCCGCGTACCAGTTGCAGCACCGGCTCCTTGTGCCGCTGGTAGTGGAGCGAATTCGACATGACCACGCCGTCCAGGGGAGGCACTTCAATGGGGCGGGCGAAGTCGGCTGCTATGTAATGGGTGGTGGTATTGGGGAAGCGGGCGCGCATGGTCGCCTCTTGCTCCCGCAGCCCTCCTCGGTCTTTGTCTACCGAATAGATAGTAGCACCCGGCCCCAGCAGGTCGGCCAGGGCAAGCGTGAACGCACCCCAACCGGAGCCGAGATCGGCCCACACCCCACCCGGGTCGGGGATGCCACCCTGTAATAGCTGTACGTGATCCTCGTGGTCCATAGCAACTGAGGGCGACCGGGAGCTACTGCTGCTCCTCCAAATAATCGAGGGCCTCCGCGAACAGCGCCTCAGAGGGGTCGAGGTCGGCGGCCTGCTGTATGTCCGAGAGAGCGCCGGGGTCTTTGGGATCGAGCAGGGCCAGCGCCCAGCCCCGGACGAAGTACGCCGCCGCCAGGTCGGATTGCGCCTCTAGCTGCAACGTGGTGGTACGCGTGACGTACTCGACCATAAATTCGATGTTACCCGCGACGGGCGAGCCTGTGAATAGGGCCGAGTTGGGATTGAATATCGCGTCAACGTTGAAACGCTCCAGCGTAGAGAGCACCGCGGGGTAGTCGCCGTAGAAGATAGTGGACAGGAGCGGATAGCCGCTGTACTCGATGTGCTCGGCCCGCTTGGTGGCATCCAGGTTGATAAGGGCAGCGTTCCAGGTATAGGCGGGGTCTTGCGAGTTGAACTTGCGCGTCTGGTCTATCGTGGTCTGCGCGTCCTTCCAGAGGTCGTGTTCGGCAAGCTCAATCGCTCGGTCGGTCAATTCGCGCAACTCCTCCGGCTCGCTGTCTGCCACCCGCTCGAACCGCACGTCCACCATGTTAGAGCCGTCCCAGCGCATCACCTTGGTGGTTATATAGTCCACGTTGCAGGCGTAGCAGATGACGTAGTGGTCGGTGGCGTCCAGCAGCACGTCCAGCACGTCGTCACCGTTCAAGTCCTCGAGGCTGCCGGAGCCAGGAGCAGAGCCGCAGTGCGACAACTCGTTGTGCAACCTCTGCCCGTCGAAGCGAAGTATGTTGAAGCATCCTGAGTGCGCTCCCACGGCGCTTTCTACCTGCAACCAGACGTTTTCCGGCTCGATAGGCACCTGCTGGACCCCCATCCTGTCGAGGTAATCGGGGTCCTCAAGCTCAACCCGGTCCACTTCCCGCCAGCCGCTCCCCTCGCGCGAATAGACCGCTACAAAGTGCTGCTCCAAAGGCTCGAAGCGGCGCATTCCGTACGAGTAGGCCGCCCAGTATGGACCAAAGCCATCAGCCGTATCAATCTGCATAACGTGCACGCCTTCGAAGCCTCCAAGGCTGGGGTTTTGCCCGTCGGGCGTGGGAGTAGCGGGCAGCCCAGCCACCACCGTGGCCTGAAGTTCTAAGCCCAGTGGATCGGTGACCACACCGCCCTGGTCCTCCGGTGAGACGGCGGTTTCGGTAGGCTCGACGGTTGGGCTTTCGTCCTCACTCTCTCCAGGGGTAGGCGTTTCAACGGGACTAGTAGTGGGGGTTTCGACCCGTGCCTGCTCGCTGGTAGGGGTGCGGCGCGGCCTGGCGGGGGTGGTCGCCCGCGCCTCCGCTGAAGTAGGTTGGGCGGCGATGGTAGGGGTAGGAGCCGTCGGTAGGCCCGACTGCCCGCAGGCCGCCAGGATGGGCAGCAAGGCGGCAGCGAGAAGCAAGGATAGCCGCTTTTTCATTATCTCTCCTGTACGGATTTGGCACTTAGAACCGATCTCAGGACCTTGACGATAGAGATTGTAGGGGCAGGCACCGGTGCCTGCCCTTGTAGGATATTAGCACCAGGGCAGGCACGGGGACCTGCCCCTACACGGTTTTGAAACAGGTTCTCAATAGCTCAGTTTGTCGAACTTCTTTATTTGACCTTCTACTTGTTCGTGATTAGCGGCCACCGCCCAGACGGGTCATCCACCTTTCAGGATCGGTCAGTGGCCCGAAGCCGTACTTGGCGTATAGGCCGTGGGCGTCTTTGGTGGCTAGCAGCCAGCGCTTGAGGCCCTGCAACTCCGGGTGCGACATGACCGTATCTACCAGCCACACCGCCAGGCCGCGCCCCCGGTAGGCCTCCAGTATGAACACGTCAGCGAGCCACGCTAAAGTTGCATAATCGGTGATTACGCGGCAGAAGCCGATTTGCCTCTCACCCTCGTACACGCCGAACGCCAGCGAGTGCTCGATGGACTTACGAATCGTCTCAACGCTCCTACCCTGCGCCCAGTACGACTCGTTGGACAGGTAGCCATGCACCACCTCAAGGTCTAGCTTGCTGGGGTCGGTGCTTATGCTAAATTCGTCGCGGTGCCATTCGTGGGCCATATCATCTCCATAGGGTCAATCGTCGTCCCTGCGCGACAAGGGCACCAGATGACGCTCACCCCGCGCAAGAAGTGACAGCGTTCCAAGGATGATAAACGACGTTGGGTGAATCTGCAAAATGATCAATTTTTCGGTCGAGCCGTCATCGCAGAAATATTGTACCTTGACAAAAGTTGCTAAGTGCCGCACCATTCAGATAGTCACTCTAACTACTTGTTGTACGTTATTTGTGGGAAGTAGCACATTGAACGCGCTGGATTTACGTTGTCAGACGGGAGGAGGGCAACAGATGCATATTGTTGATACGCGGAAGTGCCATATACTTACTGCCATCATTGCCTTCAGCGTGCTGAGCTTACTGGTGCTGGTCCCGCCGGGTATGGCAGCGGGAGACCGCAAAGACGTATCCGGCATGACGGATAAGACGCCGCAAGAACAGGTTGTTAGCGGTGACCAAGCTGGTGCATCTTGCGGGGTAACCATATGGCGGACCGTCCCCAGCCCGAATGTAGGAACCCTCTTCGACGTTGATGACGCAGCGCCTGACAGCATCTGGGCGCTGGGCGAGCGTGGCATTCTGCGTTGGGATGGGACCGTTTGGTCAGAGGTGCCCTGGCCGGGGTCTGAGTCGGTGACACTTAATGCTATAGAAGCTATATCCTGGAACGACGTTTGGGTAGTGGGCTTCCACAACGTTGACAATACTACGCTGGCTATTCACTGGGATGGCAGCCAGTGGAGCACAGTATCTACCCCCAATGCAGCAAACGACAGGGGGCACTTGCTGGACGTGACGGGCAGTTCGTCCAATGAGGTGTGGGCAGCAGGCAACAACAGTATTTATTGGTCGGAGGAGGACCAATGCGGCGAGCAGTTGCTTTTGCACTGGGACGGTAGCCAGTGGCAAGTAGCTTCCAAACCTTCCCCTTGCGAGGGCACAACCTATCGTAAAGCCCTGGCCCCAGGGCAGGGCCACCTTTGGTTGGCAGGCACCCAGGCCGCACCAGGTGTTCTTGAATGGTTTGTGCTGAATTGGCCTACTACTGAGAGTTCCCGAGGTAGAACCCACATCACTGGCTTGGGAGGCAGTTCTCCCAAGAACGTATGGGCGGTTGGATTTAATTCCAGCACCGTGCATCCGCTTGTCATGCACTACAATGGTAGTGACCTCACGTACATACCGGCTAACAGTAGCACTGTAGGCTACCCGGAAGCTGTAGACTCCGTCTCACCTGATGACACGTGGATCGCAAACAGTCTACAAACTAGGCATTGGGATGGCAACGTCTGGTCAGAGGTGCCCAGTCCATTAGCGCGTCTGACGGGTATTGTGGCAATCGGACCCGATGATGTTTGGGCAATAGGTCACGATGACCCATATGGCGGCGATAATGTCGGCAACAGCAGGATTCTGCACTACTCAAAGCAGTACTTCCACGATGTGTATCCCACCAGCCCCTTCTTCCCATACGTAGAGCGCCTGGCCTGCAACAACGTCATCTCAGGTTACCCATGCGGCGGACCTGGGGAGCCTTGTGATGATACGGCTGACGCCGCCTACTTCCGGCCAAACAACAACATTAGCAGGGGCCAGATTGCCAAGGTTGTGTCAATCGCTGCTGGCTTCGATGAAGACCCAGGTCCGCCAGTGTTCCAGGACATAGACGAGGGGAGTCCCTTCTACGAGTGGGTTAACAGGCTGGCAAACCGGGGCGTCATTAGCGGGTACCCTTGTGGCGATGAGGACGCTGATGAGGCGTGCGTAGCCCCTGGCAACCTCCCTTACTTCCGCCCCAATAACCCCGCTTCCAGGGGCCAGCTTGCCAAGATCGTATCTAATGCCGCCAATTTTCAGGATGAACCGACTGGGCAGACCTTCGAGGACGTGTCTCCGAGCGACCCGTTCTACCCTTTCATAGAACGCCTGAGTTCGCGCTCTATTTTGGGCGGCTATGCTTGCGGCGGCCCCGGCGAGCCTTGTGAGGGAGGCAACCGCCCCTACTTCAGAAGTGGAAATCAAGTCACAAGGGGTCAAGCAAGCAAGATAGTGAGTAACACGTTTCTGGTTGGCCCTAACCAGAAGTAGGCTTTCCGCTTATAGCCTATTGTGCGGCTTCACCCATGTCCTCCACCGCGCAATAGGCTATACTATTGAGATGGAAGTACCTACCAATGTTTCGCCAGCAGCGTCCGCGGGCAGCACGGGACCCCTGGAGGAGATCGCGGCCCCACTCGCGCCGAAGCCGGGAGCGTACCCCCTCATGCCGGGCGCGGAGCCGTTCCTGTACGAAGCCGGGCCGGTGGGCTGCCTGATGCTCCACGGCTTCACTTCGACCCCTTACGAGATGCGCGGGTTGGGCCGCTACCTGGCCGACAGGGGTATCACCGCCGGGGCCGCCCTCCTGGCCGGGCACGGCACCGCCCCTGAAGACCTTGCAAACACCACCTGGCAGGATTGGTACGCCTCGGTGAACGAGGCCCTGGACGCGATGCTGGCGCGGTGCGAGCGGGTATTCCTGGCCGGGCTGTCGCTCGGTGGAGCGCTCACTCTCTATACCGCCGCGCACCGGGGGCACGACCTGGCCGGCATCATCACGATGGGCGCGCCTATCTATGTGCCCCCGCCCATAGGCAGCCTGCTACGCGGCATCCAGGTCCAGATGCCCTACCTCAACAAGCCCTACCGCGACATAGAAGACCCCCTGGCCCACAGCAGGCACGTATCCTACGAGCGGTCGCCAAGCGCCGCCACCGCCTCACTGATAGAGTTCATCGCCCAGGTGCGCGGCGTGCTGGGCCAGGTGGCGGTGCCCGCCCTCGTCATGTACGCCCGCCGCGACCACGTGGTGCCCTACATGAACTCCCACCACATCTACTCGCGCCTGGCCTCTCACGACAAGCGCCTGGTGGCCCTGCACCGGGGCTTCCACATCATGACGGTGGACACCGACCGGGACAAGGTGCAACAAGCGGTGTACGAGTTCATCAGCGAGCGGGCTGAGAGTTGAAACGTGAAACGTGGTGCTGAAACGTGAAACGTGATGCGGGGCGTGGTACTTGGTACGTAGATGTGAGGCTGTTGGCCTTACTGGACTATATTCCCTTCTGTCATCCTGAGCGTAGCGAAGGATCAGGTGGCATGCGAGAGTCTTCAACGTTGTGGATGATGTTCATCCCTGGGCCCCTGGTTAAGAGTAAGAAGTGGCTCCACCTCCCGCGCTACAGCCTGCACCAGCCCCTCATGGTACTCGGTGGGCATCCCTATTACCACGTGGTCTATGCCCACCGCAAGGTACGGCTCGATGCGCTCTCGCATGCCCTCTACCTCGCCGGGGTCTTTGAAGTAGAACTGCCAGGAGCGGCGAATTTCGGCCGGGTCGCGGCCTATCGCGGCGCAGTGCTCGTCCAGGACGCGGTTCTTGTGCTGCACGGCTTCGGGGGTGCTGCCGGGCGAGTTGAAGATGTGGGCGTGTTTGGCGACCACCCGCAGCGTCAGCTTCTCGCCGCCCCCGCCTATCGTGAAGGGAGGGTGGGGCTGCTGCACCGGCTTGGGTTCGTGACGCGACGCGCTCAGGTTGTAGTAGCGGCCCTGGAAGTCGGCAAGCTCCTGCGTCCAGAGCAGCTTCATCACCTGGCAGGCCTCGTCTAGCTGGCGAATGCGGTCGGCGGGCGGCGGAAACGGTATACCGTACATGTTGTACTCAAGCTCGAACCAGCCCGCGCCCAGACCCACGTCGAGCCGCCCGCCGCTCACCCTGTCTATTGTGGTGGCGATCTTGGCGAGCACCGCCGGGTGCCTGTAGCCGTTGCAGCCCACCATCAGGCCCAGCCGCAGACGCTTCGTAGTCGCCGCCAGCGCGCCAAGCAGCGTCCACCCATCCATGCACGGCCCCTCCACGTGCCCGTTGATAGGCACAAAGTGGTCGAACAGCCACGCCCCCGTGAACGCCTCCTCCCCCTCCGCGTCCAGCCAGTAACGCAGCATGTTGTCCCAGTCCCGGTCGTGCTGGGCCGTCTTGATGTCAATGCGGAGGGGGAAGTTGCTCATGGTTGTAGGCTCCTTTAGGGAGGATGGACGAGTTGTTAGTTGTTAGTTGTTAGTTGTTAGTTGTTAGTTGTTAGTGAGCGGATAGTACCTGACCATCCTACTCTTGGCGTGGTTCTTGGCGGCCTTGGCGTCTTTGCGGTTTCGTCTCCTTCCATCGTCTATCGTCCATCGTCCATTGCCGCCAGGCGGTCGAAGAACCGGCCCCAGAAGCGGATGCCTTGCTTGAATTGGTCCAGGCGGATCGATTCGTTGGGGGCGTGGGCGCGGGAGCCGGAGAAGGCCACCCCGCCGGTGATGACCAGGGGGATGCCTAGCTCGTTGGAGATGAGGGAGGCCGGGCCGCTGCCGCCGGTCATGGGGGCAATCACCACGCGCTCCTCTCCCAGGTCGTGCCAGACCTCCTCGGAGGCCCGGACGAGCGGGCTGTCATTGGGGGTCTTGGCGGGTAGTAGCTCG
>JALZHG010000368.1 GCA_030914045.1 Chloroflexota bacterium | reverse complement strand
CAAGTAGGACTAATCGTGTGCATAATACTTTGGGATTCCCTCGGTTGCTCTTTGAGGTCCTTGTGCGTTTTGGACTGGGGGAATGCTTCGGAATTTCCTTCTCGATTTTGTGTGCTCTCCGTGCCTACGTCGCGCGGCAAGGATTTGCCCTCGAGACTCCTTCCTCTCCGGATGGCTTTGTGCGCTTGGCGGATCCGCCGATGTTGAAAAGGCCACTTGGATGTTTTGTGTATTATCCGTATTACTCTCCTTGCTCTTTCTCTCGCCTGCAGTTTGGCGATATTCTTCGAAGACATCCGCTCCAAGCGCCGACTCATGGAGATCGCGGCGGATCGTTTGAGTATTCGCTGGTATTTAGGCTACGATCTGCGCCAGCCACTGCTGGCACCGCCGAGCATCTATTTAGGCCTGGCTGACCCATCGATCGTTTCTCGTCGGAGGCGCCCACCAACCGGACGGCCTCCTCCAGGAACTACTCCGGTGGGTGGGCTGGTCTCTGGACCTCGGCATATCTACTCCGGTCCTTTGGCAGGACCTTGTCGCTCAAATCTCAATGCCAATGCCAACTCCACCAGTGTCTTAAGGCGCCTTAATACACCCGGAGAGAACGAAGTTCACGATAGAATGGCTAATAACGTCCGTGCAAGTGCAAAGGAGGCAGTGCGGGTCTCTTTTACTATAGAGATCGATACCCCCGCTCCACAGAGGATGAACAACACACCTGAAGGCCAGGAACTCAAGCTTCGGAGAGCCTTAGAAAGGCTGGAATCCATTCAACCGTCGGATGTGCCAGTGCTCGCCCATTCGGGGCTAGAGTGGCTCAACGATCACGGACTACACGCCACGAGGGCCTCCTTGGACACAGCGGGCAGGCGCATCATAAAACCTACCAAGGACGAAGGACCCGTAAAAACGCCCCCTTACTTTGATGCGTACCCCGTCAGACTGGACAACACCGAGCAAGTGGTATGGCTACGCCCAGACCCGAGCAGATTCCGCCGAGGCTACAGACCGATCGGCGTGGTGGGCCAACGACGCGAAACGAATGCTACCCTCGCTGCTCTAACCGTGCTCGAAAGCTCCATATCAGACCCGGAGGAGCTGCACAAAACGTTGCTCAAGGTGGCAGATCTCGGCCCTGAGATACTCGAAAAGGCATGGACCTTCGACGAATACGAGTCCATCTTTCCCGTGCTTCGCGAGCTTGAGGACGCCGAAAATCCTGAACGTGGGGCAGCAGAGACGCCCGCCGAAGAGAAGTGGGTGCGATTACTACACAAGTATGTGCGAGGATTAGATAATTATCGGAAACTCCATTCCCTACGATACCTAGTAGCTCTGCTTAAGTACTACCGGCCGGGGTTCGACAAGTATTCCTGGGAAGACCAACTCGCGTTGATGGAGCGAGCTTGCGCTTACTTCCAGGGGCTGGTGGAAGCGGTACGCAAGCTTACGGCCTTTCTAGAATACGGCACACCTAGTGGGCTGCCAAACCGGGCCGTGGAAACGCTAGATAGAGACATCCAAGCGGCCATCCTAAAAGATGTCGACGACCTAACGTATCGCGAAATAGGCCAAGAGCTGGGCATACCACCACCCCGAAACGTGGATATTAAGGGCGACTATTCTACGGCCCGGATGGCTGTGAATCGCGGCCGAAAGATCTTGGAAAGGGCTCTAGAAGAAAAAGGTGGCTGGTCGAAAGAAGCCGAAAAGATGAAGGCCGAAGCAACGCGCTGGAAGTCGCTAAGCGGTAAAGAAAAGCTGCGTAAAACTCTGGCAGAACACCTCGATATTGCGAGCCGTAACCCGGACGCGTTTGTGTGGTCGATTGCTGAAGCCTTCGCGGGGGAACCGGGCTTCTCTGAGGAAGAGATCCGTCGAGACTTGTTCTGAGCTCGCAGAACGCAAAGGCGCACCCGGAAAACATTAGCAGCAGGTAGGCCGAGACACCCTACCCGCAACGATTAATGGTCATTAGTTTCGGCCGAATTTACTTCGTTCAACCAGGTTCGGTACCGGAGACGACCCGTCCGTCCTAGCATCCGTCGTGTAGACGTACCCGACATCAGGAGGTTGGCATGGACGCCCGGCAGGAATTTATGAAGATAGCGGAGATTGCGCAGGAGCTACGGATTGCCCGCAGTCGAGCCTACGAACTGGTTACCGTTAGATGATCGCGCCTCAACAACATAGTACACAAGATAGCCCGCCGGACGACCTCCTCGCAAAGCTTCGCAAACGCTTGGATTATCGATGGCGGGAGGTCACCGAGCAGTCCGCCATAAATCCGACGGTAGCCTTGGAGCGGGGCTACTACCTAGAGAAGACCAAGAGGGGACTCGAGCGGCTCGGATTCAAGCGCAGCCAACAACGGGCGCCGGCGCTAGTCATCCCCCGATTCAGCCCGTCTGGGGACCCGATCCCCCAACAGATCAAGCCGGATAATCCGCTCGTAGAAGAGCGCAACGGCAGGAGCCGTCCCCGGAAGTACGAGACCCCAGCGGGTACGCCAGTCCGTCTGAGCGTCCCGCCCAGAGCCCTCCCGATGATGCGGGATGCCCAAAAGACCCTCTACGTCACCGAGGGCGACAAGAAAGCGGATGCCCTCGCAAGCGTGGGCGAGTGCTGCATCTCCCTGCAGGGTGTGCAGTGCTGGCGGGTCTTAGAGGATTGGGAGGAGGTCAAACTCTACGGGCGCGAGGCGGTTATCGCCTTCGACGCCGACGTGATGGTCAACCCCAACGTCCAAAAGGCGCTGCGAGGGCTCGCCGCTTTCCTGCGGGAGCGGGGCGCGTTGCTTAAGTGCCTCCTGTGGCCGGAGCGCTACCGCGGCACCAAGACCGGCATAGACGACTACCTCGCAGCCGGCGGCAGCATCCTCGAGCTCAGGGGCTGGGTGCACGACCAACCGGACGAGGAATCGGTGCCGGTAGGGACCCTCTTGGCGGACGTCGAGGCCGAGACCGTGGAGTGGCTGTGGGAGCGGCGCATCCCCCTCGCCAAGATCACGGTCCTAGACGGCGATCCCGACAACGGCAAGAGCGTGCTCACCACGGACCTCGCGGCCCGGGTCACCACGGGTAGGGCGATGCCTTACGGGTTC
>JALZHG010000367.1 GCA_030914045.1 Chloroflexota bacterium | reverse complement strand
GTATTTATGTTTGATACTACAGCCTGTGCAGCCGGACGTGCATTCAACCGTGGTTGAACGGCTACCCCTACCTATCGGACCGGGGCTTATTCTTCTTCCATCATCTCCATGCCGCGCCGCTTGATCCGGTAAATCGGATTGCCCAGGGCCGAGGCGGTTTCTTCCGCCCGCTCAATAGCGTCCTCCTCCACTAGGTACTCGATAGCCTGCCCGTAGAAGGGGCCATCAGGGTGCCCCAGCCCGGCCTCGAACGCCACTGCGTAGGGGTCAACCCACGTACCGACATGGACGTTCGGATGCTGGTCCCGGATCGCCCGTAGAATCTGCAGCGCGTATCGCCTGACACGATCTTCCATGAAACCCCCTATCCGCCAAACATCCTACGCCACCAGGGCCGGGGCTGTGCAGGCTCCTGCGGGCCTCCAGCATCGGGGATAGGTCCTCGCCCCTGCTGCTCATTGGCGGCCGTCTCGGAGGATTCTGAGGGCTCTGAGGGCGTGGCTCTCCTACCTTCCAACGCTCGACGCAAACGGTCTCGTGCCCGCTCTGCCGCTACCCGGCGGCGACGCTCCTCTTCCAGCTCCGCCTGCAGCGTGGACTGGGCTTGCTCGGTCAGCTCCAGGCGGACACGAAACTCCGCAGCTCTCGCCGCCTCCTCCGCGAGCCGTTCAGCAAGCTCGCGGATAGCACTGCCCGGACTCTCCGCGGCAATGTCCGCACTTCCGCGCGGAACGCGGTCATCACGCGGCTGTTCCCCGGTAGCCTGCCGCGCATCGCGGAACGCCTGGAGGCTGTCTATGGAGACTAGCCAGGTGCGCTTTACCCCTTCACCTTCGGGTTTAGCTTCAAGATTCCCCTGTTCGATGTGCCAACGGACGGTCCGCGGAGATATGTTGAGGGCTCTTGCTGCTTGCTGTGTACTAACCCACCCCGAAGGCGCGGACACTTCGCGGTCAGTTGCCGCGTTGTCACCGCGTGATAAATCCTCCACTGCCGCGGCTTCAGGCGGCTCCTCCGGGACGTCGGCGGCCTCTCCCAGCGGCTCCGGCGTGTTCTCGGGGTCCTCGGCGCTCTCCTCTGCAGTGGGCGCTTCGTCGGGGGCGGGCTCCTGTTCGGGAACGACGGGCAGTAGCACCTTCCAAACACCCTCCGCGCTGGCCCCTGGCGGGAGGCCTTCTAGGTCGCCGGCGGTAACCATTTGTAGGACGCGGGCGGGTGTGGTCCCGAGGACCTCGGCGGCTTTTTCCACGCTGTAGTAGTCGCGCTCTCCCTGCACAGGGGTATCCTACCCCTAAGAGAGTCCCTGCTGCTCATCCTGTGGGGCACCCTCACTGCTCTGGCGGGCAAGAGAGAAGCCCCCGAGGCGGGTGTATCGGGGGCTGTAAATGCCCCGGTGCGATATTTGCAGGGACGTGATGACCACCGGGGCTGAGTGATGTAGAAAGACCCTATCCGACCACCAGGGGCGACGCATCTGCCAGGTGGACATAGTTTTCATCCGGGATTCATTACCCTGGGGCAGGATATGAGTTCGGCCCGGTGCCCCGTTGTGGTCCTCCACAACCACAATCACCCATTTTCCCACTTTGGGCACCGGGCGCTTAGGATGGCTCTCAGCGCCTCTCGTGGGGTTCATCGGGGGTTCATCGGAGATTCATCGTACGGTCCTATCGTAGACAGTACCCGGCATACTATCGAAGGTGACCTTGCGTAAGAATCCCGCCCTTATGCGGCGGCGATGAGCCCCGCGACGATACCGCAAATCACCACAAGAATCGAGCATTGGCCCACTAGCCTTAGAAACTCCGGTCTCTCCCTATGTTGCTCTTCTTCCACTGAGTGCATAAACTTCTCCCTTGTAGGGGACCGGAGAGTAATAACGTGAGGTGCTAGCCGCTCCCCGGTCTCTGCTCACTTTGAGAACCCCTTCGTCTACATGGTCTCCTTCCCTATTGGTTGAGGTCTCTTAAGTAACAAAACTAACAGCCAAATATAAGAGCAGGATGAGAATGTGGGAACTTCCGACAACACCCCTTCTAGGCAACTTGGTGAATAAGGGCCTAACCGCTCTTCGTAGCGCTTGTGGTGTTCGCCGTGTGGTGGGTGGTCACCCGCTTACGCGGCTGAAGCCAGGGCTGAAGCCGATGGTGGCACTTCTGAGAACTACCTCAGCCTTTCCCGAGACGCCGGGTCCTTGAAGAGTTAAGCCCCGGTCCAAATGCCTCCCGGCCGGGGATCGCCCCCGTTTTGTGGCGCGAACGCGTTCACGAGATGTTGACTTGAGTAAGGTGCAGGGCCGGGGTATTGGCCTGGAGTTTCCTTACCTGGGCGAGCGTCTTTATCGCGGCGAGGTACCTACGGTTGGCGCTCTCCTGTAGCTTGGCCATCTGGAGGAGGTAGCCGGGACTCACCTTATCGTTGTGGCTCTCCCTCTTGTACCACGCAAAGAGGAGCGCCTCCTGTGTTTCCGTGAGCACCCAAAGGGAGGCGATGCGTTCCGCTAGTAGAACCTCCAGGGGCGAGGGATTCTCGCCGGCGATCTCCCGCGCCAGTATCGCGGCGCCCTCCACCATCGCCTCCTTTACGAGCGGGTCGCCGCCGGAGGCGGTCTCCGCAGGCAGCCGGCGGTAGTCCTCTGCGATGCTGGCGCAAAAAGCGATAACCTCCGGGCTTGATTGCTGCACGGCCCGGCGCAGCTCGAGCACCGCTCCTTTGTCGCCGCTCTGCACTTTATCGGATAGAGCCTCAAGCTCCCGTAGCCGCTCCCTGGAGGCGTCCGTTAGTTCAAGCGCCCGAACCACACCCTACTCCTCTCGCCCCGCGCCGACGAACTCCGGCTCCCGTGGGGAGCGTTCGCCACCTACGCCACCGCCCACGGCTGTACCCACGGCTCCGCTCACGGCTCCACGGCCCGCGATGAGCTGTTGCTGTGCGATGTTTATTTGGATGGCCGGCCCCATCTTGCGGACTTGGGCGAGGGCCTTGATCGCGGCGATGTAGCGCTTATTGGCCCGGTCCAGCCTCTTTTGCATGTACTCCGCAACCTCGAGCCTGGTCCCCGGCCCCACGCTCTCGGTGTATGCATTCTCGGCAAAGTTGACGTGCAGATAG
>JALZHG010000157.1 GCA_030914045.1 Chloroflexota bacterium | reverse complement strand
GTGCAAGCTCCCACGACCCTGCTGGCGATGGCCGACTCCAGCATCGGCGGCAAGGTGGGGGTGGACCACCCACGCGGCAAGAACCTGCTGGGCGCGTTCAAGCACCCCGCGCTGGTGGTGGCCGATCTCGATACGCTGGCAACCCTGCCCGCCCTACAGGTGGCCTGTGGCATGGCCGAAATCATCAAGGCGGGCATCATAGGCGACCCCGCCCTGTTCGACTACCTTGAAGCCATCGACCCGGCAGAGGTTGATTACGTGAGGGCGCTTGCCGCCGCGATAACGGTGAAACGCGAGATTGTGGAGCGGGACCCGGAGGAGCGGGGCGAGCGCGCTCTGCTGAATCTAGGACACACCTTCGGCCACGCCTTCGAGAAGCGCACCGGCTATTCGCGCCTGCATGGTGTGGCGGTGGCGCAGGGTATTGCGGTGGCTTTCCGCCTAGCGGTAAGTCTCGGCATGTGCGACCCGGCACTTGAGCATCGAGTGGAGCGAGTGCTCGCTAAGTGGGGCCTGCCTACCAGGTGGGGAGCGCCGGACCTCTCTGATGCCGCCGAAGTAGAGCGCGTGTACGAGGCGATGCTGGGCGATAAGAAGCGGGTTGACGGGCGGCTGCGCTTGGTGCTCCCCGAAGCCGTGGGCAAAGTGTCCTTAGTGGAAGGCGTGGCGGAAGAAGCCATCAAGAGCGCCATGTTGGAGCTACAATGAGCCATGCGAGCGAAGAGCGGTCCCGCGACCTTACACTGCTGGTGCTGCACGGCCCCAACCTCAACCTGCTGGGGCGGCGGGAGCCGGGTGTGTACGGCACAACCACATTGGCGGAGATTGATGCCCGCTTGCAGGAGCAGGCCGCCGAGCTTGGGGCTACCCTGCGCATCGTGCAGTCCAACCACGAAGGCGCGCTCATAGACGAGATACACGCCGCGCCGGAATGGGCCAGGGGCATTCTAATCAACGCCGGGGCTTACACCCATACGAGTTACGCCCTGCGCGACGCGATAGCAGCCGTGGGCCTCCCGACGGTGGAAGTACACCTCTCCAACATCCACGCCCGCGAGGAGTTCCGCCACAAGTCGGTGCTGGCCCCGGTATGCCGCGGCCAAATATCGGGCTTCGGCCCCAACAGCTACCTCCTCGGCCTCCGCGCCCTGGTCGATCTTGTTCGTGGGACGGAAGAGGCCTAAACGCCAAGACGCGGAGACGCCAAGGACCACGCCAAGAATAGGATTGTTATTCAAGACAAAGGACCAGAGTACCATATCACGTACTCTGGTCCTTTTTGTACTCTCTAAACCTTAACACCCTTGGCGGGTTCTCCGCGTCTTGGCGTCTTGGCGTTTAGCTAATCCTGTACGAGCACTAGTTAGAAGCCGAAGTCGCCTCCGAAGTCTCCCCCTCCAAAGTCGCCGCCGCCGAAGTCGCCCCAACCGCCACCGCTGGAGCCGTAGTCGCCCCCCATGCCGCTGTCGTAGCCGCCCACGTCTGAGCCTGCGACATCGCCGCCCGCGTACTGGTCGCCACCGGCATAGTCGCCACCCTGGGCATCCTGGCTTACATCGGCATTACCTGTGTCGGTACCATCGGCGTTTTGCTCGCCCGCGGCTTGACCGTCAGCGTAGCCGTCCGAATAGCCATGGTCGTTCGCAAAGAAGGACTGGAACACCATGCTGCCGAGCATCATACCGGCGAAGCTGCTGAAGAAGCTACCCGCCATCAGCCCGCCCAGACCTATGCCGCCTCCCATCATGCCGCCACCGCCACCGGCTCCGCTGAAGGTGCGCTCGATGGTGCCGGGCTGGCGCATCTCGGCGCGGGTAGCCATGCGGGCCAATGATTGCGGATCGTCGCTGTACTGACCGGCCCTCCGCTCGTGCTCCGGCAGGGTTTGGGTTAGCTCCTGCAACACCATCTGGCGCTGCTCCGGGGTAAGCTGGGAGAACGCCTCGGCGTGGGCCTGCTCGATAGTCTCAGGAGGCGCGGTCTTCAGCATGTAGCGGTAGCGAGAGATGGCCTGCTCGTCGGTCATCTGGCCCTGTTGGCCCGGCTGGCCCTGCTGTTGACCGTATTGCTGCCCGTATCGTTGCTGTCCGTATTGACCGCCATATTGCTGGCCCTGCTGCCCGTAAGGCTGCTGCTGGCCGTACTGTCCGCCCTGGTACGGCTGTTGGGCGGGGCGTGGCTGCTCCGGCTCCTCTTGCCGCCCGAATAGCTTGTCAAAGAATCCCATGTTTGCTTCCTCCGTTACGCCAGGTGTCTCCTGGGTAGATATCACGATTACGGTAACCTTATATAACTACGAAGCAAATTGCTTGCCAGTTACATCCACGATGGAGGTCCTAAGTGTGGTAATGTAGCAATTTCATTGTTATTCGGCCCCATTCCTGCTCAATAAAGACAGTAATGGTAGGTAAGCGGCAAGCGATTAGGAGGCGGAACATGGATGTGAGGGGAGAGGAGCGGGTGGTACAGGTCACGGCAGGGCCGGTCACGCTTGAGGGCAACCTGGGGGTGCCGCCGGACGCCGGGGGAGTGGTGCTGTTCGCGCATGGTAGCGGCAGCAGCAGGCACAGCCCCCGCAACCGCTACGTAGCCGGGGTGCTCCAGGAGGCGGGGTTAGCTACGCTGCTGGTTGACCTGCTCACGCAGCAGGAGGAGCAGGTGGATATGCGCACGGCCCACCTGCGCTTCGACATCGGCATGCTGGCCGAGCGGCTGGTGTGGGCTACCGATTGGCTGGCGCAACAGCCCGACACGGCCAACCTGCGCGTGGGCTATTTCGGCGCGAGCACGGGCGGGGGTGCCGCGCTGGTGGCTGCCGCCGAACGTCCCGACTCGGTGGGGGCAGTGGTTTCGCGCGGTGGCCGTCCCGACCTTGCGGGCCCCGCTCTTCCCAGGGTAACCGCGCCCACCCTGCTAATCGTCGGGGGCAACGACCCTATTGTGATCCAGCTAAACCAGCAGGCCGAAGCCCAGATGCGCGGGGAGGTACAGCTTACCATCGTCCCAGGCGCAAGCCACCTCTTCGAGGAACGCGGCACCCTCGAAGAGGTAGCCCGCCTCGCCCGCGACTGGTTCCTCCGCTATCTGCCCGCAGCCCAACGATAAGACGGAAACGCCAAGGACGCCACGAGAAATAAAGAAGTTCACCGCAGAGACGCAGAGGACGCGGAGATTACGCAGAGATTGTGGTTGTTAGAAAACGGAAGGAGCAGCATCTTAGAGCGCAATGTTGCTCCAGTAAGAACACCCTCAACTCTTCTCTGCGTGCCCTCTGCGTCCTCTGCGTCTCTGCGGTGAATAATCAATCCTTCCCTTGGCGCGCCCTTGGTGTCCTTGGCGTCTTGGCGGTTCTGTCTCCTACTCGTGACGGCGCACGCCTTCGATGTTGTCGGGGTCGGCGGGTCCGGGGATGGCGGGGTTGGTGCTGGAGCCGCGGACGAGGTTGCGGAGGGCTTCGGACAGGCGTTCGGGCTGTTCCAGCATCGGCATGTGGCCCGCGCCGTCGATGCGGACCTGGTTGGCCCCTGGTATGGTGGCGGCCATGAGGTCTTCTTCGGCGGCTGGGATGATGGCATCGTCGGCACCACCTATGACGGCGGTGGGGACTTCTATCTGTGGCAGTGTGGGTGAGGCGTCGGGGCGAGACGCCATAGCTTGCAGCGCGGCGATTATGCCCTGCCTGTCCTGGCGGAGCATTACGTGGCGGGTCTGCTCTTCTACCTCAGGCCCTTTCTCCCGGGTCTGTGGCGAGAGCAGCCTGGGCAGCATGGCATCCACCACGGCTTGCGCACCCTTCTCCCGCACATTCTCGATCATCGTGTAGCGGCCCTGCCTGGCCTGTTCGGTGTCGGGGCCGGGGCGGGTGCAGACCAACCCCAGGCCCGACAGCATCTCAGGGTACAGCCTCGCGAACGCCAGCGCGACGTACCCGCCCATCGAGTGCCCCGCCAGCGCAAACCTGTCCAGCCCCAGGCCCCAGGCCCAGCCCGCTATAGCCTCGGCGTAAGCCTCTACCGAAGCCTCCTCGCCCCCAAGCGCCCGCGAACCGCCGAACCCCGGCAGATCGAGCGCGATTACCCGCGCCTCATCGCTTATCCCTTCCAGTTGTGCCTGCCAGATAGAACCGTCGAAGGGAAAGCCGTGCACCAGCACAAGCGGCGGACCGTCGCCGCGCTCTTCGTAGTTGAGTGTTGCCATGAGCTAGCTCCTTTGGGGGACGAGTGGTTAGTGGTTAGTGGTTAGTGGTTAGATAAGTACCCAACCCTCATCCTCTTTGCGCGTCCTTTGCGCCCTTTGCGTCTTTGCGTTTCCGTCTCCCATCGTCCATCGTCTACCCTCTAATTCTCGGCTCAAGCTCCCGCTGGTAGAAGTGGAAGAAGCCTTCCTGGTCGGGGCCGATCTGGTGCAGGTAGATGTGGGTGAAGCCCGCGTCGGCGTACTCCTGTATCTTCTCCAGGTAACGCTCCACGTCGGGGCCGCACACCACCGACTCCGCGATGTCCTCCTCGCTGACCATCTGTGCGGCCTGCTCGAAGTGCTGGGGCAGGGGCAACTCTTGCGAGAGCGGACCCTTCAGCCCGCCGTTGGGCCAGATTTCGTAGGCGGTGCGTATCGCCTCCTGCTCGGTCTCGGCCCAGCAGCAGGTGAACTGCCCGTGCTTCTCTTTGCCCGCTCCGCCCGCCTGCTCGAACGCCTCGATAGGCTCCTTCTCCGCCGACGTGTTGATGAAGCCGTCACCCAGTCGTCCGGCCATCTCGGCGGCTTCAGGCCCCTTGGCGGCAATGTAGATCGGTATGGGCTGGTCGGGCAGCGTGTAGAGGCGAGCATTCTCCACCGTGTAATACTCGCCCCTGTGGCTGGCGAGTTTGCCCTCCCACAGCTTGCGCATAATCTCGATGGCCTCTTCCAGCATCTCCAGCCGCTGCTGGAAGGGGGGCCACTTGTCGCCCAGGATGTGCTCGTTGAGGTTCTCGCCCGTACCCACGCCCAGGATGAAGCGACCCGGCATCATCGCGGCGGCGGTGGCGGCTGCCTGTGCGATGATAGCGGGGTGGGTGCGGATGGTGGGGCAGGTCACCCCGGTGCCCAGTGTCACCTTCTTCGTTACGCTGGCGATGCCGCCGATGACGCTCCACACGAACGGAGCGTGCCCCTGCGCGTCCACCCAGGGGTGAAAGTGGTCCGAGATCATGATGTGCGTGAAGCCGAGTTCTTCCGCGCGCCGGGCGTACTCCACCAGGTTGTTGGGTGTGTGTTCCTCACTCGACAGCCAGTATCCAATTACAGCCATTAGTGCTCCTCCAATATCGACGTTAGTTCCCCCACGATGCGGCAAGATACGTGCCGAACCCACTCGGACCTGGCTAATCAGGCATCTGATTGCACAAATAGCGGCTATTCCAGCAACCAAACACCCCCCTGTCATCCTGAGCGCAGCGAAGGATCAGGTGGGTAGACAAGAGTCCTCAACGTGCAGGATGATGGCGGCATTAGGAACCATGAGTCGCCTTCGGAACGGCCAAGAACGGGCGGCTGATCCTTCGCTGCGCTCAGGATGACAGGGGGGAGCGTCAGGATGATAGGGGGGAAAGCGTCAGGACGACGGGGCCGAGTGTGGTCGCTAAGCGGCAGGTGCCGTATATTATTGGGAGCAGACTGTACTTGCGGGAGGTGGGAAAGGTGGAGCCATTCAACGTCGAGCCTGTGGTGCTGGAGGGGCGAGTGGTGCGGCTCGTGCCGCTCAGTATGGACCATGCCGGGGGGCTGTTGTCGGTGTGCGAGCCGGACATATTCAAGTATTTCGGCCACTTCCCCAAGCAGTGGACTCTCGACGGCTTCCGGGCTTACATCCAGGGCCTGTTCGACATGCCCGACCTGCAACCCTTCGCCACCACCCTGCGCGATACCGGACAGCCCATCGGCGTGACTACCTACATGGACATTCGCCCCGCCCACCGTGGCCTCGAAATCGGCAACACCTGGCTCGGGCGGGCTTACCAGGGCACACAGGTGAACCCCGAATGCAAGTACCTCCTCCTGCGCCACGCCTTCGAGACGCTTGGGGCCATACGCGTGCAGCTCAAGACCGATGGGCGCAACCTGCACAGCCAGGCTGCCATAGCCAAACTGGGGGCGAAGCGCGAGGGCACCCTGCGCAAGTTTTTTATCATGCCAGACGGCTACCTGCGCGACAACGTGATGTTCAGCGTCATCGCGGAGGAGTGGCCCGGCGTAAAAGCTGGGCTGGAAGGGCGGCTGGGCTATGTGCCGTAGCAGACGATGGATGATGGAAGACGGTGAGGAATTCTACGTATGAGCGACGACCAGATATTCAAGAAAGTGAATCAGTACAAACCGCTTGCTGAGGAAGACTTGCAGATAATTGAGGCACGGGTAGCAGCCATCTGGCCCATAGGGTATTTGGTGACTGCGCTGACTGGGTCCTTACATCCTGACCCCGGTGAGGAGCAAGCCTACCTGATCTCACAACTGAGTAGCGATGATGTGCCTGCTCTTATACGTACCCTCCGGAGATTGCAAGCCACTCTGGATGGCGCGCAAGAGGTAGAACGTGTCTTGCGTGAGGCTGTTACATTCTACGCAGAGGAAGCTAACTATCACCTCTCGGCAGAAATTTCAGATGCTACACAGCTCTGTGAGGCCCGGTTTTCTGATGATGGCGTGATTGCGGATGGGGGTTTGCGTGCTCGCCAGGCTCTAAAGGCCACGACGTTCGCAACGCGTCCCGCCGTTAAAGGGTGGTTGCCTGGATAGCATGCTATTGGACTGACCCCAGGTCAGGAGCGCCAAAAATATGCCGTCTATCGAGCGTCTGACTGCGAAGCGTGCACGTGATTTGTTGCCGGAGCTTGTCGCCCTGTTGCAGGACACTGTAGCCAGTGAAGCCGCAGTCGGCTTCCTGCCGCCGTTGAGCGTGGAAGAGGCGCGCGACTTCTGGCTTGGGGTCATCGCAGAGGTCGAGCGGGGTTCGCGGGTCTTGTTGGCTGCTTTGGAGGGGGAGCGGGTGGCTGGTGCGGTCCACCTGGCGCTGGCTACGAGGCCGAACGCGCCGCACAGGGCCGAGGTGCAAAAGTTCTGCGTCCACCGGGAGTTTCGGGGCCGTGGGCTGGGCACGCTGCTGATGGACGCGGTCGAGGAGGCCGCACGGGAGGCTGGCAGGTCGCTCCTGGTGCTGGATACGCGTCGAGGGGACCTGGCGGAGCAGCTATATGCCCGGCGCGGGTACGTGGAGGCGGGCGTCATCCCGCGCTGGGCGCTCAACGCGGACGGGACGTTTCACGACACCGTTTTCTTCTACAAAGAGCTATAGCTGCCCGCATTCGCGGCCTGGCAACTGGCATATAACTTGCCCTCTCCTTCGCTTCGGGGGAACTACGAAACAAGGACCAGCGAAGGAGCATATTAGATGGACGAGCAGGAACAGCAGCAAGATCAAGAGCAGGGACAACAAGAACAGCAGGGTGGGCAGGAAGAGAAGCAGCAGACCCTCCCGCCTCAGACGCAGGACCAGCAGCCCGGCATCGAGTCGGAGATGACGCCCAGGCCCGACGCCGACGACCCCGAGTACAGGGGGAGCGGCAAGCTGCGCACGCGGGTGGCCCTCATCACGGGCGGCGATAGCGGTATCGGCCGCGCCGTGGCTATCCTTTACGCCCGTGAGGGTGCCGACGTGGCTATCTCCTACCTGAACGAGGACTCCGACGCCGAGGAGACACGGCGGCTGGTGGAGAACGAGGGGCGGCGTTGCATCCTCATACCCGGCGACATAGGCGACGAGTCGCACTGCCGCGAAGTGGTGGCGCGCACCGTGCGGGAGCTTGGCAAGCTCGACATCCTGGTGAACAACGCCGCCGAGCAGCACCCGCAGGAGAACATCGAGGACATCACGGCCGAGCAGCTAGAGCGCACCTTCCGCACCAATATCTTCTCGATGTTCTACCTGACGAAGGCAGCCATGCGACACCTGAGCGCGGGTGGCGTGATTATCAACACCACCTCGGTCACCGCCTACAAGGGCAGCCCGCAACTGCTCGACTACTCGTCCACCAAGGGCGCTATCGTGGCGTTCACGCGCTCGCTGTCCCAGGCGCTGGCCGAGAAGAAGATCAGGGTCAACGCCGTGGCACCCGGCCCTATCTGGACGCCCCTCATCCCGGCCACGTTCGATGAGGAGAAGGTCGCCACCTTCGGCGCGGACGTGCCACTCAAGCGCCCCGGCCAGCCCGAAGAGGTAGCCCCCTCCTACGTCTTCCTCGCCTCGGACGACTCTTCGTACATGACCGGCCAGGTGCTTCACCCCAACGGCGGCGAAGTCGTCAACGGGTAACGGGAATAGACGAAACCGCAAAGGCGCAAAGAGCGCAAAGGTAACGCAGAGATTAGTTAGGGTGTTCTTAGCAGAAGGAGCAAGGTACGTCGTGATGTACCCTGCTCCTCTTGCTACATTCTGAACCTATCCTTCTTTACGCGTCCTTTGCGCTCTTTGCGCCTTTGCGCCTTTGCGGTTTCGTCTCGTCACATCTCTCTATTTGCTGGCCCAGAGCCAGACTTCGTTGCCGGAGGTGGAGGCCAGCATGCTGCCGTCGGGGGAGAAGTCGAGGCCGTTCACGCCTCCGTAGGCCGACACTTCGTATAGCTCGGAGTTGTCGGCGGCGTTCCAGATTTTGATGCCGCCGTTGAGCGAGCCGCTGGCGAAGACCTTGCCATCCGGTGCGTAGGCAGCGCCGTGTACGTAGTTTTTATGCCCGGTCAGGCTCTTGGTGATGCCCAAGTCGGCAACATTGACTACCTCCACAGTTTCCAAGTTGGTGCCTGCGACCAGCGTCTTGCCATCGGGGGAGTAGGCGAGCGCGGAGATGCTGGCGGGGGAGTCTGGCGTAACGTCCACCGATTCGATACGGGTGCCGTCGGCGGCGTCCCAGGTCTGCACGCTGCCGCCCGTGGTGCCGGTGGCTATCGTCTTGCCATCGGGCGAGACCGCGACCACGTTCAGGCCGCTTTCTGCTTCTACGGTGCGGATCATGGAACCGTCCTCCGGGTTCCAGAACTGCATCACATTATCCCAGCCGACCGAGACTAGCGTATCGCCGTCGGGCGTGAAGGCTACGTCCACCACCTGCTCCTCGTGCCCCTCCAGCGTACGGACGAGCGAGCCGTCGGGTACGTTCCAGAGCTTCACCGTGTGGTCGTCGGAGGCCGAGGCGAGCAGCTTGCCGTCGGGAGAGAAGGCAAGGCCCTTTATGTCCTCCGTATGCCCTTCCAGGGTCTTTAGCAGCGTGCCGTCCTGGGGGTTCCAGAGCTTGATCTTCGTGTCCACGGCGCTTGAGGCAAGCAGCTTGCCGTCCGGGGAGAACGCCACCCCGTGCACGTAGCTTTCATGCCCCTGTAGCTTGAATATCGCCGTGGGTTCGGTCTCCCCGAAGGCTTTGGTAGAGGTGGTCTGTCCCGCTGTGTTGGTGGTCTGGGCTACGGGAGTAGTGCCGACGTCAGGTCCTGCGCCGCAGCCAGTCATCACCAGCAGGGTTGCTCCAATAAGCGCGCTAATCGGTGCCATCTGTTTCTTCATCGTTTTGTGTGTCCTTTCTATATATGTGTTTTTGGTGTGCTGTTATGTAATTTCTTTGCGATCACGTTTCTACTGTATCGCCCACTCTATTACACCATAGAATGAGGCCGAGTGGTTATCACAAAAAGCGATACAAAAAGGCGGACATCGGCGTAACACTTGTAGCAGTTGCGATCTGCGGGAGCGAGGCGTCAGGGCGTCACTGCCGTACATCCCGTGTATAGCCCTGGTGTCGAATGCGAGGCACCAAAGCCCCACCCTGTCATCCTGAGTGTAGCGAAGGATCTAGCGAAGTTGGACAGGGAGGCTGTTGAATGCTAGTAACTATGGTGCTGAAGGTCCAGCACAAGGGCAAAAGGAGCATCTGAGATCCTTCGCTGCGCTCAGGATGACAGGGTGGGGCTTTGGACCTGTGCGTTCAACGGAGAGGTGGTTCGCCAGGCGTACGGGGTTGGACATGTGGAAGATAGTTGCCCCTTTGCCAGTGTGTCCTGTATCACCTGGAGAGCCAGGGCGACTCGTACGAGCTAGAGTGGGAGTCGTTCGCTTCGGCCTTGGGGTCCTTGCCCTTGCCGCGCCTGGCCCACAAGCGTCGAGCCACGAACGCAATCAGCACTAAGGCGAGCAGGCCGTAGATGAAGGGACTGAGCGGTTTGAGGAGCTGCTCCACCTGTTGCCAGTTCGCGCCCAGGGCCATACCCGCGCCCACGAGCACGCCATTCCAGATCGCGCTCCCTACTATAGTGAAGATGCTGAAGCGCCAGAACGGCATCTCGGAGATACCGGCGGGGACGGAAATGAGGGAGCGCACCCCTGGCACCAGCCTGGCGAGCAAGACCGCCCATGTGCCGTGACGGTCGAACCACGCCTGCGCCCGTTCAAGGTCGTTCTTCGACAGCAGGAGCCATTTGCCGTACTTATCGAGCCAGCTACCCAGGCGGTCCTTACCCATTGCCTTGCCTATGCCATATAGTGCAACGGCCCCCACGTACGCACCCAGTGTGGCGGCGATCATCACCGGCACCAGGTTGAACCTGCCCTGTGAGACCAGGCTGCCGGAGAGGGGCAGTATCACCTCGGAGGGTATAGGTGGGAAGATCGATTCGAGCGCCACAAGCAGCCCCACGCCTATGTAGCCCAGGGTCGCTATGATTTCGATGACGAAGCCGACCAACTGTCCGAAGAGGTTTTCCATGCCATTTCAGGGGAAGCAAGACGAAGGCCAGGACAGTCGTGGAACAATATTCTTACTGGTAGAAGCTTGAGAGCCACGATACGGTAAACGCACAACAAAGATCGGGTGCGGTTCGGCGACCGC
>JALZHG010000366.1 GCA_030914045.1 Chloroflexota bacterium | reverse complement strand
CTGCTGTGCCTTGGTCATCGTTGCTTCATTGGAGATTCATCGTTAGCTGTTCTTATGTAGTGATCTATGTTGGAATCGGCGAAAGGAGGATAGAGTGGACCCTGAGGAAAAACTGAAGTTGGATGACGAACAAACCTGCCGACAAATAAGGGCGTTTACCGATGTCCGTTTCAAACTCGTTGCCTTCGTACCTACTTTAACCGGGGCTGCGGTTGCACTGTTGAGCAACGTTGCTCCAATCGGTGGACTGTGCTAGCCGTAGGTCTCCTAGGACTGTTCGTGACGATCGGGATTGTTTTCTACGAGATGCGTAACACCGTGCTCTACGATGCAGCCATTCACAGAGCGAAGTGGCTGGAAGTGTCCCTGAATTTACCGATACTCACCTATGGTAAGGAGAAGGGAGGTCTTTTTAGCGATAGACCTCCTAGTCCGAAGCTGTTTGAGGGATCATGGTTGTTCAACAAATCATTCTGGCTGAGACAGGTTAGGAAGTTCGATGCATACCTTGAGGGTTCCACAACGCCTAGGGGAGAAAAATCCAACAAAGAGGAATCCGGTGTGGAAGTGTGGCATGATCGGGCCTTAGCTTTCGTCTACAGTGCTTCACTTGGTGGATGGGTCTACATCATTGCGAATTCGCTATTGACGTTGCTTAGCCAGCAACCCTCTGAGGTCAATGCAGTCACTAGTCTCCTTTCCGTCTTAGCGGCTGTGATTGTGGCATTCCTATTTGTGAGAGAGTGGTACAGATTCGATAAACGAACAGACAAGCCGAAGCCCAGAGAAGGGATCTGGTAAAGGTTCCGTATCTTTCGCCTGTCAATAGAAGCCATAACTATATCCGACGCTGGCAATCAGAAGAGGGTAGGGTCTGGTGAACCTCTTGTGCACCCTCAAGTGCCTATGTGACGTACTGTCTAAGGGGCCTGTGAGCCTTTCTAACAGTTTTGGCAACGGGTATTGAGAAAGGGGCCAGACAGAAATTGAAGACGCTTAGAAGCCGATAT
This sequence comes from Chloroflexota bacterium, assembly GCA_030914045.1. GTDB lineage: Bacteria > Chloroflexota > Chloroflexia > QHBQ01 > JADMIH01 > JADMIH01. Next base: position 2,117 of record JALZHG010000366.1, on the reverse strand, counting down.
TGACAGTTGTTTTTCGGCTATTTGACCGTACTGTTTTCTACAGTAGGTAGCCAAAGGTAGTTCAGGAGATAGACTCAAATAAATTGAGAAACCCCCGCTCTATTGAATAGAATCGGGGGGTAAGGTTGAGGTCCTTGATCTCAAGGACTTTTGGAGATCATGGTGAAGCTACAGATAACATTGGAGGTACCTAGCTGACACCATAATTGACACCATTGACACCACGAACGATGTTCAACAGAGTGAGAGAAAGCCGGGTTTTTGGCTTTACCTACACCGCCCTCACCGCCACTGTCTTCCAGGCCGAGTAGAAGTCTATGCCGGCGGGGCCCTGCTCGCGTCCGCCGACGCCCGACTCCTTGTTCCCGCCGAAGGGCACCTGGAACTCGAGGCCGGCTGTAGGAACGTTGACGTTTACGAGGCCGGCCTCCGAGCGGGCTACGAACTCCTGGGTGTAGCGCAAGGACTTTGTAGCGATGCCGGAGGTCAAGCCGAAGCGGGTGTCGTTGGCGATCTGTACGGCGTGGTCGAAGTCGCGCGCCCGGATGACTGCCAGGACCGGGCCGAAGATCTCCTCCTGCGCCGTCGGGCTGGAGTTGTCCACGTCGGCGACGATGGCCGGCGCTATGTAGTAGCCCTCCTCTTCTGTGCCGGTGGCTCCACCTTCGATGACCAGGCGCCCGTCTTGGTGCGCCTGGTCCAGGGCCTCGAGGATGCTCTGGTACTGGTCCCGGTTCACCACGGGACCTACGACAACCTCATCGTCGAGGGGGTCGCCGACCTTCATAGCTTCGGTGGCGCTCTTCAGCTCGTCGAGGAACTCGTCGTAGACGCTCTCAACGACCACGGCGCGGCTCGAGGCTGTGCACTTTTGGCCCGCGTAGCCGAAGGCACCGTAGGCTACCTTCGCTGCGGCGTCCGAAAGATCGGCGTCCTCCATCACGATGTAGGGGTTTTTGCCACCCATCTCGAGCTGCACCTTCTTGCCGATGGCCCTCTCCTGGATGCCCAATCCCACCGGGGTCGAGCCTGTGAACGAGAGGACCTTGATCCTAGGGTCGGTGACCAGCGTATCCCCGACGGTTCCGCCCGACCCGGTGACCATGTTGACTACCCCGTCTGGAAGGCCCGCCTCGGCGAGGATGCGCACCAGGGCTGCGGCGTTGAGGGAGGCGTCGGTGGCCGGCTTGATGACGATGGCGTTGCCGCAGATCAGGGCCGGCGCCATCTTCCAGGTGGGTATCGCCAGGGGGAAGTTCCACGGCGTAATAAGGGCAACCAGTCCTACTGGCTCGCGCATAGAGGAGATCTGGACGCCGGGGCGTGCCGAGGGCGGCATGATGCCGGGCATCCGCCAGCCTTCGGAGCCGTAGTAGCGGAGTATGGCAGCCGCGCGGCCGACCTCGGCCCGGCTCTCCGTCATCGGCTTGCCCACCTCGCGCGCCATGAGCTGCGCCAGCTCGTCCATCCTGGACTCGATGATGTCCGCGGCTTTGCTGAGGATCGCCCCGCGCTCTGAGGGGAGCGTGGCCTTCCATCCCTGGAACGCCTCCGCCGCCGCTTCTATTGCCCGCTCGGTCTCGGCCCTGCCGGACTTGGGCGTCGTACCGAGAACCTCGGAGGGGTTCGCGGGGTTTGTGATCTCGTAGACCTCGCCGGAGTCCGCCGGCACCCACTCGCCGCCTATGAAGTTCTTGGACTCTATCTGCGATTCGATCATCGTTGCCTGCCTCCTGTCAGAAGCCTCCTGTGATGTTCTTACCCACTATCGCGCCCTACGCCACACCATCTCAATGCGCTACGTCGTTTTCGAGCGTGAGACTGCCGACGGAGATCCCGACGCGGTCCCCCGGTGTGAGGGTGAAGTCTTCTGGAGGCACGATGCCTGTGCCGGTCATGAGAAAGGCCCCGTTCGGCAGAGAGAGCTCCTTGCCGAGGTACCTTGCCAACTCTTCGAGGGGGCGCCTCATCCGGGAGGTGCCGGTCTCGCCCTCGAAGACGATCTCCCCACCCCGCCGGACGCGTAGCCGTACCGGCAGGTCTTGCAGGTCGTCTGACCCTACCGGCAGCACTATCCCCGGTCCCAAGGAGCAGGAGCCGTCGTAGATCTTGGCCTG
>JALZHG010000156.1 GCA_030914045.1 Chloroflexota bacterium | reverse complement strand
GGCTTCGACCGCCCCTACTTCCTCACTGGGGAAGAAAATACCACCGGTAAGTATGGCGGGGTGGCAGCGGTCATAGACAGCCGCAACGACCGTGTCACGCCCCTGGTGTACGCGGGCAGGCTGAAGTGGGAGAACCTGATCGCGGTGCCCGGCTGGCCCGGTAAGTCGGTCTTTATCGGCTTCGATGACATAGTGCCGGGGGGCATATATATGTACGTCGGCAACACGCCCGAAGATATGTGGACGGGCCGCGCCGATATGTACGTATTCGTGGCCGACGGTGGGGCGCGCAACGAGAACGCCGTGAGCAAAGGCAGGCCCATATCGGGGCGCTTCGTGAAGATAGACAAGCAGAAAGCCTCCGAGAGCCGCGACAGCACGATAGCGGAGTCTGAGAAGGCGGACTACTTCTGGTTCAGCCGCCCCGAAGACGGCACCTACGACCTGAACGACCCCACGGCCTTCTACTTCAACGTCACCGGCTGGCCGGAGTACATCGACAACGGCACTGGCAAACCGTACAACGCGAAAGGTCGTCTATACAGGGTGCATCTTGACGTTGCCGATCCCACCAGGGTAACCGAGCTAAAGGTGCTGCTCGATGGTGACGCGGGCGACGACATCCTCAGCCCCGACAACATAGCCGCCAGCCCTACCCACCTGATGCTACAGGAAGACATCATCGAGCACTACGAAGGCTTAAGGCCCGCCAGGGTAGTAGCTTACGAGATCGCCACAGGCAAGACCACGACAATAGCAGAGGTAACTCACCGAGACTTCGCGGGCCGCGCCATAGACGACGACAAGCTGGGCCTCTGGGAGAGCAGCGGCATCATCAACGCCTCGGACGTGCTAGGCGAGGATATGTGGCTCCTGGACGTCCAGCCGCACGGCTACAGCGTGCCCCAGTTCGGCGGCACAGACACGGCGGGTCAGCTACTCACCATGAAAGCCCCCGGCACCGCTCGCGTGCAGGTCGATACCCCTGGCGCACCTGCGGCGAGGCCAGCAGTCAACAGACGACAGCCCCGCAAATGACCAGATAAGTAGCAGCATACCTGGCCCTTCTATGCACGCCCCGCGCCTGCGTACAAGTACCTGTACGGTTTTTGTGCGCTTTCTGTAACGCCTACTTTCACCGTGCCAGTGCTAATATGTAGCAGAGAGAGTCCCGCCCGATTTCTTGCGTCGAAAACCAGGCGCATATTAATACTAGCTGTTCTTCTTGCAATCGTGGACCAACCCTACGCATAGGGGGGCCGCCACGCAGGCCGGGAAGGATCGGACAGCATGGGTGGCCCAGTTGCAGTAGAGAGCAACTGGCCGACTTTAGCTACCTGTTTCCGCTTCATCTTGCCTTAGAGCGGCTAGATAGGGCAGGGAAAACGAAACAGGTTGAACGCTGACAAAAGGAAACAAAAAGTGGTCCTGACAAGGGTGTAAACGTTGTAAGGAGGAGAAAATGGATCGTACTATGCTCGGGCGCGAAGAGGAGACCTGGTCAAATTCTCCTCGCACAACCACTCGCACCCGTACTCTGACGCTGGCAACCGGAATACTGGGGCTGATACTCTTATTAGCAGGGTTGCTGGTCCCCCTGCTGGCGTCCGGTTCGACGCCCGCCTACGCGGGCGCGTCGCGACTACCCGTACCGAGCGGCGGGCAAGGTCCCAGGAGTGTAATAAATCCAGGGGGAGAGGTGTATGTAGCGCCTCCCACAAAGACACCCAACCGTCAGGCCACGGCTGCTAGCAAGGTAGGTAAGATAGAGGAGGCAAGGCAGTTCGAGGAAAGCGGACAACCCGACCAGGACGCCCGCGTCCCTTCAGACCTGACAGGGGCAAGCTCCCTCCTTGCGGACGCCACCCCCGAAGAGGCGACTGGTCCCGACAGTAACAATGCTGGCGCGGACGATGCAGCCTCCGCCACCCCCGAAGAGACTCAACTGCCGGACCCCGAGACGAAACCCGCGGGGTCTGGCGTAGCGGCGTTAACGAACGCACCTGAGCGCAATAGCCCTCATGCACCCTTCGCCGTCCTGTACAACCAGGACAATAGCGTGGGCAGCGCCTCGATTACCTCGCAGAACTTCGAGCCGAGCCGCAATGGTCTCGATAGCCAGACCGCCGACGACTTTGTGGTACCGGCCAACACAACCTGGGAGATCGACCAGGTACAGGTGGCGTATACCCTGAACGGCAACGGCCCGGTCGACTCATTCAACGTCTTCTTCTACGCGAACTCCGGCACGCTCCCCGGCTCGCCAGTGTACACCCTAACCAACCAGACTTACAGCAACGTAGGCACGGACCGGCAGTTGGTTACGCTATTCACACCGGCAGTGCTGACCGCGGGCACCTACTGGGTGTCGGTGCAGGCTAACCTCAACCGCGTACCTAACGGGCAATGGTTCTGGGGCAATCGTAGCGTGCAGTCGAACAGCAAAGCCGCCTGGCGCAATCCCGGCAATGGCTTCTCTACCGGCTGCTCGAACTGGGGCGTGCGCCAGATCTGCGTGACCAGCAACGACCCGGACCAGCTATTTACCCTCTACGGTGTTTCGTACTCCGGCACGCCCAGCGCCACCTCCACCGGCACTACTCCCACAACCACTCCCAGCGCTACGCTCACCCCCACGCCGAACACCACACCCTGCGTCCGCACCTGGAGCATCGAGGAGAGCGCGAACGCGGGCGAGACGCAGAGCCGCTTGCTGGACGTATCCGCCTCATCGCTGGTCACCGACGTTTGGGCGGTGGGTTACTACGTTGACGAAGCTACGCTGCACTACCGCACGCTCATCGAGCGCTGGAACGGCGAGTCCTGGGTGAAGGTGGACAGCCCCAACCAGGGCACGGGAGACAACATCCTGCGCGGTGTGACCGTCGTCTCCCCCATCGATATATGGGCGGTCGGCTCCTACACCGAGCCGAACGGCGAGACGAAGAACCTCATCCTGCACTACAACGGCATAGAGTGGAGCATCACGCCCAACGTGCCCAACCAGGGCACCTCCAGCCCCTCCCTCGGCACCCTCATCACCAACGAGCTGAACGCGGTGCACCACTCCGCTCCTAACGAAGTGTGGGCCGTGGGCCGCTACGTTATGCCCGAAGTCGGGGACTCATATCGCAAACGGTACAACACGCTGGTGCTTCGCTACAACGGCACGTCCTGGAGCATAGTCAGCAGCCCGAACCCGGACGTGCCCAACTCGGGTGCCATCTCCAATAACCTCTACGGCGTGTACGTTCGCGCCTCGAATGACGTGTGGGTGGTGGGGCAGTACCGCACCTACCTGGGCAGTGGCGGCCTCGACTTCTACTGGCGCACGCTCGCCATGCACTACAACGGCACCGCCTGGACCATCCACAACGTGGCCGACCCCGGCGCGGAGAACAATCTGCGCGACGTGGTGGCCCTCTCCGCGAACGATGTGTGGGTGGTGGGTTACTATGATGGCGACACGTTGATCCGGCACTACGACGGCACCACCTGGACGCAAGTAGACAGCCCTAGCCCCGGCCAGTTCTCCAACTACCTGTACAGTGTGTCCGCTGTCGGGCCGAACGACATCTGGGCGGCGGGCTACTATCAGGCCCAGGTGCCAGCGCCTTTAGGAGGGTCCTATTACGTCGACCGGCCGCTGATGCTACACTGGGACGGCTACATGTGGAGGGATAAGTCCGGCCCCGCCAGGGACGACGAAGATGGGACTCCCCGCTCCAACCATATCTACGGTGTAAAGGCTATTGCCACCAACGACGTATGGGCGGTAGGCTCCGTCCGTAGCTTCCCGGCCGAGGAAACCCTGGTGGAGCACTACACCGGTCCCTGCGATCCGCTCGGGAGCGGCACCGCCACCGCCACACCCACCCGGACCTCTACCATGACCGCCACGCCCGAAGCCAGCAACACGCCTGGGCCTAGCGCCACCGCGACGCCCACGTCCGTAGCGCCCCCGGTTGAGACCAAAGTGCCGGTGCCCTACTGCGTGCCCAGCAGCCCCAATCGCGGCAGCAGGACCAACGTCTTGAGGGGGGTGGACTTCGCATCACCTAACGCAGTGTGGGCGGTGGGTAGCTCGTCCGACGCCTCTCGTGACGACGAGACGCTCGTTATGAAGTGGAACGGCCTCAACTGGAAGACCGTATCCAGTCCCAACGGCACGAGCCAGGAGGTCAACTACCTCTACGACGTGAGCGTCATCTCGCCCACGGACATCTGGGCGGTCGGTTACTACTGGAACGGCTTCGTGGGCAACGGACGGTACCAGACGCTGACCCTGCACTGGGACGGAAACGTCTGGTCCAACATAGTCAGCCCCAACGTAGGCTTCGACTATAACTACCTGTACGACGTCACGGCGGTCAGCGCGAACGACGTGTGGGCCGTGGGTGAGTACATTAACTCCCAGGGCGCGACGGAGAACCTGGTGCTGCACTGGACCGGCGGCAGCAATCGCTGGAGCGTCGTCTACGCACCCGGACTGGGCCGCCTACTCGACGTGGACCACTCCACGGCCAGCGACGTATGGGCCACAGGCAGCTATGTACTGCGCAACACCGGAAGCGGCTGGGACTTCCACACCCACTCCAAGGGCGAAAGAATGGTGAGTTCGGGGGCGGTCGAGGCGATTGCACCCAATGATGTGTGGGTGCTCGACTTCGAGGCCCACCATTGGAACGGCTCTACCTGGACCGACTACGAGCTCCCGCTGATAGAGACTGAAGGGCTATTCTACTTCTCCAGCACCATCGAATCGGTCTCCGCATCCGCAACTAACGACGTGTGGGCCGTGGGCACGTACTTCGTCTTCGGCGATGACGTCTTCTACGAGGAACCTTGGGTAGTGCGCTGGAATGGCACCGAATGGGAGCAGATAGAGAACCCTGTCACCGGCGAGGATTCCAGCCGCCTGAATGGAGTGGCCGCAATCGCCCCTGACGACGTTTGGGCGGTGGGTGACAAGTCCACCGAGTTCGTGCCGACCAAGTCGCTCACGGTGCACTACGGCGAACCGTGCCCGCCACCGGCCCCATCGTGCGGCCCCGACAGCAACTACGTCTTCTCGACCGCCACCGCTACGGTTGAGCCAGGCGGCCAGGACATCGGGCTGCATTGCTCGGACTGCACCAAGGCGATAGAGTTCCCGTTCCCGGTGACTATCTACGGCCAGCAGTACGTAAGCGCCACTCTCGGTTCCAACGGCACGGTACAATTCGTCGGTGCCAGCACCAACGAAGACGACAGCGACTGCCTGCCCAACGACAACTTCAACACCACCATCTTCGGGCACCTCAGCTCCCTCGATACGGAGGACGTTGCGGGTGACGGCATCTACACGACTACGCTTGGCACCGCTCCCAACCGGACCTTCCACATCGAGTGGCGCACGCACTGGATCGGCTCAAGCAGCTATCCAATCAACTTCGAGGTGGTGTTCACGGAGGGGCAGTCGTCCTTCGACATCGTGTACGGGCAGGTCTCCTTCAACGGTAGCTTCGGCATGGTGGGCGTGCAGCGCGACATCGGCAGCCGCTACACCGTGTACGAGTGTAACCAGAGTAATAGTCTCGTAGCGGGCCGGAAGGTTACTTTCTACCAGAACGCCGTTTGCTCGGACACCGCCACGCCGACCACCACGGGCACGACTACACCCACCCGGACAAGAACACCCACCGGCACCGCCACGGTTACGGGCACACCGCCGGCTACGCAGACGGGCGTACCTAGCACATCTACATTCACGGCTACTTCTCAGGCTACAGCCACTAATACAGCTATGCCGGGTGTTACCTTTACCCCTACTGCCATAAGGACCGCTGTCGCAACTGCCACGGCCTGCACTATGGAGTTCACCGACCTGTCCGCCGAAGACCCCTTCTACACCTACATACAATGCCTGGCATGTAGAGGTATAGTGTCCGGGTACCCGGACGGCTCCTTCCGGTCGGGTGCGGACATAACACGCGGGCAGATAGCCAAGATCGTGTCGAACGCGGCGGGCTTCAACGAAGACCCAGGCGGACAACTTTACTCGGATGTGCCACCAGGCTCTACTTACTACGCGTACATCAACCGGCTGACGCGTAGAGGCGTGGTGTCAGGCTACCCCTGCCCGCAGAGGCCAGGCGGCGGTGACGAGTGCACGCCTGAGAACCCGAACCTGTTCAGGCCCAACGCGAACGCCACGAGAGGGCAGTTGGCGAAGATAGTGGCTAACGCAGCCGGGATCTCCGATCCGGTGAGCGGGCAGCACTACACCGACGTGCCACCCAATGGAGAAGGCAGCCAGTTCTACACTTGGATCATGCGCCTAACCGATAAGGGCGTGATGGGAGGTTACCCGTGCGGCACCTCTGACCTAAGGAGTGGTCCTTGCGACGCTCAGAACAGGCCCTACTTCAGGCCAAGCAACAACGTGACCAGGGGACAGGCAGCGAAGATAGTGGCTAACACCTTCTTCTCCGAGTGCTGGACACCTTAGACGGCGCAGGTCGTGTGAATATAAGAGCGGGCCATCTCTGGCCCGCTTTTATGTTTTTGGCTAGGGTAGCTGCCGAGGTAGACATAAGGGAGCAGGCTCCCTCTAGCGGGCCGCACCTATTTCCTCCGGCGCTTCGTCGGGTTGGCGGATGAGTTCGGCCAGGTGCTTGTCGGGCGGCCTCAGCAGGGAGGCAATTACGGAGATTGTCAGCACGGAGGCCACCACCACCAGCGACACCCAGGTTTCTATGTGGATGAAGGCTTCGAGCAGCATCTTGGCACCCACGAAGGCCAGCACCGCCGAGAGGCCCAGCTTGAGGTAGTGGAATCTGTCCATAATGCCCGCCAGCGCGAAGTAGAGCGCCCGCAGGCCCAGGATGGCAAATACGTTGGAGGTGTAGACGATGAACGGGTCGGTGGTAATGGCGAAGATGGCGGGGATCGAGTCGAGGGCGAACACCAGGTCTGTGGTCTCTACCACCAGCAGCACGATGAACAGGGGCGTGGCGAGCCGCCTGGCACCCTGCCGCACGAAGAACGCGCCGCCGTGGTACGACTCGGTCACTGGGAAGAAGCGGCGGAACAGCTTCACCACGGGGTTACGGTCCGGCTGCACCGCGTCGTCGTCCTTTTGCAGCGCCATGCGGATGGCCGAGAGGATGAGGATAGCGCCGAACACGTAGAGTATCCAGTGGAACGCCTCAATGAGCGCCGTGCCCACCAGGATGAGCGCGCCACGCATGAGGAGCGCGCCCAGGATGCCCCAGAACAGCACTTTATACTGGAACTTAGAGGGCACGCCGAAATAGCTGAACATCAGTATAAATACGAAGATGTTGTCTATGCTGAGCGAGCGTTCTATGACGTAGCCGGTGAAGAACTCCAACCCCTTTTCAGCGCCGCTAAAGTAGAAGACCCCCGCGTTGAAGGCTATCGCCACCAGCACCCATATAGCGCTCCATATGAGTGACTCCTTTACGCTGATGGCATGGTCGCTCTTGTGGAACACCCCCAGGTCGAGCGCCAGCATCACCAGCACGAAAATGTTGAACACTATCCAAATCGTGAGCGTATCCACGAACTAACTACCTCCTGACAAAAAAGCGAGACCACCACGACACAGGATCGTGATGGTCTCGCCAACAATGCATCGCTGCAAAGGGAGCCGACCGAGAGCTTGCGCTCTGTACTGACGACCGGCTCACCCGAACTTTCGGGTGGCTACTCCCCAACCGCTATATTGTATTGCAAAATGGACTTTGTGACAAGGAAAACAAGTAAATTACATTCCCCCTGCTTGCATGGTTGTTCTGGGCACAACCGCTAGCCGTCAATCTCCACCTCGGCTTCGCAGTTCACCGGGGCGTTGAGGGGAATCATCATCCCGATGGATGAGCGGGCATGCGCCCCAACCTCCGGCCCATAAAGTTCGAGGATGAGGTCTGAGTAGCCATTCGTAACCAGGGGAGTCTGGTTGAACCCCGGTGCGACGTTGACCATAGCGTACACCCGCAGCCAGGCCGTTACGCGGTCTAGGTCTCCCAGGGCGCGCTTCAGGCTCGCCAGGTGGTGTAAGGCCACCAGACGCGCCGACTGGTACCCCTCCTCCGCCGATACCTCCGCCCCGACTTTGCCGAGTGGCTGGGCAATCGAGCCATCCGGGTTCACGGCTATATGCCCGGAGATGTAGGCGCGGTTGCCCCGAACGCGCACCCAACTGAACGGCATCCGCAGGCCCGCAGGCACTTGCATCGGTTCCGGCAGAACGAGCCCAAGAGCCTCCAACTTGCTTTCAATCAGCATCGCATTCCCCTCTTGCTAAAGTCCCACGTCCGTGGCCTATACCCACAGTAGAAGCCGCGGAGATAGTAAAAAAGCACAGCGCATGCGGTTAGTGTGAAGGCGGCACACGCGCTGTGCTTCTGGCTATATCATGACTCCGAAGGCACAGCAGTACATCACTCATTTCAATTAACTTTGCGCTCAACGAACATGAGGCTGCTTGCGTGCCGCGCCGTCGTATGACTTCGACCTAAGGGTGCATGCCGGTGCCGGGGAAGTAGTCTATCTTCATGGCCCGACGCACCATCGACACCGTTTCGTCGGCCACCACTCGCGTCCGGCGGGTGCCGTCGAGCAGCACGTCACGCACGTAATCGGGGCGGGCCTCAAGCTCGGCGCGGCGCTCGCGTATGGGGTCCAGGAAGTCGTTGAGGGCCTTCACCAGCGACCGCTTGACCGCCACGTCACCGATGCCTCCGATGCGGTAGAGGCGCTTCATCTCCTCGACCTCGTCCTTGTTGGGGTTGAAGGCGTCGTGGAGCGAAAAGACGGGGTTGCCCTCCACGTGGCCGGGGTCGGTGGCGCGCAGCCGCGTTGGGTCGGTGTACATGCTCATCACCTTGCGCTCGACCGTCTTCGGGTCGTCCTTGAGGAAGATGGCGTTATTGAGGCTCTTGCTCATCTTGGGCTTGCCGTCGGTGCCGGGCAGCTTGGGCACCTCCCCAATGAGCGCCTCAGGCTCGGTAATCGTGGGCCCGTAGACGATGTTGAAGCGGGCCACGATGTCGCGGGTAAGCTCGACATGGGCCTTCTGGTCCTCGCCCACCGGCACGAGGTCGGCATTTACAATCGTGATGTCGGCGGCCTGCGACACCGGGTAGCCGAGGAAGCCATAGGTGACGCTCTCCTCCATGCCCTTCTCGCGGATCTCATCCTTCGTGGTGGGGTTGCGCTCCAGCCGCGACACTGTGACCAGGTTGGAGTAGAAGACGGTGAGCTCGGCAATCTGGGGCACGAGGGACTGCACGAAGATGGTGGCGATGTTCGGGTCGATGCCCACCGCCATGTAGTCCATAGCCACCTCGGCTAGGTTGTCGCGCACCTTCTGCGGGTCGTCAAAGTTGTCGGTGAGGGCCTGCACGTCGGCTATGATGATGTAAGCGTCGTATTCGTGTTGCAGACGTATGCGGTTGGCGAGCGAGCCGACATAATGGCCCAGGTGGAGAGCCCCAGTGGGACGGTCCCCTGTGAGAATGCGCTTCTTAGGCATGGCGGTGTTTCTTCCCTCTTTTTGCGAATATGCTGATAGTCGGCATATTATAGCAGGGTGGGAGAAGAGGGGCTAGCCTCCTGGGCCTCTCGCGCGGGTAGCTCATATTGGTACCAGTCCGTGACGAAGTGGGTGGCCCACCAAGCGCCAAAGCCTGAGATTGGCGCCGGACTTAGCAGAAACCCCAGGAGAGTCGGGTCGCGCTCCGGTGAAGGTTCAGGATTTAAGCCAGGGATGAATAGGTAAAAGACGATAACGTAAGTGGTGGCAATAGCGGCGATCCCGGCTACCAAACCTGTTGCCAGGCGGTAGTACCTGCGTTCAGCCGGAGGGTAGTAAGCCAGGACGGTCAAGATACCCAGGATCAACCCGCTCACAAGACCTGCGGCTATACCGAGCATGGAGCCAAAGATGCCTCCTACCATCGACATCAAAAGCCCCGCCAGGAATAGTGCAACTATTACGAAGACCATAAACTGCACCAGATCAAAGCGTAGGTCCGAGAATGGTGGATCACGCCTCGAAGGATCGAACATCTGGATCAACACCCATATCCAGAATAAGAAACCGTAAATAGCACCGAGTAGAGCGCCCGTCATGCTAACGCTGAAGGTATAGCGCCCCACTAGCTCGGATAGAATTCGCACAGGCTTCATGATGCTAGTCTACCATGTCTCAATTAAACAATAAATGGTCTAATGGCCCTGAATAGACCATTGGAGGTTACTATGACCGCGCTCATATCTTGCGTAGGCTGTGGGGCTTTGGTACCCGACATAGATGGCCCTACCCACAGGTACATCGGCGCGTCACCCGGCTGCTGGCAGGCATACGGCGAGTTGCTGGCGCGAGGGTACGTGCTGGAGGGGGATAGACCGGGCTACGGTCCCGCACACAGGCTCGTGGTGGATACGTACGCCGCGCAACACCCAGGAGTGCCGGGCAAGCAGTCGAGCCAGTCGGTATCGGCGCACCTGTTCGTCCTCTGCCTGGTGCTCGAACGAGGCGTTGACCCTGCCTTCGCCACCCGCGCCATCACTCAATTCGTGGAGAAGCACAAGGGACGCGGACTGACGTGGATGGAACCGCCGCCCTCGTTAGGCGAATTGACGGTGCTCGACGTGATGAGCGCCAGCAACGCGAAGGGCCACAACAGCCGGGTGATGCGTTGGGCGGAGTCGGTGTGGCAGGCATGGAAGCCCCACCAGTCAAAGGTGAGAGCCTGGGCTGACGAGTTTGACCAGAAGCCATCTCCTAAATAGCAGCCCGAACACTGGCGACAAAATGCGCCCCTTTGTCATTTCGAACGCAGTGAGAAATCTCGTCCTTCGACGGGATGTTTCTTCTTTCTAATGGGACTCTGTTGCTGAAGGAAAGGTGATATTTGGGTGCAGAGGGACGAGATTCTTCGCTGCGCTCAGTGGATCATCTTGCAAGTAATGTACACGTTTGTAG
>JALZHG010000155.1 GCA_030914045.1 Chloroflexota bacterium | reverse complement strand
GACCAACACAGCCCAAACATCTGCAGCGGCTACTGTGGTTGGACAACCGGCGGCGACAAACACCGATGAGGCCAACCCGGTACTCACGGCCACTGCTGAACCTGATCCGACGCCCGAGGTCACTTCGGAGGTGCCGGATGTAAGTCCCAACGAGACCAGCGTGCCCGAAGACGCCACTACGGCCGTGAAGCCGAATACCGGCACCGGGATCGATTACCCTGCGGATGGGGCGCAGGTGACCTTCCCCATACATGTGCAGGCGAGGGTTGGCAGGTTGCACAACGAGGTAGTGCTCAAGATCAAGTGGCAGGACGGGCAGGAATACTCCGAACGATACCCCGTGCTGTTCGACAAGGAAGGCAACGGCCTGCTCGTTGACAGCCTCGACTGGACTGGCGAGAGCGCCCCTCCCGAGTGGCCGTCGCAGCCCGCCACGCTGCAATTGCTGTCACCATCCGGGGCGGTAATCGCCAGCCGCAGGGTGAATTACCTCAGCGCCTCCGACCCGAACACAATGGAGGTCAAGGTCTACTGGCTGTTGGACGAAGGCCCACGCGAGATCACGCGGCGAATCGTGCGCACGAGGCAGGTGGGCGCGGCCTCGCTCACCGAGCTATTGTGGGGCATTGGTCCGCGCAACTTCGCCGGTTTTACTACTGCCGTGCCGAGTCCCGAAGAAGTGCTCAACTACGCCGGGCGGCAAAGCGACTGGGGTCCACGAGTACGACTTCGCAAGCTGACTATCGTGGAGGGCGTTGCCACAGCCGACTTCACCAAGGAGATGGCAGCGTACGGCGGCGGCTCGGCGCGAGTGAACGCCATCCAGGAGCAGATAACTCTCACCCTGAAGCAGTTCCCATCGGTGAAAGAAGTACGGATACTGGTCGATGGCAAGCCCGACGCCCTGCAACCATGACGCGCTTGGCGCGACGAGTATCTAAACGCCAAGACGCCAAGACGCCAAGAACCACGCCAGGTTAGATTAGGGTTTGGGGTGCACGTGGGAGCGGATTGCGAGGTTACATTCTACGGCTCCTTCTGCTCACAAACCCTTTCTTCTCATGGCGCGTCCTCTGCGTCTTGGCTTCTTGGCTTGTAGCTGACAATGCTCGTATGGGATAGCCGCTTCAAATCGCGGGACGAAACGTTAACAGGCGTGTACAAGGGCATATTACTTGCTTGCTTGAAGTTCGGATATATCCGTAAGGAGGATTGGCATGGACAATAATGATGCCAACGAGACTAACAATGCCGAGGAGACTCAGAACGTAGGCGTGGGTGCCTCGGCGGACGAGTTCGAGGACTTCGATGTCGATTTCGAGGAAGAGGATGACGACCTCGTACCCATCCTGAGCTTGAGCGCGTTGTTCGCTGCCGTCGTGGGTGCCGTCCTGGTGCTTTTGGGCCGTATGCGCACCCGCGAGCCTTCCCCAAAGGAGCGGCTTGAGGATGTGCTGGCCGAATCGCAGAAGCTTGGTAAGAAGGGTGCCAAGGCCGCCGCGAAGGCTGCCGCGTCTGTACCCACCGGCAACCTGAGCGCCCTGCTCGGCGATGCAATTGATACGGCAACCCACGCCGCCCGGAACGTAGACCTGGGTGACGTCGCCAAGTCGGCGCGCCACGCGGCCCGGAACGTAAACCTCACCGATATGTTGGGTGACGCGCTCAGCCAGGTACGTGAGGTGGCAGAGCATATCGACCTGCGTGAGGCTGCAAATACGGGTGGAAAGGAAGCGGGCCGCCTCTTCTCTCGCGCTCGGCACGCAGCCGAGGACCTTGATGTAGGCGACCTGGCGCGGGACGTTCGGAAGCAGGCAGAGGGCGTGCTCTCCGGCGCGCGTGACGCAGGCAAGGGCTTCGATGCCGCTGGGACCGCCGCCTCGGTAGGCAAGCGGGCAAGCGATCTGGTGTCCAACGTGGACATCGACACGAAGGGCGTCGAAAGCCTGCTCGACACGTTGAAGGAGCGCTTGAGCGACGCGATTGAATCGGTGCGCGGCGACATAGCACCCAAGGCCGCCGACCGCCTGAGCGACGTGTTACCGGTGGCCCAGGAAGCGGTTGAGAACGTAGCTCAGCGGGTGCGCGATGACGTGCTTCCGGCGGCGCAGGATGCGATAGGCAAGGTGCGCGACACCGTTGCCCCGGTAGCTGAGACCGTCGCGCAGGGCAGGGCGGGCAAGTTCGCAGAG
This sequence comes from Chloroflexota bacterium, assembly GCA_030914045.1. Taxonomy (GTDB): domain Bacteria; phylum Chloroflexota; class Chloroflexia; order QHBQ01; family JADMIH01; genus JADMIH01. The sequence goes on along the minus strand of JALZHG010000155.1, from coordinate 8,915 downwards.
AGCTTGGAGGTTGGCCGCCGGGCGCGCACTATCGCCTCTGCCGCCGGGAAGGGCGGCTCATCTGTGGGCGATATACTCAGGGATGTGGCCCTGGCAGTGGCCTCGAAGGTGCTGGAAGATGTCGTGCCGCAGGCTCGTAAGGCCGGTGGGCAGGCAGTAAACTTCACCCGCGACGAGATCATCCCCACCGCCGCGCATACGGCCGGCGACGCTGCTCAACGGGTACGTGAGGATGTGCTGCCGAAGGTGGCCGAAGTGGCCTCGCAGACACCCGACGTGCTGTCCGACCTCCTCAGCATGGCCCGCGACCGCGTGGAAGATGCGCTCGACAAGGCTCAGCCTGTGGCGGCTGACGCGCTTGAGTACGGGCGGCACCGGGCCTCGGACGCCGCGACGTTCGGCAGGCATCGAGCTTCCGACGTGGCGAGCGGCGCGCGCAAAGCCGGGTCCGCCGGTGGCAGCGCGGTGTCGGCGGCCGGACGTGGTGTGAGTGGAGCAGTAGGCACGGCCGTCGGGGCCAGCGTCAGCTTCACCAAGGAGACCACGGGTCTCTTCTTTTGGCTCTCCGCCCTCGGCGGTCTCGTCTTGCTGGTGTTCGTCCCCGATAAGGATCGCCAGGCTGAAATTTGGAACAACACGCGCCAGGTGCTGAACGAAGTTCGTGAGATGTGGAACGATTTGCAGGGCAGTGAGGCTGGATCAGAAACGTGAAACGTGAAACGTGATGCGGTATGGGTAGTTTAGTACGACATGAATAACAGGGTCGCCTCCAGAACTTGAGGTGACCCTGTTCCTATGTTACCCTCGTGCAGCCTGAGCCGCATCACGTTTCACGTTTCACGTTTCAGTCTCCGAACCCGATTTCTGGTATAATTCCCACGTATGACCGCTTTTTTGACGTGGAGTAATATGCATGTTTAACTGGCTCAGGAAGAAAGAGCAGCCGAAAAATGAAGAGCAGGTCCAGCAGCAGCAGGAGCGCGTGGAGGAGGGGCTGCAACGCACCAAGCGTAGCTGGTTCCGCCAGGTTGCTTCTCTCTTTGAGGTGGACGAGATCACGGAGGACATCTGGGAGGACCTGGAGACTCTGCTGATACAGGCCGACGTGGGCGTGGACACGACCGTCGAGGTGCTGGACCGCTTGAAGACGCGCGTGGCGTCGGACCGGCTCAAGAAGCCCTCGGCGGTGTACCAGGCGTTGCAGGACGAGCTGGTGTGGGTGCTTGAACAGCCGGAGAGGGCGTTATCGCGGCGCAACGGCAATGGCTCCGCGAGCGTAACCGAAGCCGAGCCACACCCGTACGTGCTGTTGGTGGTGGGCGTCAACGGCGTCGGTAAGACCACCACGATTGCCAAGATCGCCCGCTACTACCGTGACCAGGGCAGGAGCGTGGTTATCGGGGCGGGTGACACGTTCAGGGCCGCCGCGATTGAGCAGTTGCAAATCTGGGGCGAGAGAGTGGGCGCGCCGGTAATCCGGCACCAGATTGGCGCTGACCCCGGCGCGGTGGTGTTCGATGCCGTGGAAGCCGCCATCAACCGTGACGCCGACGTGCTCATAATCGACACAGCGGGCCGCCTGCACACCAAGATCAACCTGATGGAAGAGCTTCGCAAGGTGACGCGGATTATCAGCAAGCAACTTCCGGGCGCGCCCCACGAAACGCTGCTAGTGTTGGATGCCACCACGGGCCAGAACGGTCTACAACAGGCCAAGGCGTTCACCGAGGTAGCGAACGTGACCGACCTGGCGGTAGCCAAGCTGGATGGCACCGCCAAGGGCGGAGTGGTGTTCGCCATCGCCCGCGAAATGAACCTGCCGATACGCTACATCGGCACTGGCGAGAAGATTACCGACCTGGCCGAGTTCGACGCCAGGCAGTTCGTAAGCGCGTTATTTTCATAGTTGTTAGTTGTTAGTTAATAGTTGTTAGTAGGAGAACCTCTAACAACTATTAACTAACAACTAACAACTCCCAAAAGAGAAGGTACCTACATGTTTGAGAGTTTGTCCGATAGGTTGAACGGGGCTTTCCAGAGGCTGAGCAGCAAGGGCCGCCTCGATGAGGCCGATATTGACGAGGCTATGAAAGAAGTGCGGCGCGCGCTGTTGGAGGCAGACGTCAACTTCAAGGTGGTGAAGACCTTCGTTGATAAGGTGCGGGAGCGGGCGCTGGGGCAGGAGGTGCTCAAGAGCCTCACCCCCGCGCAGATGGTCGTGGGCATCGTGCACGAGCAGTTGATAGAGCTGCTTGGCGAGCCGACGAAGGTAGAGCTTTCTCGCACGCCGCCCTCGGTGGTCATGCTTGTGGGTTTGCAAGGTTCGGGTAAGACAACCACCGCCGCCAAGCTGGCCCTCCAGATGCGCAGGGCGGGGCAGAACCCGCTGCTCGTGGCCGCCGACATGTACCGCCCCGCCGCCGTGCACCAGCTAATCACGCTCGGTAAACAATTGAACGTACCGGTCTATTCGGAGCCGCAGGGTGCCGACCCGGTCAACATCGCTAACAACGGCGTGCGGCACGCGCAGACAAACAACCACAGCGTTGTAATTCTCGACACGGCGGGCCGCCTCCACATAGACGAGATGATGATGCAGGAGGTCGCCACCATAAAGGGCCGCCTCAGCCCGACTGAGGTGCTGCTGGTCGTGGACGCTATGACGGGTCAGGACGCCGTACGCGCAGCGTCCGAGTTCAACGAGAAGGTGGGCGTGACCGGCCTCATCATGACCAAGATGGACGGCGACACCCGGGGTGGCGCGGCCCTCTCGGTGCGCGAAGTGACTGGCGTGCCCATCAAGTTCATCGGGACCGGCGAGAAGACCGACGCGCTTGAGCCGTTCTATCCCGACCGGGTGGCCTCCCGCATTCTCGGTATGGGCGACATCCTCACCCTGGTGGAGCGCGCCCAGTCGGAGTACGATGAAGAGCAGGCGAAGGCGATGGAGAAGAAGCTGCGCACTGCTACCTTCAACCTGGAGGACTTCCTGAACCAGCTTCAGCAGGTCAAACGCCTCGGCCCCCTGGAGCAGGTGCTGGGCATGATACCGGGCCTCGGGCAGGCGATGCGGCAGCAAAAGGTCGAGGTGAAGGAAGACGACCTGAAGCACATTGAGGCAATTATTCGCTCGATGACTCCCAAGGAGCGGCAGAACCCCGACGTGATAGACAGCAGCCGTCGCCGCCGCATCGCCAGGGGAAGTGGCACCACCGTGCAGGACGTGAACGCCCTCATCAACCAGTTCCGCCAGATGCAGAAGATGATGAAGACCCTCACGGGCGGCGGCATGAAGATGAAGGGCGGCAAGGGCAAGCGGCGCGGCATGGGTGGCTTCGGCCAGTTTATGCAGTAGCGGACGGAAGGGGAGAGACGAAACCGCCAAGACGCCAAGGATGCCAAGAGCGCGCCAAGATTAAGGATAGTGTTCCAAACAAGAAGGACCAGGATACGATTTATGTACTCTGGTCCTTTTTGTACTCTCTAGACCTTAACATCCTTGGCGTGGTTCTTGGCGTCCTTGGCGTCTTGGCGGTTTCGTCTCTTGTCGGTCCTCATGTGCCCAGTAACCTGCGCATGCGGGCGTTGCGGTTCAGCAGGATGACGAAGGCCACCAGTGAGGCGACATGCACGGCAAGCACGATGGCTGCGGCTAGGGGAGTGTCGAGCGAGTAGATTGTGTCCCAGTCGCCCTCGAAGGCGGGGTCGAGGCTCATGAGCGGGTAGGCGATGAGCGTCTGCACGATCTCAAGTATGCCAAGTTGGGCCAGGATGATGTTGATGGCAGGGCGTTTTGGCGGGAGGCGCAAGGCCAGGAAGAGACAGGCCACACCCAGGGCGTAGCTGGCGAAGTTGCCCGCGAGGGACACTATCCAGTTTTGCAGGTCGGTGCCACTGGCGTGTACGACATATCCCCAGTAGAAGAAGTAGTGCAGACCGAAGACCTGAAGGCCCAGCAGTTGGGCGACGAGCATGTGCCCAAGCTCGTGCAGCAAGACCCCCACCGGCACCAGCAGGAAGAACGCTATCATGGCGGCAAGCTGGCGGGTGCTCGCTCCCGCACGCGGACTCCAAAGCTGCTTCCAGCCGCGACTCAGCATGTATATAGTATAGGCCGCTCCTAAGAGGTAGATCCAGGAGAAAGAGGCAAAAGTATCGCCAATTCCGTTCAACTAACTGCCTGTCCTGGCGGGTATCACCACTTCATAGACCATGACGCTGCTGCCCTGCGGACCCGTATGTCCACCGGATTGAGGCTGTGCGGAAGAGGCGTCCGGTGCGTGCTGGGCCTGGCTGCCGTGAGCGTGAGTGCCGCCTTCGGGGTGCCCGCCGCCGGTGGGGCGGGGGACGCGGGCGTGCGCCTGTGCGTTGGCCTGGCTGTTCATCCAGTTATTCAGGTCTTCCCGGGAGGCCCAGCGGGTGAGAGAGATAAGCTCGCCGTCGCCCTGCAAAAGCTCGAAGCCCATGAAGCCGGGCATGCCGTCCACCAACCCGGCGCGGTTTCGGAACCGTTCCAGCATCCGGTCGCTCTCTTCCCGCGAGCCTACCGGGATTCGTACCATCACTACAAGCATCAGATATCCTCCCTTGCCATTAGGGTAAATGCCAATATAATTATAGCACGCCGGGGCCGTTGCAGCCTCATGGCGCGGCCGGGTTGCTAACTGCGAGGTACCGCGTGTACGACCGAGAGAGTTCCAAGCCCGCTGAACAGACGCCTGAAAGGTCTCGCGGTGCGAAACCGCGGCGAATGCGCATGCGCGCGCTTAAGGTCGGCTGCCTGGGGTTTCTGCTGACCATGTGCGGTGGGTTGGGACTGCTCGGTTGGGCGTTGCAGTCAGGCCCACTGACCCTGCAACTCCTGGGGAACAACGTGTTGCGGCTCGGCTCCGACGATTTCGTGCTCAGTAACTACTCCTTCCAGAACGGCACCACCTACTACATCGACCTGAACGGCAACAACGTGCGCAACATCCTCCAGCTACATTACGTAGAGGACACCCATAGCCTGGAACTGGTCTTGCACTATGCTGATAGGAGCGCACAGGGCGAGCACCACCTGGCGGAGATGCGCCTGCCCTGACCTGAGATTGACCTAGCCATTGTGAAACACCGGGAGACCTGGGCGCGTATATAGGGTGTTGGAAGTAATCAGGGTTGGGAGATTGAAGATGAGTTACACCAGGGATGCAAATGTGGGCGTGAAGCCCGGAGCGCCTGCCGACTTGCCGGAAACGACAGGGGGCGGACCGCTCGTGTCGGCGGACCCTTCCGCAGGCTCGTACACTAACACCTACGCCCCTCCGAGGCGCGTGCCCGCCCGCTTCAAGCTGGAGCGCGTGGGGTTCTGGGTGATTGCTGCCGCTGCCGCTATATTCATTCTAGTGGCGCTGGGCTTCATACTGAAGCCGGTGGTGGGCGGCATCATTACGGGGGCATGGCTGGCGGCCTTCGTCGGCATGCTGACGATGCTCAACCTGCCGCGTCCGTCGCAGTGGGCCAACACCGTGCTGGGGCGCAGGGTCTTCCCCGTACTGAACGCCGACGACAGGGAATTGCGGCGCATGGCAGGGGTGAACGCCGGGCTGACCTTTGTGTTCGGGTTCGCATTCGAGGTTGTGGCCTTCTTCTTGGGTGGCTTCCTGGGGGGCTTGCTTGTCTTCGGCGGCATCGTGGCGCTTGGTATCTTTTACAACCGCGCCCGCAAGGTCATAATCAATCCTTAGCACACTGCCCGCAGGTGACGATCTCCTCCGTCCTTGCAAGAGCAGAGGCGTAGAGTTTCAACGCTCTACGCCTCTGCTCTTTTTGCTTTACGTTACAGGTCTAGAACTCATCCAAAAATGACACTAACATGACAGCATGGAATATAAGCACATGGCCCCACCATGTCATTTCGAACGCAGTGAGAAATCTCGTCCCTCAGCACATAGTATCAGCTTTCCTTCAGCCATAGGGTATCGTAAGTAAGAGGAAATATCGGGGTAAAGGACGAGATTTCTCACTGCGTTCGAAATGACATGGTGGAGCTTTGGTGGTGATGTTCGACAGTGTTTTTTTGAGATAGCTTCTAACCGTTGCACTGCTAACCGTTACAGGTCGTCCTCAGCGCCCGCCGCAATCCCGGCTAGCTCTGCCAATAGCTCGTCGCCGTACTTATCGATGTGGCTCTGACCCACGCCTTTGATTTGAAGCAACTCTTCCACCGTGGTGGGTTGTGCTTTCGCGATGGCCCAGAGCGTCTTGTCGTGGAAGATGATGTACGGGGGCAGGCCCAAGCGGTTGGCGATCACACGCCGCCACTGTCGCAGCCGCTCGAACAGGTCAGCCTCTTCCTGGGTCGGCTCTCGGTCTTCCTCTTCCTGCCGGGGGGCTTTCACACGTCCGGTGTCTAAGCGGGCCGCGCGGTCCTGTCTCGGCTCAGGGGCCGAGCGGTCGCGCTGTTTCGGCTGCCGCTTCTGCTTTAGAGACACGGCGTTACGGGGCACGCCTTCTAGCCCTTCTTCGGTGACCCGGAGCAGCTTGAAGCCCTCGTCGTGCTCGTAGAAGGCCAGGTAGCCACCTTCGACAAGCTCATCTATGGCCCGCTGGATGGCGCTGGGTGAGGCAGCGGCCAGCGCGCCGAAGTGACGGACGCGGTCGGGCGTCACGTTGCTGGCAGCCGAGCCGGTGAGCGCCTTTACCAGGCTGGGCTTGCCCGCCGAGAAGGGGAACGACACCAGGCATTCCACTATCACCTGCCCCGGATTGTCGGGTAGCTCGGCGGTCTGGGACACCGATTCGGGGCGGTCGGCGGGAGGGGCGCAGTAATCGCAACTGGTGCCGCACTCCTCTATCTGCTCGCCCAGGTGAGCGGCCAGCATCTCATGCCGGCAGCGGTTGGCGGTGGCATAGCGCATCATCTGGTCGATCTGGTGTTGCTGGGTGCGCTCCTGCTCGTCAAGGAGGCGTTGGATCGTCTGGGCGGTGTCGGCGGGCGGCTTCAGGCGCTCGATAACGGGGTCGCGCCGCTCGCCACGTGCCCTCAGCCAACCGTGCTCCTCCCACACCAGGGTGAGCCGCTCCAGTTCGGGCGGGGTGACTTGCAAGGCCTCGGCCAGGGCAGCAGTGTCCTTGCGCATGGGCTGGCTCTGCGTCAGACCCGTGATGCTGAGAAAGTTGCGGAACTGTGGGTCCTTGGAGGCGCTTCCTTCGGGCAGCAGGGTAAGGTACAGGGTCTTGGGCGCGTCCGGGTGGCGTAGGATGAGACCCACCCGCTCCAACATGCTCACGCCCACGCGCGACTGGGTGCTGTCCACGGCAGTGCCGGAGTTGGAAGCGTCCCGCTCTATCTCGTCGAAGCGCACGAAGCGGGGCTTGCCGACGGGCACGTGTTTGCCTAGCTCCCGGTAGATGGCCCGCAACGGCTCGATCTTCATCTGCTCTTCGCGCTGCCACCGGCTCAGGTTCGACTTGTCACCGGGGGTGATCAGCAGGATGCAGCGGGCGGGTCGTCCGTCTCGACCGGCGCGCCCGGACTCCTGCACGTAGCCCTCCAGCGAGTCGGGCGGGCTGAAATGCACGATGAAGCGCACGTTACTCTTGTCCACGCCCATGCCGAACGCTATCGTAGCCACTATCACGCGCGTGCGGTCGAGCATGAACGCTTCCTGGGCGGCGGTGCGCATCTCCGGCTCCATGCCCGCGTGGTAGTGTCCCGCCTTCACGCCGGAGCGCCTCAGCATGACGGCAATCTGCTCGCACATCTCCCGGCTGCGGGCGTATATGACCCCCGAGCCCGGCTCGCGCTGGCAAATCTCGACCAGCCGCTTTAGCTTGGCTTCCTTGTCGTTCAACTCCTCCACTTCGTAGAAGAGGTTGGGGCGGAAAACGCTTGCCACGATGGGCTTAAGCTTGCGGCCTAGCTGCTGTCCAATCTCCTCGCGCATCTCCGGCGTGGCCGTGGCGGTGAGGGCGAACAGGGTGGGGTGGCCGAGTTGGGGCAGGCACTTGCCGATGAACAGGTAATCGGGGCGGAAGTCGTGGCCCCACATCGAGACGCAGTGCGCCTCGTCCACCACGAGCATGGAGATGCGGGCGCGGCGTAGCGCCTCGGTAAACTGCTGCTGCCTGAGGCGCTCGGGCGCGCAATAGACCAGCTTGTACTTGCCCGCGATGATCTCCGACATGCGGTGCGCAAGCTCCTCGGTGTCGAGCGTGCTGTTGATGAAGGTGGTGCGCCCGTACACGTCGGAGGGGAGGTTGTCGTACTGGTCCTTCATCAGGGCGATGAGGGGTGAAATGATGAGCGTGGTGCCGGGCAGCAGCATGGCGGGCAACTGGTAGCAGAGCGACTTGCCCGCGCCCGTGGGCATCACCGCGATGGTGTCGGTGCCCTGTAGCACCTGGGAGATGATCTGCTTTTGCACGCCGCGGAACTCCCGGTAGCCGAATAGCCGGTAAAGCTCGGCATCGAGATCGAAGGCGGCCCGCTTGCCGTTGGTGCTGTTGGTGGCGATGGTTGAGGACATGAAAAACCTGGCACTTGCTAGTGGAAAATGCCGCGAGGTTACTCTATTGCGGCTGCTTGTACTACTCAATTGTACCACACGTGGCGAGCATTAGCTGCGTTCTAGGTATCAGCCCACAGCCATTAAGGACTAGGCCCAGGAGAACCAACTCCCGCCTTTGTCATTCTGAACCCAGTGAAGAATCTCGTCCCTCAGCACTTAAGTCACACCTTTCTTTCTGCACACCGTGGCACCAGCTAGTAGTTGCATGAGGAAAGGGGCGACACCTTCCTGAAGGACGAGATTCTTCACTGGGTTCAGAATGACAAAGGCGGGAGTTGGTTCCGTCGGCCCATTCTATTCGCCTTCCTGTAAAGGATTACCAGGGAAATGTTAATTCGATATTCATGCGTTACTGACGCCAAC
>JALZHG010000365.1 GCA_030914045.1 Chloroflexota bacterium | reverse complement strand
CGTTGAGCTTGACGTTGAGGGTAGTGCCCGGGTTCAGGTTGCCCGGCGTGTCGTGCTGGGTGAAGGTAGCTCTGAGGGGCGGCTGCTCGGCCACGATGGAGTCCCGTATCTTGGGCAGCATGTCCCACAACCTGTCACCGGGGCAGGTGGAAGAGTTGTAGTCGCGCCCGCAGGCGTTGCCTTTGTAGTCGCGGTGCCCGGCGATTGTGGGGCGGGTGTAGGTCACCACGCCGCCGCAGTTTGTATAGCCGGTGATGGGGCCGGAACCCTGCGGGTCGATGCCGCGCTGGGTCGCCTTCCACGAGATAAGGTCGATAAGGGCGGACTGTGCAGCGGTGCTGGGTGCCGCCGCCATGAAGTTGCCTATCATGCCCACTCCCATCGCCCCGGTGTTGAAGGGGTAGGAGTGCCCGCCTTCCACGTCATCGCCGCCGAACCGGCCCTCGTAGATCACGCCGTTGGGGTCCACAAGGTAGTTGTAGCCTATGTCGCCCCAGCCGCGAGTGTTCGCATGGTAGTACCAGATGGCACGCACGCGGGCCGCCCAGTCCGTGTCGTTGTTAGGCGTGGCTGTATGATGGATGATGATGTGCGTCACCCGCCGGTACTTGGGCTTCCACTTGGGGCTGCTGTTACCGTCCGGCGCTCCCCAGTCCGTGCGGGGCACAACCCTGGGCTTGGGCACGTCGCCCGGCGCGCTCTGGATTGTGGCGGACTGCCCCTTCGGAGGACTGGCCGTCACCCCGGCGTCGATGAAGGTGTAGGTGAGCTCGTGGAAGACCGGAGTGCGGTTCAGGTTGTTGGTTGATAGCGTGACGCGGCCCTGGACGAAGCGGTGGGTGCGCTCGGCCTGCGGCACAGCGATGGTGGAGGCATAGGTCTGCGTCACGGCGTCCATCGGCATAATGATGTCTTCCAGGTCGGCTGGTTCCCACTCACCCCACAAGTGGCCGTCGCGGCTCGTCCGCAACTCCACCAGCACATAGGTCTGCTCCGGCACCTCAGCCCACCAGTGGGGAGCAACGTCGGTGAAGTCGAACGGTGCCTCAATCACGCCGGAGGTGAAAGCCTCCCTATGCTTGCCCGCCGGTAGCCTCAAACTGCTCTCAGGCCCCTGAGTGGCGCTAGAAGCCTTCTCCACGCTGTTCACCGCGAAGCCTGAGGTAAATGAGCCGGCACGCAACGTGTGGTCCGCGCCACGCACCTGAGGCCCCGACGCAGCCTGTGCCTGGACGGTGGCAGCGGCGGGCGCGCTTGAACTAACAGCCAGGATCGCGAGCAAGACCAGGGAGAGAAGTGATACGAACCCAGGAAGCCTGAACAGGGGGTGCCGCAAGTGATATGAACGAGGCGGGCGATATGAGCGCTTAACGCTGTGTGTGTGACGGCTGCGCCGTAAGCGCATGAAGAAGCCTCCGCTTTGGTGGACGAACAAAGGGACCAAAGCCGAGTATATTGTGGAAACAGGGTGCCGTCAACGAGGGGTAGGGTGGCCGTGGTTTGTGTATTGTCGCCAGCCGACGCCCGTCGACTAAAGTCGAGGGCTACACCTTGCAAAGTCTGCCGCAGGGCAGACTGGTTCATCTCAAAGGCTCTTTAAATATCTAATGGAATGTTAAAGTCCCGCAGGGACTTTGCCTTGTGTAGCCCTCGACTTTAGTCGACGGGCGTCGGCCTTGTGCTAACCCTCGATTTCAACCGATGGGCGTTTCGTGGCGAACCAGAGCCTAGTCCTCGAGGTGAATCACCTCAATCACGTAGTCTTCCATGTGCCCCTCCAGCAGATTGCTCTCGATGAAGTTGACCACCTTGGAAAGTACTTCGTTCGCATGCCGGGCGTTATTGCTGACGTAGGCAATGCCGATAACTGCGCGCTGCCACTGGTCCAATTCTCCGACCTCGGCGGCTGCCACGTGGAACTGGTTGATGGTGCGGGCGAGCAGCGACCTGACGTCCTGCCGCTTGTCCTTCAGCGAATAGTTCTCGGGGAGGTAGAGGGTAACTTTGAGGGTGCCGACTATCATGTGGGTAAAAAGAAAGCCCCAGAGGGCTTAAGATTGAGGAATGTATTGAGGGAGGCACCGAGCGGATTCGAACCGCTGATGGAGCTTTTGCAGAGCTCTGCCTTGCCACTTGGCCACGGTGCCCAACAACAAGGAACTATATCAAAAGCGTGCCTATGTGTCAAGTTGCAAAAGGACGGGCGGTCCTATATAATAGGGTGTCCCAGAGCGCGGCACGCATCCTGATTCTATCGAACAGGGACTAACAAACGCTCTACACGGAGGAACCGCACATGTCGGAGACAATCACTCAGCTACTGGAGAACGGTCGCCTGGCGTTTCGCCTTTTCAACGACCCCCGCGTGCCCAGTTGGGTGAAATATGGTATTCCCCTGCTGGTAGTGCTCTACCTCGTCATGCCGCTGGACGTACTGCCTGACTTTATCCCCATCTTGGGACAATTGGACGACATCGGTGTGATCGTGCTTGGTATGAGTCTGATGGCGAAACTCGCTCCCAGCTATGTGGTAGACGAGCACAGACGCGCCCTCGGTTACGGTGGCAGCGGTGGCGGCTCGAACAGTGGCGGGAACAGCGGAAGTGCCTGGAGCCAGCCGCCTCGCAACGGTTCGGGGCAGCGCACGGCCCGGGTGTCGCAGGAAGAGCGCTCGATTGACGGCGAGTACAAGGTTGTGGGCGACAGGGAGAGTTAGCTAGCCAGTCAGCTAGCGCGAACGACTCAATCTACTTAGAATTGGAGTTTCAGCAACGATGGCGAAAAAGGGCAGCAGGCCGAACAAGGCAAATCAGCAGAGGTCGCGTGAGGAACAGTGGCGCAGGCGGGCGGCCGCGCAGTCGGCTGGGGCTACTTCTCTAGTCGAGGGCTACACGGCCGACGGGCGCGATGGTGTAGACCTGGACGACGCAGAGTTTACGACCGTTGAAGTAGGGACCGACGCCGCTACCCTCTCTGCCCGCAGCACACCTGCCCCTCGTGCTACGCAGCCCCGCACCCAGGCCGCTACTACCACAGCTTCAGCGCAACGGCGAGGAACCAGCCTTGCTCGACAGGGCCGCGCCCGCCTGACGCCCAACGCGATGAGCATCGAGGATGAGATGTATTACGTCCGCTCGGATATCCGC
>JALZHG010000364.1 GCA_030914045.1 Chloroflexota bacterium | reverse complement strand
TCTCTTACCTATTCACTGAAGTGCTTAGTAGTATGGAATTCTGCGAACTTCGCATGTTTTTAAGAATTCTCGGAAGTTCCCGGTAGCAATCTCCTCCGCTCTCCCCCGCCCCGGTACCTATGGGGACGCCTGAGAACTACTTTTAGCCCTCAGCCACACCCCTATCGCTACTTTTATAGCATGCAAGAAAAGGGATTCTGTAGCAACGTCTCACATCTACTTACAAACGAACTACCCGAGAATTTCCACCCTCCGGACGATATAGACGGTGCTTATACCTCATCGCCAGCGATTTTCCTTTAGACAAGCAGACCCCACTTCGCTGTCTGTGCAAAATTTAGACCCTTAGCGAGCCACGGAAAGCCCTAGCACGATAGTAAGTGGGCGCACTGTTGTGATACACGAAGACGGTGTCGTAGCGGCGATCACAAAAGAGGGCGCCGCCGAGGTTTCTAATATCAGAAGGTGTTTTCACCCAGCTCGAGGTTTTCGAATCGAAATTTCCAAGTTTCTGCAGCTCCCGATATTCTTCTTCCGTTAAAAGCTCAATGCCCATGGCAGCAGCCATATCAATAGCGTTATTTTCTGGTTTATGTTCTTTCCTTGCCTCCTGCCCTTCACGGTCGTAACAAACACTTCTGCGGCCTTTAGGACTTTCCGCTGAACAATCATAAAAAATGTATTCGCCCGTCTTTTTATCATGACCAACAACATCCGGTTCACCGCCAGTTCTTTCCATTTCATTGAGCGACCACAGTTTTTCAGTATTAGCTTCCAGCTTTGCTTGTACTTTCGCCCATTCAAGACCTTTATGGCGGTTCATGTTTTTCTCAAAACGGGCTTTCAATGCTCTGAGTAGTTCTTCACGTTGTTCTGGTGACAACTCCTTGTTTCGTTCTACCGACACCCGAACTCCTTTCCCATGGTCAGAGGTGCAAGCTTATCGAAGCATAGTAGCAATCCGGCTTCGCGCAAGGTAGACATTCTGGGAGAGGGTCAAGATAGACAATACACAGTGACGGTGGACAACTGCGCTGGAGCGGCAGGCTCAACCGCCGGTAGTGCGACAGCCGCCGCTGGTACCTCGCCTACTGCCAGTGAGACAGCTACCGCTAGTTCATCTCCAACGCCCGAGCCAACACGTTCCCCGAGCCCGACCCCACAGCCAAGCCCTAGCCTATTCGACTCCGGCGGTCCTACGATAGGGCCTGCTCCGGTAATGCCTGGCGGTGGGTGCCCCGACGAGTTCCCTGTCGAGCGAGACGACCTCTGCTATCGGTAGCAGGCCTTATTCACCGGAGTGCGTGGAATATGAATTCTCAGAAGTTGAACTTCCGCTTTACGGAGTTCTACGAAGTTCGCTCTAAGAGTAGAACGTGACCGCAGGCTACCATGTTAGGGTGAACAGCTCACGCTCAGGAGGAGGACGGCACAAGATGGAAACGAACCTCGAAACCTTGCCCATCGGAGAAGAAGCCCCGCGGCTGGTCAACGCCGTCATAGAGGTCCCCGTGGGCAGCCGCAACAAGTACGAGTACGAACCCGATCTCGGGGTCATCATGCGCGACAGGGTCCTGCCGGGCGCCGTCCGCTACCCTACCGACTACGGCTTCGTGCCCTCCACGCTGACCGACCGCGGCGACGCCTTGGACGTAGTGGTGGCCGCCTATGATCCTGCGTTCCCCGGCTGCGTGGTGCGGGCCCGCCCGATCGGAGCGCTGCACATAGCCGACTCCAAGGGCGAGGAGCACAACGTACTTGCCGTCCCCGACGACGACCCGCGCTTCGCGGACATAGGCGCTTTGGAGGACCTACCTAAGGAGAACCTGCGGGAGATCGAGCAGTTCTTTGAGGTATACAAGCGGCTCGAGGGCGACGAGGAGGTCCAGATCCGTGGTTGGCTAGGCTCCGACGAAACCCACGAACTGATCCGCGAATGTATGCAAGCGTACGCTCGGGCGTGAGTCCTCGTCGCCCTTACTGCCGCCTGTATTCACCGGAGTGCGTGGAAGCCGGAGTGCGTGGAAGAGGAGTTCTACGAAGTTCGCAATGACTAGCAACACCCAAGATAGCTCATGTGGGCGAGGCGCTTCCACTCTCGGAGGGGTATGCTGCGCCTGTTAAGCAACGGGGAGGAGTCTTTCTTTCGCTCTCCCCTCGGCTAGCAAAGGAGCGGGCCATGCTCAGGAACGTGGCGGCGAAGGGAACGCGCATGGGTAGGGCGGGCTCTACGGTGTTCGGACTCGCGCTCGTCGTCACTGCCCTGATCTTAGTCTTGGCGGGCTGCGGCAACGGGCAACGGGCACAAAACGACACTTCCGCCACCAACGAAAACACCCAAAGCTCGGCTGGAACGACGGCTGACGGCGACTCGACCACCGCAACCACGGCGGCGGTTGAGGACACCCAGGAGTTCACCCCGATCGTGGGCCAGGTGCTCGACTCCCCCGTCCCGTTCGCCGGGTCCGACGGCCGAACACACCTGGTGTACGAGCTCGAGGCGACCAACTTCACCAGTGGTGAGACGACCATCGGGCAGCTTGAGGTCCTCGACGCCGACACCGACGACGTTCTCAGCCGCCTCGACGCGGAAGAAGTGGCCGGCCGGCTGGAGGCGGCCGGCCTTCGGGAGCCCGCCGACACCTTCGCCCCGTCGATGACGGCGACCATCTTCCTGCACGTGATCTTCGCCGAGGCCAACCAGGTGCCCGACCGGCTGGTCCACCGTCTGTCGCTGAAGGCCGCCGCAGCCCCGCCCGGTCAACAGAAGATCACCGAGCTGGTCGGACCCACGGAGGTCGACCGCCGCGACGTAGCCGTGGTCGGGCCCCCGCTAAGGGGTTCTAACTACCTGGCGGCCGACTCGTGTTGCGACGCCACCCGCCACACCCGGGCGACGCTCCCGGTCAACGGGCGGGTCTGGGTCGCACAGCGCTATGCCGTCGACTACGAGCAGCTCGACGCCGACAGCCGCCTCTATAGCGGCAAGAAGAAAGACCTCGATAGCTATACGATCTACGGGCAGGAGGCGATCGCGGCCGCCGACGGCACGGTGGTCAAGGTGATCGATGGACTCCCCGAGCAGGAGCCCGGAGTCTTTCCCGAGGATATCAGCCTCGAGGAGGCCGACGGCAACTCGGTCATCCTCGACAT
>JALZHG010000363.1 GCA_030914045.1 Chloroflexota bacterium | reverse complement strand
AGGCAGGAACGGTGGCCGTCCAAGGGGCGTCGATCAGAAGAAGCAGCAAGCCGCACTTGCCTTGAAGCAGGATACCCAGCGCAGCGTTCGAGAGATTTGTGAAATCGTCGGGATCTCACGCAATACCTATTACAAATACACGCGGACAGAGAACCAGCCATTGCCCCAGCCGGACGGTAGAAAACGACGCTGAGGCACCGACGTGTTTCGTCACAGAGAACGTACGACGTCGGCGACTTCGGCCAAACCGTGACAGCATGAACGTGCCTGTCCTCGTCCATACCCCCGGGTCTTTTAGTGCTCTCCTATACACAGACATCATGCGATCCGATAAGGAGGACGTATCATGCTGATTGGCTATGCCCGCGTGTCAACCAGCGATCAACGCTTGGATCTCCAACAGGATGCGCTACGAGGGGCAGGCTGTGAGCGCATCTTCACTGATATTGTGAGTGGGGCCAAAACCGAGCGACTGGGGTTGACGGCGGCGTTAGATGCCTGTCGTGCTGGGGATATCCTGGTGGTCTGGAAACTGGACCGCCTGGGGCGTTCACTCGCCCATCTTGTAGCAACGGTCGAAGACCTAGCGGGGCGCAGCGTCGGCTTTCGGAGCCTCCAGGAGCAGCTCGATACCACAACCGCGGGTGGCAAGCTGATCTTTCATCTGTTTGCGTCGCTCGCCGAGTTTGAGCGCGATCTGATTCGGGAACGCACGCATGCGGGACTGACTGCCGCCCGCGCTCGTGGCCGCAATGGCGGACGGCCCAAGGG
Organism: Chloroflexota bacterium; assembly: GCA_030914045.1. Classification (GTDB taxonomy): domain Bacteria; phylum Chloroflexota; class Chloroflexia; order QHBQ01; family JADMIH01; genus JADMIH01. The sequence continues at coordinate 2,383 of JALZHG010000363.1, read as the reverse complement.
CGTCGATGAAAAGAAGCGGAAAGCGGCCGTGGCGCTCAAGCGCGATCCGCAGTACAGCATTCGCGAGATCTGTGAGATTGTCGGCATCTCGCGGAACACCTACTATAAATACACCCGCGAGTGAGCGTGTGCTCGTATTTCTGGATGTGACCCTTTGCTGGTGATCCCTGGTTGCCAAAGCACAACAGTCGAGCAATTAATCTATGTCGACGCCACTGTTAGCGACGAAACTGTACATCCCGCCACTGCGGCCGAACGTGGTCCTGCGCCCGCGCCTGACCGAGCAGTTGAACGAAGGGCTGCACCGCAAGCTGACCCTCATCTCGGCTCCCGCCGGCTTCGGGAAAACCACGCTCCTCAGTGAATGGGTTGCTCATTGCGAGCGACCAACCGCCTGGCTGTCGCTGGACGCGGGGGAGAACGACCTCACCCGCTTTCTCCTGTACCTCGTCGCTGCGTTGCAGACCGTTGCGCCGACGATTGGAGAGGGTATATTGCGTGTGCTGCAATCTCCGCAGCCACCGCCCATCGACGCGATCCTGACGACCCTGCTCAATGACATCGCCGCCCTCCCGGACCCGTTCATCCTCGTCCTGGACGACTACCACGCGATCGATGCCCAACCGGTTGACCAGGCCCTCACCTTTCTCGTCGAGCACCTGCCGCCGCAGCTACATCTGGTCATCGCCACCCGTGAGGATCCCCCGCTCCCCCTGGCACGGTTCCGCGCCCGCGGCCAGTTGACCGAACTGCGCGCCACAGATTTACGGTTTACTTCCTCCGAAGCCGCCGCCTTTCTCAACCACGTGATGGGTCTGCGCCTTTCAACGGACGACATCGCCGCTCTGGAAGCCCGCACCGAAGGCTGGATTGCCGGCCTGCAACTGGCAGCCCTCTCCATGCACGGGCGATCAGACACCGCACGTTTTATCCAGGCGTTCACCGGCAGCCATCGTTTCGTGCTGGACTATCTGGTTGAAGAGGTCCTCGAGCGCCAACCCGACCGTGTGCGCAGCTTCTTATTGCACACCGCGCTTCTCGACCGGTTAAGTGGTCCGCTGTGCGATGCCGTCACCGAGCGAGCAGATGGCAGCGGGATGCTGGAGATCCTGGAACGAAGCAATCTGTTCGTCGTTCCGCTCGATGACACGCGGCAGTGGTATCGCTATCACCACCTCTTCGCCGATGTCGTGCACGCGCGCTTGATGGAGGAACACCCCGAGCAGGTACCTGCGTTGCATCGACGGGCCAGCACGTGGTATGAGCAGAACGGCCTGCCATTCGAAGCGATCCGCCATGCGTTTGCCGCTGAGGATCTTGGGCGAGCAGCAGGGTTGGTCGAGCTGGCAGCCAGGGCCATGCTCATGAGCAGTCAGGCGGAGACGTTCCTTGGCTGGCTGAAGGCATTGCCGGACGAGCTGGTTCGCACGCGGCCTGTGCTCAGCGCGTACTATGCCGTGGCGTTGCTCCCTGACGATCTGGAGGCGAGCGAGGACCGCCTGCGGGATGCCGAACGGTCGCTCGATGGTACGGCGCGTATAAGCGAACGACCGGAAGCTCCATCGGCCCCGATGGTCGTCGTGGACGAAGAGGAGTTTCGGTGCCTGCCGGGGATAACCGCCATCGCTCGTGCCTATCATGCCGGGGCGCTCGGCGATGTGCCCGGCAGCGTGAATTACGCCCAGCGGGCACTCGACCTCTTGCCTGAGGGTGACCCGTTGTGGCGCAGCGCTGCGGCTGCGCTCCTGGGGCTCGCGCACTGGAACAGCGGAGACCTGGAGGCAGCCTACCGGTCCTTCGCCGATGGCATGGCGAGTCTACGAATGGCCGGTGACATCACCCAGTCAAACAGTGGCGCATTTATCTTTATGCTGGCGGACATCAGGACGGCGCAAGGTCGTCTGCGCGAGGCCGCAAGCATCTATGAGCAGGCACTGCAACGCGCGGCGGGTCAAGGCGAGTCCATGCCCCCGGGAACGGCAGATCTCTACGTGGGAATGAGTGAACTGCGCCGCGAGCGCAATGATCTCGATGGCGCCGTAGGGGACTTGCTGAAAAGCAAGGAGTTGGGTGCACACAGCGGGCTATCGGGAAACCGGTATCGCTGGTACGTTGCGATGGCGCGAATCAAGGAAGCCCACGGAGACTTCGGCGGCGCCCTGGTCCTGCTCAACGAGGCGGAGCGCCTGTATATCCGGAGCCCCGACCCCTACGTGCATCCCGTAGCGGCACGCAAGGCGCGGGTGTGGCTCAGGCAAGGCAGGTTGGCCGAAGCCCTGGAGTGGGCGCGTGAGGCGGGGCTGTCCTCTGGCGACGACCTCAGCTACTTGCGCGAGTTCGAGCACATTACCCTAGCCAGGGCGCTCATCGCCCGGTATAGGAG
>JALZHG010000362.1 GCA_030914045.1 Chloroflexota bacterium | reverse complement strand
AAGTGCCTAGAAGAAGTGCCTAGAAGAATCTCTATGAAAATGTCAAGCCGCAGAGCGGGTCTCGAACGTGGTTCCGTCACGCAGCATCGCCCACAGTACGTTGACCCTCCGACGCGCTAGGGCGATGAGAGCTTGGGTGTGCCTCTTGCCCTCGACTCTCTTGCGATCGTAGAAGGCCCTGGACTCCGCACAACCGCGCAGGCTAGAGAAGGCCGACTGGTAGAAGACCCGCTTTAGGGTCTTGTTGCCACCTCGCATCCTGCGGTGGTTACCGACCCGCTTGCCGGAGTCACGAGCCGCCGGAACAAGACCTGCGTAGGCGGCGAGCCGGTCTGCACTCTCAAAAGCAGAGATGTCGCCCACGGCTACCAGGAACTCGGCCCCGAGGATCGGTCCCATGCCTGGCAAACTAACGAGAATCCGAGCCTCGGGACGGACGAAAAAACGTTGTCTGAGCTCCTCATCGATGCTCTCGATGCGCTCCTTGAGGGAGAGCACCTCTGCGGCGAGCTCTGCAACTATGCGAGAGGCTACGTCCTGTGCGGGCAAGCTAACGCTCTGGGATCTGGCAGCGCTAAGTGCCTTGTGCGCTACGCTCGCGGACCCTTTGACGCCGCGGTTTCTGAGATAGGCAGCAATACGTTTATGGCCTGCTCGTCTAAGGTGGGTGGGAGTCTGGTAGTGAGTGAGGAGGATAAGGGGACCTTTGCTGTTCAGATCCAATGCTCGTTCCAGTGCCGGAAACAAAGACAGAAGTGCCTCTCTTAGGCGGGTGATGGTCCTGCTCTGGTCGATGATGAGGTCGCGGCGGCGAGCGAGGAGGAGCTGCAGCTCGGCGATCTCTTGTTCACCTGCTCTAAGCTCGCTGAGGTCCGGCCTCATACGTGCTTGGTCGGCGATGACGCGGGCATCACGGGCATCGGTTTTGGACTCACCGCGGTAGGTGTCGCGGGCTCGGTCTACGGTGAGGCCTGGGACGTAGAGCACCCTCTGGTTTCGCTCCCACAGCAGCGCCAGCAAGAGCGCCGCGCCACCTCCTGGCTGGTCCACTGCCCAGACAATCTCTTCGGCCAACGAGAGAGCTTCGTCTATGAGCTTAAGGATGTCTGCTTCGTCGTTTTCGACCTTCCGAGAGAGCAGCTGCCTCCCCGAGGCGTCAAGTACGTGAGCCCAGTGAAACTCCTTGCCGGCGTCTACGCCCGCCCGAGCCTTGTCCATTACCACCCCCGTCCCTCGCTTTTAGCCGTTTGCCCTCGGAGAATCCCGCCGACGGCTCCCTACTTAGCGACTCTTTAATCGCCGATCTCTATTAGCAGTCGGGACCTCCAGGAGGACCGAGGGGCGATTCTTCCACAGCCATCGAGCGGCAGGCATTCTCAAGCCATCCTCGGCCCCCTTCTTGGGCGTCATCCAGGATATGTGCCTGGACGACCCACATAAAGCAGCCGTCTTGAGAGTCAAGGGGTTAGAGCATGAATAGACCTCCAGGGAGTCCGGTCTCGCATCATGGCGTTGAGGATAGAGAGCAGCTTCCTCATGCAGGCTACCAGCGCCACCTTCTTGGGCTTGCCCGCCTCAACCAGTCGTTCGTAGAACTCCCGAATGAGGGGATTGTGGCGGGAGGCGACCATGGCACTCATGTAGAGAGCGGTTCTCACTCTCGCCCTGCCGCCCCACACCTCCCGCTTTCCCCTCATCCTACCGGAGTCGTGGGCGAAGGGGGCGACGCCCACGAGGGCACAGAGACGCTTGTGGGTGAGGGTCCCCAGCTCAGGGAGTTCGGCCAGAAGCGTCCTTGCGAGCGTAGGGCCGACGCCAGGAACGCTGCGCAGGAGAACCTCATTCTCACGCCAGGCAGGACTCGCCTCGACGACTTCCTCGAGGTCCCGGTCGGCGCGCTTAAGCTCCTTCTCCAGCCACCCGACGTGGGTTCGAATGCGCTTCTTGACCGGACCAGAGACAATCGCCGAGAGACGGTTGTTCTCAGCGACGAGCATGCCGATCAGTTGGCGGCGCCTGTCGAGGATCTCGCTAAGGAGGACGGCTTCCTCGTCCGGCAGCGCCCTGGGCTCGGGCTTGAGCGCCTCGGCGAAGCGGGCGAGGACATAGGCGTCGATCCGGTCGGTTTTGGCTAGGGTACCTGTCGCCTTGGCGAAGTCCCTTGCCTTGCGGGGGTTGACCACCGCTACCGCGATGCCCGAAGCGGCGAGGGCCATAGCAGCCGGGCGCTCAAAGCCGCCGGTTGCCTCCAGGACCACCAGCTCAGGAGGACCTGCCTCCTCAAGCCGTCCGACCAGCGTGTCGATGCCCTTGGGGTCGTTGGCAACAGAGTAACGTTCGCCGGTGGGGCGCACGGCCACGTCCAGGCGCGCCTTGGAGACGTCCACCCCAGCGTAGCGCTCTACGGTTGTAGTGCTCATCGCGCATCCCTCCTTGCTCTTCTTTTGTTGGCCCGACCTTGCGGATACGGGCTTTGCGGGCGCCGCCTGAAGGCGAAGCCGTGGCCCAGGCAGCCGTTCGGGCTCTTCGTTTAAGAGAAGGGGCGCGACGACCCGAGCTTTATGTCGGTCTTGGCGAAGCCTGGACCAGGGTAGGGAGCGGTCTGTCGCGCCCGCATCAGCCGCAGTTTACGACCGACGACAAGATACAAGGTAGGGAGGTGTTCTCCGAAGTTCGGCCTATCCTCCACTCGGTGGGGTTGGGCAGCCCCCTACTAAAAGCACACATCGCCAGTAGCAGCGCCTACCACTGCTACAATGAGACCTATCACGGCTATCCCCAAGCAACCAACACCAATGAGCCTCACTTCAGGGTCACCCTCTAAACCTGCAATGCCGAAGAAGAACAAAGCAGAGAGCAATCCCAGTACCAGCACAATTCCGCCGCCACAAAAGGCCATAAGTCCCCTACCTCTCGCCACCACTTCTCCTTAACTTCCCACCACCAGAATGCCATCCTAAGAAGCGCTGCGCTTCTTAGGAGCTCTCTATTTCACAAAGTACGTGGAAGAGGCGTTCTCCGAAGTTTGCTAGAAGCTATCTCATAAATGCGGAAGTGAGGATATAGTGGCTCTGTCATATGCCCTTTCAGCAGGAGAAGCACAGCAGAGCATGGACCTCACAGACGAGCAGTGGGAAGTGTTGGAGCCTCTTATT
>JALZHG010000361.1 GCA_030914045.1 Chloroflexota bacterium | reverse complement strand
CCGCCTCTTTGCACTAGTTTGCGGTGCGAAATGCCTGCAAAAGTGGGAAAATTCCCATCAATCCTTCGCTCCCACTACCTTTAGTCGCCCCGGCCTCATGCGGCATGCCGCTCCACCTGCCTCCGGGCGATCTGCCTCAGGTTGTGCGCCACAATACCCCAGCCAACCCACCTACCCATCCCTTCTTCTCCGTGATCCAGGCAGCGATCGAGGCCGAAGACGCGACCAAGCACGCTGATGCGCCCCTCTATCCCCGCCCGAAAGCGGAAGCCTCGCCGAAACCAGCGTTGTTTCTCGTGACGTTTTCGTTTCTCGGAGGGTTTGCCGTTCTTGGGTAAGACGACACGCTTCACACCCGCCTGCTGAGCGGTTTTCTCGTTCTCGGCCGAATAGAGGCCTCGATCTCCCGCTAAAAGCTGTGGCGCTCGTCCGAAGTGCTCCTGGTGCGCTTCTAAGCTGGCAGGTAGGTGCGGATGCTCGCGACCTGTCTCCTCCAAGAGCTCGTAGCGGCTTACGATGCCACCGTCGACCTCGTCTAGAAGTACCTTGCGACCGAACTCCCTCGGTTTGCCCATCTTCTGGCGGCTTATGATCTGGGTATGCTCCTCAAAGAGGCTCAAGATCTTCTCGGCTGCCGGCACTTGCTCATCGTGGAGCACGCGGCGGGTCGCTTGAGCGATCCCTTGCTCTACCAAAGGCAGGAAGTGTTCGAACTTCTCCGCGAGAAGGCGCCCGAGCTTAGCACCGCCATCAGCGTGCTCCCGCAATGCTTCGAGGACCCTTACCGCCTGAGTACAGCTTGCCTGGGTGATCGCGATCAGCTTCTGGTAAGCCTCTTTGAGCTCCTCACGAGCTTTTTCTCCTTTGCGTCGAGCGATCCTGTGCAGCAGCTGAGCCACCCGCCTTACGCTACGGTTGCGAGTGCGAAAAGCCTCCTCCTTGCCCAACTGGCTGGCAACTTCGGTCGGCAGCACCTTCTTCGCTCGTCTCAAGAGTCGGCTTATGACCCGAACTCCCTCTCCCAACAAGGCGCTGTCAGTGGGATGGTGGATGTTGGTCTCCACTACCATAGAATCCACCCTTAGCTTGCGTCCGCGGGTGACCTTCAGGGAGTGGGCTAGCTCCACAACCCGATCGTTGAGAGATGCGACCGTCTCCGATCCTATCTGGTTCGCCCAACGGATGAGGGTGGTGTCGTCGGGAGCAGGCTCAAGGTAGAGTCTGCAGAACTGCCTCAAGACTATCGAGTCGTTAACGAAATGCTCGGTTTGTTCATAACTCCAGTTGTAGAGGCGCTTGACCACCAGCATCCTCAAGGTCACTTCCACGGGCGTGGAATGGCGTCCGAGCTTCCCGGAGTTCGGGTAACGACGAGAGAGATCCGCTTTGACCCCTTCGAAGAAGACATCGTCGTCCAGCAGCCGATCCAGCTCAGCCAGTTCCGGCTCGAACTCCAGTTTGAGCTTGGGAATCATCTTGAAGAGGTTTATGGGATCGTATCGGTCGACTATCATGGTGGCTGGCTCCGGTCCTGTGGGCTTCTTTGCGCACAAAATCCTACAGGACCGGCTTATTTCGCACCGCAAACTTGCACTAACCGGACTGTAGAGGGCGGCGCTTAGCGGCCTCTTATTTGGGAGGCCGCTAAGCGTACTCATGTTGAGTATTTTTGGACTTTGGTTTTGGGGATAGCCGAGGGTTCTCTCTGGAGGTGCGGTTCTAGAGTACCTGTCTCACTGGCCTCTCTAGGCGCAGAGTTGGGCTCGGGAGCGGAGCCCCAGTTTCTTTAGAATCCTGCGGAGGTGGGTTGCAGCCGTATGCTCCGAGATGGAGAGCTCCTCCGCGATCTGGCGGTTCGTCAGCCCCCCTCCGGCGAGGGCAGCCACCTCCAGCTCCCGGCGGCTGAGCACGTCTTCTGGTAGCCCGCTGCTCAGCGGTTCCTTCGGGGTAGGCCGTCGGCGTGGAGTGCGTCCCCGCTGCTGCTTCTCACTGATTGCCAGGGCGTACTCCACTGCCTCTTCGACCGTCATCGCCTTCCCCTCAGCCCAAGCCTCTTCCCACGCTGCCCCCTTTAGCTTCGTGCGGGCGGCGTCGATGTAGGGCTCGTACACGCTAAGCTCCACAGGCGAGAGGCTCGCACCGATGCTCTCGCGCACCGACTCCGCTGCCCCCCACAGCCTAGCCGAGCGGGCAGGACGTCCCTGTGAGCTCGCCAGCGCTGCCGAGGCGTGAAGGTGGAAAGCCGTCACGTTCATCACCCTCGGTCGCAAAGAGAGCGCGAGACCCTCCTCGCACAGCTCCCTCGCCCGCCGGTAGTCGCCTCGGCCGAGGGAGGCGAAAGTCCCCATCCCAAGCGAAAGGGCCATAGCGAGCCCATCTTGGGCTTCTCTGGCCAGCTCCATGCTCTCCTCGTGCAGCGCTACGGCCAGTTCGTGTTCGCCCTTGGCCACCGAAGCCAGGCCCACGATCAAGAGCGCCCGCGCGACACCCCCGCTATCCTTTTGGGCGCGTCCGAGCGCTAGTGCCTCTTGGGCCAGCGCCGAGGCACGCCCTAGATCGTTCCCCAGCAATGCAGCCCAAGCTAGGTTGGAGAGCGCAGCTAGGGCGCCTGCCTCATCCTCAAGCTCCCGAGACAACACAAGGCTCTCTTCGCTCAAGTCCACCGAACGTCCGTAGTCGCCCTGTTCCCACGCTATCCACCCTGCTCGCGCTAGCGCTTTGGCCCGCGCTGGCGTAGGAGGCGCATCAGAGCTGCTAGCCAGAGCAGCTTCGAGCCACCTTCGCCCCTCGCTTAGGTGCCCACTGAGGTACCAGAACTCCCCTAGAGCCCCACCGAACCATAGTCCTAGCTCTATCTCTCCGCTTTCTAGAGTCCACTCAAGAGCCGCCCTGAGGTTGGAGTACTCTCTCTCTAGGTGCTCGAGCCACACCTCCTGGCGTGCTCCCCTAAGCCACGGCTCTACCTCCTTGGCCAGGTCAAAGTACCAAAAAGCGTGCCTGCGCCTTACGCTATCAGCCTCCCCGCTGCCCACGAGAAGCTCCTGGCCATACTGCCTGACAGGCTCTAGCATCCCGTACCGTAGCCCAAGTCCCTCGGTCGCCTCTACGACCACCACCATAGACTTGTTGACCAGCCTAGAGAGTAGGTCCACCAC
>JALZHG010000360.1 GCA_030914045.1 Chloroflexota bacterium | reverse complement strand
ATTATCATGCCCTCGAGATCATCAGGGAGTCCGGGCGGCTCGTGGGACGGGTGCTAGCCACCCTGGTGAGCACGCTCAACCCCTCCCTGATCGTCATCGGGGGCGGCGTCGCCAACATAGGACATTCGCTGTTGGCCGAGATCCGGAGCGCCGTCTACCACCGGTCGCTGCCGCTCGCTACCCGCAACCTCCCCATAGTCTTGAGCGAGCTCGACCAGGTAGCGGGTGTAACCGGGGCGAGCGTCCTGGCGGCGGAGGGGGTGCTGCAGACGTCGTAGGCCCGAGAGCAAGATCTTCAAGCGCGTACTGAGAACGGAAGGCAACGGGGAAAGGAAGACGAAATGGTGAGGAGAACGAGAGCGGTAAGCCGCAGGGACTTCCTGAAGCTCGGCGGCGCAGGGCTCGCGGGTGCGGCGCTTCTGGGTGCCGCGGGGTGCGGCCAGAGCCAGGGTGGCGGTCAGGTAGTCAAGTTCTTTACGGGCACCGCGGAGACTACCGCAGACGAGCGGGAGTTGATAGAGATACAGGTAAACAGGTTCCAGGAGCAGCACCCGAAATATACCCTGGAGCGCGAAGCTATAGACAACGACAGCCTCCGCCAGGTCATAAAGACCAGGCTGCAATCCGACGAGCCTCCCGACGTTTTCTCCTACGATACCGGACCTGGTTTCGGCGGCGTGTTGGCAGAGGCTGGTCTCTTGCTCCCGCTGGAGGATGCCTACAAACAAAACGGGTGGGACATCTATGAGTGGGCGAAGCAGCGGGCCACCTACGACGGCAAGGTCTACGGGGTCCCGGTTCAGGTCGAGGAGATAGTTGTCTACTACAACAAGGACCTCGTGACCGAGGAGCCGCAGACCGTGGGCGAGCTCAGTCAGATCGCCGACGAGCTCAAAGGGCGAGGAAAGATACCTTTCGCCTTCGGCGATCAAGAACAGTGGCCCGCCGGCCACATTTTCAGTATCGGGGTCAGCAACGTGCTCGGGAGGGAGGGACTCGACAACATCCTCTACGGAGACGGACGGTGGGACATCCCTGAGGTGGTGGACGTAGTAGACCTCCTGTTCAGGGACTTCGTCGAGAGCGGTTACTACCCGGATGGCGTAAACGCACTCACCTACGACGACACCAACGCGCTGTTCTACTCTGGCCAGGCCGCCATGTGCCCCACCGGCACGTGGCTCGTGTCGACTATCGTCGACTCGGTCCGGGACTTCGAGGTAGGGTTCTTCCCGTTCCCGGCCATAGACGGCTCCGGTATCTCGCCCCCGGCCGGGGTGGGAGGGGGCCTGTTCGTGGCCAATAACGCGAAGAATCCCAAAGGAGGTATCACGTTCATCGATTACCTGCTGGAGGACAGCACCGAGCGCCTGGCCATGGAGAAGTTCAACATCATCCCCGCCCACCCGGTCGACACGCAGGGGCTCAACGTTCCGGGGCTGTTCAAGGAAGTTCTCGATGACCTTTCGAAGTCAACGGAGGCCGGGGCCTTCGGTTACAACATCGACGTCCTGACCCCGCAGAACTTCAACGACGTGATGTTCACAGGCTTTCAGGAAGTCCTGAACGGTTCGAGGTCCGCCGCAGAGCAGGTCCAGGCGTTGCAGGCGGCCTGGGACGAGGCGAAGAAGAAGGGCGACGTACCAACCCAGGGCTAGGCCCGGCACGAAAGGAGTCAGAGAATGCAAACCCGGGCCGGAGACGACGCCGCGCGGGCAGCGCCGCCTCGACAAAAGCAGGGTGCCACAGGGCACGAGTCGGCGTTACGGCGCCAGCAGATGAAGTACGCGATCCTGTTCATTGCCCCCGGATTGGCCGTCTACCTGATCTTCATGGTCTATCCCTTCCTGAACACGGCCTACCTCAGCCTGACAAACTGGAACGGCGTCGCGGAGACCAAACAATTCATTGGCCTGACTAACTACACGAGGATGCTCGGGGACGAGGTCGCGCAAAAGGCGTTCTTGAACAACGTCATCTGGGTAATCATCGGGACGATCGCGCCAGTAGCCATCGGTTTGTTCGAGGCTCTCCTGGTGTGGACCAGCGGCCGTGGGTCGCTCTTCTTCCGGACCCTCTTCTTCCTCCCGTTCGTCCTTCCCCTAGTGGTCGTGGGCATAGTGTGGCAGTGGATCTACAATCCCCTCTTCGGGATCGTAAACACGGTCCTCGACAGCGTCGGACTCGAAGGCTTGAGCCGCGGCTGGTTGGCCGATCCGCACACCGCGCTCTACGCGGTCCTGATCGCGGCCATCTGGGGCGCATCCGGTTTCTGCTTCCTGATCCTCCACGCCTCCCTACAGAGCGTCGACATGAGCACCGTGGAGGCGTCCATGATCGACGGGGCGAACTGGTTCCAGCGGGCCTGGAACATTATCATCCCGCAGATTGCCCCGCAGCTCACGATGGTGACTACCGTCACGCTCATCGGGGGCTTCTCAGTCTTCGACATTATCTTCGTAATGACCGGTGCCGGACCGGGGCACGCGAGCGAGGTGCTCGCCACGTACACGTACAAGGCTGCGTTCCAGCAGAACGAGGCTGGCTACGGGTCTGCGCTCGCGATGGTGATCACCGCGCTGTCGCTGGTCTCGGCTGTCATTTTCGTGCGTCTGAGGGAGCGCCAGAGATGAGGTACGCACACCGATCGCAAGCACCAGAACCTGCGCGTAGGAGGTATTGCACGAGATGAGTTCTCGCCTGATCGGTTCCCTCGCCATATACCTGGGGCTGGCGTTCTTCGCAGCCTTAATCCTGTACCCGCTGCTCCTTATCGTCTCCACAGCCATCAAGGATCCAATGGATGTGACGGCGAACCCGTTCGCGCTGTTCAGCTCCGTGAGCTTCCTGAACTTCGTCGACGCGTGGACGCTGGGAGGCTTCGGCGGGTACTTCTGGAACACGGTCCTGATCACGGCGCTCGTCCTGGTCGGCACTGTCGTGCTTTCTGTGCTGGCCGGTTACGCCCTGGCCCGGTTGTACCTGCCCGGGAAAAACATCATCTTCTTGTTCTTCATACTGGGGCTGATGATCCCGTTCTTCGCCATGATGATCCCGCTCTTCTACGAGCTAAAGGCCCTCAACCTGCTGGGGACGCACGCGGCGGTAGTCCTCCCCGCGGTGGCTGGCGCCGCCGGGTTCGGTGTGCCCCTTGGTGT
>JALZHG010000359.1 GCA_030914045.1 Chloroflexota bacterium | reverse complement strand
CTCTACAGGCGGCACTCGTATCGAAACCCTTTAAGAGCGGGGTTGCCCACATCAGCTCACGCAGATCCATCCCTAACGTGTCCGGCGCGTCTTTGGCGCATTCAAGTAACCGCCTCCAGATGACAGCCAGTCGATTTCCTTCGATGATTATGTCTACGAGCGCCTCCCTTTCCTCTCGGCTATCGTCGTCCTCGCTCAGCTTGCGGAGGTATGCCTCGAATGCGTTCAGCAACTTGATAGCCTCGTCGCTTCTGTAGGTGCTCCCGTCGTCCCAAATCGAACTGTAATCCGTTATAACCGTCGCGACCCGCCCCCGGAGGTCAAATGACTCTTCTTCACGCCCCTGAGAGTCAGACATGTGTTCGTGGTTAGTGTAGAAATTGACGGCCCTGATTAAGGCCCGCGTGGCCTCGGCAGAATTCTTACTCAGGAAGGCGGGGTAAAGTCCGGCCAATTCGTATTTGGCTGTTTGGTAATCCTGCTTACGATTTGACGTAAACCCCATCAGCACGCTCCCCATCGGGGTTGCGGCAGTGCTCTCTTCTTCGTAGGTGAATACCGACTCGTAAATATCCCTCACCAGAGTGGCGTCAAGTTCGATCAGCCGCCGGACCTGTCCGGCCAGCACCGGCATCTCCTCGAACCCCCGCTCCCTAACTCGGGCGGGATCTGTGCAGCGGCGGATTAGCGCGGCTGACGCCTCGGGATCGCTTTCAAAACTCTGACATACTGCCTCGATGCCGAACCTAGCCAGCCAATCCCTATGCGCCTCGCGCCGTTCGAAGGCAAACTCGAACAGCCGCCGCGCGGTCAGGCCGATTGATTCCCGCTGATCTGCCGTCCCTTTCTCGAAGTGTTCGCAGACGAGCATCAGCAAGGGGCGGATGATATCCGCCACTGACGCCCGCATCGAGCGTGAGCACGCCTCCATAAGCTCACACCACGGCGGGGCGGCGTCACCCACTAGCGGCCTATTGGGCGTGGTATCGATAATCGCGCCGACCAGATGCCGCAGAGCTTGTTCGGCCGCGCCTCGGCCCTCTTCGACGTCTGAATTCACGGAATCGATGAGAATCCTCAAGTTCGAAATGTGGGTCGCAAGGCTCGCTGCCACGAAGGGCCCGATGAGCTTACATAGCTCGGGGATGTCGGGCGACCGCATCACTTGAAATGTCAACCACCAAAACGACTCGTGCTCATCTTCTTCCGCCTTCAACCACTCTTCCTGAAAACGCAGCACGATGCTCGGCCGGATGGTCAAGACCACGTCCGGCTCCCTCCCGACTCGCTCGACCAACTCGCGCGCGTCAGCGAGAAGGAGTTTGGCAACCGCGTAATCGAAGAGCAGGTGGTGCGCGAATCTAATAGTCGCCCTATCGGGCTTTTTACCCGGCGAGGTCTGCCACTCCGCGAGCACGTGAGACCGGAGCAACTCGCTCAACTGGCGGCTGACAGCAGGGTCACTTCCTACGGCAGCGCGGGGCACCCTCAGCGAGCGGGCAGCTACCATGCCTTCAGCAGCCCGGCGCAAGACAGCCTCCCGCGCGTCGGCCTCCGCGTCCTTCCGGATCACCCGCTCCAGCCAGTACCTGTCGAGCAGCTCAAGATGAGTCCTGATGGGCGTGAAGCTCTGGATGCTCGCCCCCGAGCCGAGCAACTCGCCAGCCATTCTCAGGTTAAAAGGTACCGTGAGAAGGGCCGCCAGATCTGGATTTGCAGTAATTAAGAGTTGTGCGAGTTCGACTGACTGAGGTGGAATTTGTATTAACTCGGCTAGAACAAGTTCTTCGATCTTGACGTGCTTGACGTTCGGAAACTCCGGATCGCGAAGACGCGTAGGGGGCGAGCCGCGGAACAGATTTTGGAGACTAGTATCGTAACGAAGATCAAATTTCCTGACCGACGCTATGACATGCCAGCGCGTCTCCTTGCGCATGACGCGGGCGATTAAATCACGCAGCGTCTGAGCTATTGCCGCGGAGCGGGCAGCGTCCATCGCGTCGATGATGAGGAATGCGGGCTGTGAACCAGTCCAGTTATCGAGTACGTCGGTAAGCTCGTGCTCCAGCTTAATCTCGTTACGAAGCGAGCCGAGGCTGCCGGCCTCGATGTGATCGACGGCAAGCACGATCACGTCACGACCTTCGCCCGCCAGCAGGCGGTACAAGTCGTATATGACGCCTGATTTCCCGGCACCGGGCTCGCCGATGACAGTCAGTGAATCCTGCTCGGCCGCGTCGCGCAGCAGCCGCGTCGCGTCTCTTTCGATCTTAACCTCTTTCGCCCCGACATAAATGCTCGCGAACTCGGAAAGATCAGCCGCCACTTCGTTCGAGTATTGTTTGAGACGCTCAATATCATTCCGGTAACTTCGGACGCTTTTCAGCCTCACCCCCGCATCCTGAAGCAGAGCCTGTAGCCCTCCGCGACCCGCCCCACTCTTATTCTTCGCGAAGCGTGCGCACGCCTGCACGAGCGTGTCCCAAGCCAGATCCGCCTGAGTCGGGTCAAGAAGGACGCTGGCGCGAAGCAGACCCTTGGCCTCCCGTTCGGCGCTCTCCCCTTCATCGAGATCGAGCAACTGGACGCGCACGAGTTCGAGTAGCTTTCGGACGTCTTCTTCGGAGGGCGCCGTCCCGGCGGCAGCATGCCAAGCGCGGATCACATGCTTTTTCAGCACGCTCAGCACACTGCGTTCGGCTTTGTTCTTCGCGGCGTTGCCAAGCCTTTTGCCGCCGGCACCGTCGCGTAGGCGGGTTAAGATTGCCGGAAGGTCTTCCTTTATCGGGATTGAACTATTAGAAGTTGTGACAAGCAGGAGCCGATCCCGAGCCGGACTGAGCGGGCGGGGGGAGTGGCTGAGACTGAGGCTCTGGCGGACGAACTGGTCGAGTGCTGAGGCGAGGTCCGAATTAGGGGTCGTTCTAAGTTCCAGCTTATGTTTTACCTGAGCGAATAGGCGACCGCCCTCAGACGCTTCTACGAGGATGTCGTCCACCGGCTCGTCGGTTTCGCATTGAATGCTGTCGAGGGTCGCAGTCGCCGGAAGGTGCAGGGGAGACGCCTCCTGTTCGGCGAGTATTCGAACGGCAAACCACGCAGATACACGGTCCTGATACGTTATCCCGATGTGTGTGGCCGCGCCGCCACCACCACCGCGAGGGC
>JALZHG010000358.1 GCA_030914045.1 Chloroflexota bacterium | reverse complement strand
GTTCGGGGCTTCCGAGACTGGCTGATGCGACGCTTCTACGAAGCGGAAGGTTCAGCACCTTCCGCACAAGCCGTGCAGGATACGCTTGACGTGCTGCGCGGCAGAGCGCGCTTCGATGGGGCGACGCGGGAAATTCATACGAGGATCGCGGAATACGGAGGGGCAATCTACGTTGATCTGTGCGACGAATCGTGGCGCGCGGTCTGTGTCAGCCATTCCGGTTGGGAGGTTGTTAGCTGCCCGCCCGTCAAATTCAGGCGCGCGAACGGGATGTTGCCGCTGCCAGAGCCGGAGCGGGGCGGTGACATAAGCCGACTAAGAGATTATGTGAACGTTACCGATGACGATTGGGTGCTGATTGCTTCTTGGCTCATAGCCGCATACAGGCCAGATAAGCCCTTCCCCGTATTAGCTCTTCACGGCGAGCAGGGGAGCGCGAAGAGCACGACTGCCAGAGTCTTGCGCGCGCTAATTGACCCTAATAAAGCGGACTTGCGGAGCGAACCGCGCGAAGAGCGGGATTTGATGATCGCGGCCAAGAACGGGTGGCTAATCGCTCTCGACAACCTTTCGTGCGTCAAAACGTGGCTCTCCGATGCTTTATGCCGTTTGGCTACGGGCGGCGGCTTTGCCACGCGCGAACTGTACGCTAACGATGAAGAGGTGTTGTTTGATGCTAAGCGGCCTATCCTCCTGAACGGCATTGAGGAACTGGCGACGCGCAGCGATCTGTTAGAGCGCGCTATCGTCCTTAATCTTCCGACGATACCGGAGCACAAAAGGAGAACGGAGGCACGATTCTGGCAAGAGTTTGAGGCCGCACGCCCGGCTATCTTAGGCGCGTTGTTAGCTGCCGTGAGCGGTGCGCTCCGCCACTGTGATGACGTAAGGCTCGCCAGATTGCCGCGCATGGCAGACTTCGCGCAGTGGGCGACGGCAGCGGAATCTCATCTAGGGCTAGCCAAAGGGTCTTTCATGGCCGCCTACACGGGCAACCGCGCAGATTCAAATGACCTTGCTTTGGAAGCGACGCCGGTAGCCGCCGCAGTGCTGTCCTTCGTAGAGACTGAAGGGTGTTGGCTCGGAACCTCTTCGGACTTGCTAAAGGAGTTAGTAAAACGGACAGCCGAAGACGTACAACGTCAGAAAGGCTTTCCCAAAGGAGCAAACTCACTGAGCGGCATATTGAAGCGTTTAGCCCCAAACTTGCGCGCCGCCGGGGTGAATGTTACTCGCCCGAATCGTTCGGGGAAGAAAGGCGCTCGCCTCATACAGTTAGAGCGTATCAGCATCCAATCGTCAGAATCGTCAGATATGTCTGACGCACGGGCAGACTATGTGAGTCTGACTGACGATCCTGCCGACGACTTAACTATTTCTGACGATGTGACTACCAATCTGCATAAAGCACCGGCGGAAGAAAATCCGCCAATAATATCCTTCTCTGACAGTGCTGACGATGCTGACGCTCACTCGCAGGAGCACTCTAGCTACTCTTCAGAGTACGAGCCGGATGAAGAAGAGTTGATCTATGAGGCGGAAGAGAGGGCGGCAATTATGGCCGAAAGTAGTATCCAGTTATGAATCTGAAAGGTTTTGAAAGGTTTTGAAAACTGAAGAGGCCAAATCTGACGCTCTTGCATTACCCGCGCCCGAACCCACCGGAGCGAAACTGCCCGCCCGTCAGGAAGCCGTTCTAGTGGCACTGCTCGCGCAGCCGACGCTCAAGGAGGCGGCCGAGGCCGCCGGGGTGAGCGAGACGACCGCCTGGCGCTATCTGCAAGACGAGAAGTTCCGCGAGCGTTATCGCGCGGCCCAGCGCCAGTGCGTCGAGCACATCATCGTGCGCGTCAGGCAGGACGCGGGCGCGGCCGTCTCCGCGCTGCGCGAGATAGTTGACGACCGCACAGCCCCGGCCAGCTCGCGGGTGCAGGCGGCGCGGGCCATTCTTGAGACGGTCTTTAAGGCCGTTGAAGTGTCGGAGATGGAGGGGCGGATGGAGGCGCTAGAGGCGAACCTGAGACGCTACGCCGAGAGGGAGGCCGCGCGTGAGGCTGAAGAGTCGCTTAGAGAGGCTTGAGAGGCTGTCGCGCGCCCTGCGCTGTGCCTCTTGCAGCTACAGCCTAACGGACGTGCCCCCGCCGCTGCCGGGCGTGCTCCCGGACTCGCGGCCTGACGGCACGATCTTGGTCATGGCTAACTGCTGGAAGTGCGGCGCGCGGTTCAACGTCGAGGGCGGGAGCTTGCGGGAGCGGCAGATACGCGCCCTGTTCGCCGAAACGCCGCCCGCCGAGACCTACCGCGACGAGCGGGCCGCCGCCGCAGTAGCTTACATCGTCCGCCAGTTCATGCTCGCAAAGCTGCGCGAGCGCGCACGCGAGCCGGAACAGAAAGCACCAGCACAAGCATGGCGAGGGTATAAGGCCAGAGAAAGCCCGCCCGAACTCAGCCGCGCCGCGCGCCAGCGGGTCGCGCTCTTCAAACGCGCGGAGGCCGAAGGTAAAGCGATTCATGAGAGACTGGCCGAACGCTACGGGAAGCGAGACTTCGCCAGCAAGACTTTCGCGGAGATCGAAACTCTCCTATTCGACAACGCCAGCCCGGAGGCTGTTGCGCTCGATGAAGAGTACGAGCGGCTGAGCGGGGCAACTGAAGAGGTGTAGCACAACCCGATGGGCCTAGAGACTCGCAAGGGGCGCGTCTATTACTACCGGAAAGAGCGGGCAGGCTCGCGCGTCCGATCCGTGTACGTCGGCGGCGGTGCTGTCGCACGGGGCTACGCCTTACTCGACAACTTGGATCGGGCCGAGGCCGAGGAGAAGCGTGAGGCGCGGCGACGCGAGCGCGAGGCCGACGAAATAGCCGAGGCCGAGATTGCCGCGCTCGGCGTGATCTGTGAGACGCTGACGACGGCCGCGATGCTGGCCGCCGGGTTCCACACTCACAAGCGGCAGTGGAGGCGCAAGCGCGATGGCTGAAGAGTTACAGGTGAAGGTGACTGGTAAGGAGACCTTCGGCAAGTTTAAGGACGTGCGCGACCTGATCGAGCGCACGAACAAAGAGAACCCGAAGCCGGCCGACGTGGACGAACTGCGCCGCCTGCTCGCCGAGAACCCTAACCTGTGGAAGTTCGCGGGCGACGTGGCTGAGCGCGCGACGCGCCACAT
>JALZHG010000357.1 GCA_030914045.1 Chloroflexota bacterium | reverse complement strand
CTCACGCTGAGTCAACCCCCGTGCCTCTCGAAGCTCCCGAACCCGTCGCCCGACATCCATATTCCTCCTCTATAGCCCGACCGATAGCCATCGGATTCCCGAATATAATATACACACTATTTACACACACATCAAGAGTAGGTATAATTATGGGTGTGAGGTTGCGGGGCGCGACCCGAACATGAGCGGTGGGAGCCGATCTTGCCGCCGCTGGTTAACTGGTTTTGGCGGACAACGGAACGCGAGAACTCAAGCCATTCGCATGCGAAGGCGACCGCCTCATCCAGAGCGAGACCAACCTCAAAGAGCCGAAGATGGGCGCCTCTCTACACGCGCAACAGCTTGGAGACTAACGGCGGATCCGCGAATAGCGTACCGCCCATGAAAGCGTCGGGCTTCGCGCGCAAAATAGCGTACCGCCCATGAAACCTTGTCCTTCCCATACCGAACATGGGCTGCAGGAATAGCGTACTGCTGATGAAAAAGGCGGGGCGAGTGCTCGGAAGATGCGTCCGCCACGCGTATGATGTGGGAGCTGCACTCGGTGCCCTCCGCACCTGGAATTATCAGCGTACCCTCCGCGAAAATCGGCCCCGCCCACGGGCAACAAATAGCGTACCGCCCATGAAAGACGAAGTATCGGGGCTTCCATTACTGGCGTACCGCCCAGGAAAAAGTAGCGTACCGCCCACGAACGAATGGCGTACCGCCCAGGAACGACAGCGAACCCTCCATGAATCAATAGCGTACCTCTCAGGAAAGAGTAGCGTACTGCCCAGGAAAAAGTAGCGTACCGCCCATGAAGATATAAGCCGGTTTTTCCTGCAAAAGCGCACAAAAATAGTTTCCTGGTTTCACCGCGAGCCTGTATGTTTTAGTGTTTAATGCTCCTGATGTTTTCGGAGGGGCGGAAGATGATCGACAACGGAGCGCGCGAACTGCGGCTCTTCGAGCTCGACAATGGACCGCTGATCCACGTCGAGGTCAACATGGAAGAGTTGCCTATCTTCCTGTTCAAGAGCCGCGATCGCGTGGAGGAGAGCCTGGAGGCCCGCAACACGATCATCACTGAGGATGGGCGGCGCTTGGAGCAGTACGTCAAGGTAACCAGCGGGAGAGAGTTCGGGCTGCCCAGTCCGGCAGACCGTGACGCCTACCTGGCGGTGATGAGGCATGTCCATCGGAACGGGGGAATGTCAGCAGACGGGCGGGTCAGCTTCACCATCTACGGGTTGCTGCGCATGATGGGCAAAAACCCGCAAGCGGGCAAGAATCACGACAACGTGCGCGACAGCCTCGACCGAATCGCCGACTGCGTCATCTACGCCGAGAACGCTTTCTACAACAACGAAGATCGGGACTTCGAGTCGCACCGTTTCAACCCCTGGAGCGTGCACTTCAAGAGCAAGAGGCGCAAGAAGGGTCCCAGTAGCGAGCGCCACACTCTAAAGTTCCACGAGATCCTCGTGCGCTCCTATAACGCCAACTACCTCAAGAGCTTGGATTCTGACTTCTACTTCAGCCTGCGCAACGCGTTGGCCAAGACGCTCTACGGTCTCATAGACGTCCGGCGCAAGGGCAAGCTCCGTTGGTCAGTGGAGCTGCATCAGCTCCGGCAGCTCATTCCCCTGCCCGATATCTACTACCAGCCTTCCAAGATCAAAGAACGCTTGGACGCTGCCCACCGCGAACTCTTGCGGCGGGGCTTCTTGACCCGCGTGGATCATGAGGAACGGCGGGGAGTTCACCTCGTCCACTACGGTATCTCCGCCAGGTTCGTTCGCGAACGCACCGTCGCCTCCTTCGACCTCTCTCCCCGCGACCACTCCGTCGTTGAGGGGCTCATCGAAGCCGGCGTCTGGCGGGAGACCGCCCGAAAACTCGTCCGGGATCACGGTCCCGATCACTGCCTCACTTACCTCGACGCCCTCCCCTTCCAACAGGGCGTCGAGAACCCAGGTGCCTGGCTGCGGCGCTACATAGACAACGGTTGGCCCGTTCCCTTGCCCACCACCCAAGGCATCGGTGCGTCCCGACTTAACACACCAAACCTGGACGCCGCTCCCCCGCCGAGCCTCCTAGAGCGCCAGGTCAAGGCTCGACTAGACGTTGGCGAGTTCGACAAGACCATCCGGGACTTCGAGAAACTCCCCTACGACGTCTACAAGACCTACGTCGGTGCCTCCACCCCCATTGTCGACGCCACGGGCAACAGGTTCTACCTCTCCCTCGACGGGGACCTCTTCCTCTACCTCGGCGGCACCGGAGAAGAGCATCGCCACTACCTTTGCACGCTGAACCGTGGTTCCACCGGATGAGCTTGGCGTCTGGAACTCATCAGCCAACTCGGGCGTTCGGAGATACAGCTCTACATAATACTTTCCGCGTACCTATACCCTTTTGTGAGCGGTTTTCCTCTCGTTGTTTTTATGTGCTTCTGCTTCCTTACTTTGCATCTTTGCCCTCACTCCTTCCTGCTGAGTATTATCCGTATTTATCCTCGCACAGTCCAGCCTATCGGCTCTTGGCAGTCTGGGATCTGCACCGAACGTCGCCTGAGAGCTGACTAGAAAGCCTCAGGAAGGCCACGAAGGCTCTCTGGCATCTCGTCGTCGTTTGGCTTACCTCAGGCCGCAGACTGGCTTCTGAGGGCTGAGGGGGCACCGCGTTTGCGGGTTGGTCGCGGTCTCCTCCTTGGGTATCTCAACCTCCTCTAAAGGCCGCAGAGGAACTCTAGAGCCTCGTCGAAGGGGTGAAGTCGCCGCGGATGGTGTCCCCCTCATCTCCTCGTAGGCTCGGCCTTGTCGAGCAAAAAGCGGGACAGCCGCGTCGAGCCGCTTTGGTATCGCTCTCGCGCTGTGAGGTTCGGGGCGCCCTCTAGCAGTCTACATCTCGCTCCCGATCTCGACGAGCACGCCGTCCGGGTCCCTCACGTAGGCGACGGTCTGCCCCCAGGGTTTCGTCTTCGGCTCGGCCACCTTCGTCGCCCCGGCTTCCAGCGCGGAACGGAAAGCAGCCTCCACGTCCTCGGCGACGAAGGCTATCTCCACGCCCGCCGGGGGCTCCGCCGGGTCATTCTCGCGGAAGCCGCCGGGCAAGTTGGACTGGCCCAGCTCATTGGCGGCGAAGGCCAGGGTCGTCTCGCCGGTCTCCATCTCGGCGTACTGGCC
>JALZHG010000356.1 GCA_030914045.1 Chloroflexota bacterium | reverse complement strand
CACCTACATCGAGCAGGGAATTTGCTCGGCTCCGCCCATATCAATGAACTGTCCGCGAAATTTGCAGGACCGGTTTATTGTGGGCGTTTACTCTCAGTCAGCTTACGACCTCAGAGTGATCTACGATGATGACCGAGCTGTGTTCTTTTCAGTCACGTCTACGAAAGAGGACTTCAAGCCAGAGATCTTGAGTGTTTTCGATGTGGAGGAACATAGACTTGGCGAAGCAACATTCGCCGACGTGTTTCCCCCATCGCCAAATCGCTACCAGGTGTTTTCCTACGCTCAAGGTATCGACTACTGGGAGTTGTCTTTCCTCGGTGGGGCAGGTGATTACCGGACCTATTATCTTGGGTACTCGGATGTGGGGGTACCTACGGAGGGGTTTTCGCCCGAACTAGCCTCGGATCTTCAGAACGCGTCCAACGAGGGGCAGAAACTACAGATTCTGGAGGACTTCAGAAGGCAGGCTAGACCTAACACCTATGGATTCGCAGATAGCGACAATAGAGATTTTGAGGAATTGATGAGCGTATCGAATTCCTTCTTATGGCGGGCTTTGCCGCTATATGAGGGAGTTAGGAATCTATATTAGCCGAGCTGCCAGTCTATAAGGTTAGCATCACTCGAATTCGCCCGTACATGCCAAGCCTAACCCTGCGGGGAGAGCACAGAAGTTGGTCATTGAAGTGGCTAAGCTTCTGCGAGGGCGTGACAGAACTGTTGGGGTTGCTTAACTCTTAGCCGCACCAACTATCCCACCTCCGGCCTCCTCGCGTACTACGCCCTCAGTCGCACCATCGCCGCGCCGTCGGGCTCAAGCCGAATGCGGAACGGCCATCCCGTTGTCGTAATCGGCGTTCGCCTCTGGCCGCACGGTCGCGACAACGGCCCCCGCCAGCGCCTCCCTCGGGTGCTTGCCATGACAGAGGCGGCGTATGATGTGGCGTTCCGCGCACAGCTTCCACGGCGTCCTTGCGACGGGTGCCGGGGCTTACTTATGCGCTACATAATGCGGCGCACGCGAACGAAAGCGCTGTGCTTCGGGGAGACGGATATGTCGGAGGACTTAGGGATGGATGCCGGCGCCAGCCCGCCGCC
This sequence comes from Chloroflexota bacterium, assembly GCA_030914045.1. GTDB lineage: Bacteria > Chloroflexota > Chloroflexia > QHBQ01 > JADMIH01 > JADMIH01. The sequence goes on along the minus strand of JALZHG010000356.1, from coordinate 2,077 downwards.
CGCGACCTTACTCCAGATGATGACGGGCTACTGGGTCTCGCAGACCCTATATGTCGCCGCCAAGCTGGGCATAGCCGACCTGCTGGCCGACGGGCCACTCAGCTGCGAGGAGCTGGCAGCGGCGACCGACACCCGCGCCCCGTCGCTCCAGCGCGCGCTCGCCAGCATCGGTGTCTTTACGGAAGTATCTCCAGGCTCCTTCGCGCTCACCCCGCTGGCAAAACTGCTCCAAACTGAGACGCCCGGCTCGATGCGCGCACTCGCCATCATGTATGCCGAGGAGCAGTACCGCGCCTGGGGTGAGTTGCTCCACAGCGTGCGGACCGGCGAGATGGCCTTCGACCACCAGTTCGGGATGGGCTACTTCGCGTACCTTGCCCAACACCCCGAGGCTGACCGCGTGTTCAACGAGGCGATGACCGGCTGGACCCGGCAGCTCGTCGGGGCGGTGGTGGACACATATGATTTCTCCCCGTTCAAGACCGTCGTGGATGTGGGGGGCGGCTACGGGGCATTACTATCGGCAATCCCGCAGAGGAATCCCGGTATGCGGGGTATATTGTTCGAGCAGCCCCACGTTATCGCCAGCGCCGAGGAACAGCTCGTGACCACCGGGGTTGCGGACCGCTGCTTGTTGGTCGGCGGCGACTTCTTCGCGGAGGTGCCGACTGGTGGGGGCGCATACGTGCTCTCGCAGATACTGCATGACTGGGACGACGAGCGCTGCGTGACGATCCTCGGGCAGTGCCGCCGGGCGATCCCCGACCACGGCAAGCTGCTGGTCATCGAACTCGTGCCGCCTGAGGGGGATGAGCCCTTCCTCGGGAAGTGGCTGGACCTGCATATGCTCGTGCTGCTCGGTGGCCGCGAACGGACGGCCTCCGAGTACGACACTCTATTTCGGACCCCGGGATTCAAGCTGGACCGCGTCGTCCCAACGCCGTCTGGGCCGAGCGTAGTGGAGGCCGTCCCCGTCTGATCCAGGCTGACGATTCGCCCTCTCGCAGACCTCGCGTGCTACCCTCTTCCACCAGGTGTCTAAAGTGCGATCTTCATGTCACCGTCCAGGCCTACCAACGCTCGGATTGGCATACCCCGCTCTATGGCGGTGACTATCTTCTTGCGGAGGTCTTCGGAATAGGCTCTCATCCTCCCATGATAGCGCATGCGGGTCAAACTTTATGCGCACCGCTGTATTGATCAAGATGTGCACCCCTCCGCCGCCAAATTCGCCAACAGCATCATTGGCACCTTGACCCCGTGTTGACAAAAGCGAGAAGATCCGCCAAAGTGATACGTATGAGTGATACGTATGAGTAACACGAGTTATCCCACTGATGAGGATTCGCCGGGCCCGCAGTTACCCCGTCAAATCGGCACACTGGTTTGGGCGCTTGGTCGAGGATCGAATTGACTGGCGGCCGATCTTTCGGAGCCAGAAGACCTACGCAAGCCGACGTTGCCAGGCTCGCCGACGTTTCTCAGGCCACAGTCTCCTACGTGTTGAACGGCAATTCCGCGATATCGGTGCCTGAGGTAACCCGTCGACGAATCCTCACCGCGGTAGACGAACTCGGGTACGTGCCAAATGGCATCGCCCGTAGTCTCCGGACCCAGAGGACTTACATGATCGCTGCGGTCATTCCCGACATCACGAACCCGTTCTACCCAGCCTTCGAGCGGGGTGTTCAGGAGACGGCCGAGGCCAGCGGGTACGACTTGATCGTATTCAACACCGGTGGCATTGCCGAGAAGGAACAGAGGTGCGTACGCTCTTTGCAGCAAGGAAGGGTGGACGGCGTTGTGGCCGTGTTCTTTCACCTGAAGACCGAGGACCTCCGCCCGCTGCTGGAGCGGAACGTCGCACTGGTAAGGCTGGAGGCTGTAAAAAAAGGGGTGAGTAGCCTTGATCTCCCGTTCGACAACCTTTACGTGGACAATGTAGCGGCGTCGCGCACGGCCGTCGAACACCTGATCGGACGGGGGCACACCAGGATAGGCATGATCGCCGGGCAGAGCGGACCCCGGCAGGCGCGCGTCCGCGGGTACCGTGCGGCGCTCGCCGCGCACGGGCTAC
>JALZHG010000355.1 GCA_030914045.1 Chloroflexota bacterium | reverse complement strand
TTCTGGAGTATCGAGTTCACGATAACCGGGACCGCGCTATCGATATCCGCGTCGGCGAAGACGATGTTCGGCGACTTGCCGCCGAGCTCGAGCGTAACGGGGATCGCGTTCGCGGCGGCGGCCTTGCTCACGAGCGTGCCAACCTCGACCGACCCCGTAAACGCGAGATGGTCTATGCAGCTATGAGCAGCAAGCGGCGCTCCGGCCTCCTGACCGCCGCCCGGTACGACGTTCAGTGCGCCGGGAGGGAGTCCCGCTTCTAGCGATAGTTCGCCGAGCTTGATGGGGGTGAGGGGCGCTTCCGTGGCGGGCTTCATCACGCAGCAGTTTCCCGTGGCCAGGGCCGGCACCACAGTGCGACACCCTATCTGTATGGGATAGTTCCAGGGTATGATCTGCGCCGTGACACCGTACGGCTCGCGCACCGTGTAGACGAAGGTGTCCGCCAGCGCCGGGATGGTATCGCCGTAGAACGACTCGATGGTGTTGGCGTAAAACTCGAAGTACCGGGCGGCGACGGTCACGTCGGCCCGTGCCTGCTTGAGCGCCTTACCTGTATCCATGCTCTCGAGGCGGGCCAGCTCTTCGTGGTCCCGGCGCAGCAGCTCGGCTATTCTATGCAGCACGCGCGCCCGCTCCGCCGGGGTGGTCCGGCGCCAGGTTCTTTCGTGAGCCTCGCGGGCGGCCTCAACCGCCTGGTTTATCTCCGGCTCCCCACACCGAGTAACCGTGGCAAAGGGTTGTCCCGTGGATGGGTCTATGTCTTCAAAGACTCTGCTGCCGTTCACCCGGTCCCCGCCGATGATGGCCGGGTAGCTCTCCACCTGTACCGCCCTCGAATCGCTCATCCGTTTTCTTCCTCTCGTCGGCCTACTTCGCCGGCACCACCGTCGGACGCAGCATCTTCCTGCGGGCAATGAGGCCGGGCGAACGCGGAATCTCGTGTTATCTCCGGATGCTCACGCTCCCGAACTCCACCCGTGCGTTGAGCCGCGTACGCTTCGACCGCGCGACGCGTAAGGTGCGAGGGGCGACGAGAGAAGACCCTCGTCGCACCCACACGAAACTGTACAAGTTCCTACTTCGCTAGTCGGCGTTAGTCGGTGCAGGGCTCTATTCAGGCCTTGGCCTCGGCTTTGTCCTTGGACGACGCGCGCTCTCCGCTCCGGATCTTCTCCAGCACGGGCATGAGGTAGTTCTTGAAGGTCTCCGGGTTTTCGCACATCGGGAAGTGGCCTATGCCTTCCATGATGATGCACTCTGAGCCCTTGACCCTGTCGCACGTCTCCTGGGTCATCTCGGGCGTGCAGGCGAAGTCGTAGACGCCGGTCATGAAGTAGATCGGGACGTTCCCACTAATCTGTTCGGACAGCCCACGGAAGTCGTGATCCACGCTGTAGAAGTAGAGGTCGCCTTGGAATATGCCGGGGCCACCCTGAGCGTAGTACCACCACGTCTCCCAGCGGTAGTCTTCTGGGCTCTGCGGAGCCATCAGCCCGTAGACCGACGTAGCTTGGGCCTCGCCACCGTGCACGTGCGGGTGGTGGAGCCAAGAAATGTACCAGCCGGGGGAGTACTCGCAGGCCTCGATCGCGATCAGTGCCCGTACCCGCTCCTCGTGGTTCAGCGCCAGATGCAAACAGATGTTGCCGCCCATGGAACTGCCCATGATAACCGGCTTGTCGAGCTCTAGGGCGTCGCAGAACGCCAGCGTGAACTCGGAGTAGAACTTGGCGGTTAACCGGTAGTCTTCCTTTTCGAATCCCACCGGCGGGATCGACTTGCCGTGGCGCGGCAGGTCGAAGGCGATGACCCGAAAGTTCTGGTTGATGTCGGGATCGCTGAGCTGGTGGCGGTACTCACGGGTGTCCGTGCCCGCGGTGTGCAAACAGACGAGCGGGATGCCCTGGCCCGCCTCCTCGTAGAACACGCGGTACTCGTAGCCGTTGTAGGGCACGTATACGTACCCGCCCTTGATGGGGTCGCGCCTTGCGGCCATAACCTTACCTCCTCGCGGTCGATTCTCGCTCCAAGCGTTGGCTCCGAACCCCTTAGGCGGCGGCGCCTTTCTGGATCTTGCGCATGTCGGCCAGCATCCACATCAGGGCCCGCATGTTCTGCCACACGCCCTTTATGTCGCCGTCAATTTGCAGGCTGCCGTGCAGCGGATGTGCCATCGCCCAAATGTCGTTGTACATGGGCGGGGGCACCTGCTGGATGAACTTCTCCCAAGATTCACGCGGTCCGCGCAGGCCAAACTGCCAGGGCGTATCTGCGCTCAGGTTGTCCGTGATGCGCGCGATGCGCCCGTCGCGTACCACAACCAGATATTCCTTGTCGCCAAAACCGAGCAGGAAGTTGGCCGTGAAGTACTTGCCGAAGACGGCCAGGGCAGGGTCGTTGTTCACCTCGTCTTGCCATGCATTCATCCATTGATGGTCGAACGCGGCCACAATCTCCTCCTTTCAACCATAGCTTCCCCACTACGCTAAGCATATATACTCAAGCACATATACAAATCGACCGATTATTCTCCTCTCCTTCGAGTCTTGCCCCAAAAACAGGGTATCGTACGTACTTCATTGGGTCAAGGGGTCATTAGTTTGGATAAAAGCGTTGACGGGGCTTATTTGTATATACATAATTGCCGGAGAGTTAGGAAGGGCATTTTCGCGCTCGTGCTGAGGGCGAAGATGTCTTGAGGCAAAGGGGGTCTTGGAGCCAGATGGCTGTCAAAGAAGGCTGGCGGGGGAGGTTCTTCGAAGATTTCGAGGTCGGCGACGTATACGAGCATCCTCTGGGACGCACCGTCACCACGACGGACAACGCCTGGTTCACGCTGTTGACGCAGAACACCGCCCCGATCCACTTCGACCATCACTACTCGGCCCAGACAGAGTTCGGCAAGCCGCTCGTGGACTCGACGTTCACGGTCGCGCTGGTTACCGGCCAGAGCGTCACCGACGTCTCCCAGAACGTCATGGCCAACCTGGGGTGGGACGAGGTTCGGCTGCCCGCGCCGGTCTTCGAGGGCGACACCATCTACTCGCAGTCCGAGGTGCTCGAAAAGCGCGAATCGGGGAGCCGCCCGAACGTCGGGATCGTGACGGTGAAGACCACCGGTTACAACCAAAACGGGACCGTCGTGATCACGTTCAAGCGTACGGTCATGGTCTACAGG
>JALZHG010000154.1 GCA_030914045.1 Chloroflexota bacterium | reverse complement strand
GGCCCGCACAATCGCCCGCACCACTCCCGCCCCGGCGAAGAAGAAAGCGTAGGGCTGAAACGTGAAACGTGAAACGTGATGAGTAACGCGTAACACGTAACACGTTTCGGGACCAAATAGCACAAGCCTAAGCACGTTTCACGTTTCACGTTTCTGGAGGTACACATGGCTGATTACGTGCCGTTCAGAGGGAAATACGTCGGGCCGCCGGAGGGGGTGGACCCGGAGCAGAACGTGGCGGTGATGGCGTTGCGGCAGAGCATGCCGGAGGCTATCGAGTCGGTTGGCTCGTTCCGCGACCAGGTGACGATACGGCTGCACAAGGAGCATTACGTGGCTGCGTGCCGCTTCCTGCGTGATACTCCCGGCCTGGAATTCGACTTCCTCACCGACCTTACGGCTGTGGACTACCCGGCCCGCCCCAAACGATTTGACGTGGTGTCGCACCTGTACAGCATGAGCCAGAACCACATGTTGCGGGTGAAGGTGGGCGTGGCCGATGGCGAGCCGTGCCCGACACTTGTGTCAGTGTGGAAGGCGGCCAACTGGGAAGAGCGCGAGTGCTACGACATGTTCGGGGTCGTATTTGAGGGCCACCCCGACCTGCGCCGCATCCTCCTCCCCGAAGACTGGGAAGGCTTCCCGCTCCGCAAGGACTACCCGCTGGCCGGCTACGGAACTTACACTTCATGAACGAGAATTCTTAATTCTTAATTCTTAATTCTTAATTGAGTGGCACAAGAGGCGGTAGAGTCAATTAAGAATTAAGAATTAAGAATTAAGAATTCCCCGCAGGGGGAACTATGGCTATTGAAGAACGAGACCTGGACCGCGAGCTCGACCCCTTGACGGGGCAGAAGACGGACGGGACGGATGTAAACCAGGCGATTGTTACCACGGGGGTGGGGCCTCTTTCGAGGGAAGAGTCGGCGTACGGCGAGACCGAGAAGATGTCGCTCAACCTGGGGCCGCAGCACCCTTCGACGCACGGCGTGTTGCGCGTGCTGCTGGAGCTTGACGGCGAGGTGGTGCAGAAGTGCATCCCCGACCTCGGCTACCTGCACCGGGGTATCGAGAAGCTGGGCGAGTACCGCATGTACAACCAGTTCGTGCCCTGGACCGACCGGATGGACTACGTGGCGGCTTTCACCAGCAACCTGGCCTTCGTGCAGACGGTAGAGGGGCTGATGGGGATTGAGGTGCCGGAGCGGGCGCTCTACCTGCGGGTGATCTTCTCCGAGTTGCAGCGCATCGCCTCTCACCTGCTGTGGCTCGGCACCCACGTCATGGACCTGGGGGCTATCACGGTCTTCCTGTACGCCATGCGGGAGCGGGAACTGATTCTCGACATACTTGAGGCCCAGACCGGCGCTAGGTTGACGTTGAACGCGCAACGCGTGGGTGGCTTCCCCAAGGATATACCCCCCGGCCTGCTGGACAAGGTAGCTGAATTCTGCAAGATCATGCCTCAGCGCCTGAAGGAGTACGACACCCTGCTGGCCGAGAACCCGATCTTCCTGCGCCGCGTGAAGGGCGTGGGCGTGATGTCGGCGGAAGACGCCATCCAGTGGGGCGCGACCGGCCCGACGCTAAGAGGCTCTGGTGTGGCCTACGACGTGCGCAAGGCCCGCCCTTACGCCGCATACGACCGCCTCGACTTCGAGGTGCCCATCGGCACGCACGGCGACGTGTACGACCGCTTCCTGGTGCGCATGGAAGAGATGCGCCAGAGCGTGAAGCTGATACAGCAGGCGATGGACCAGCTACCCGGCGGCCCCGTAATGACCCAGGACATCCGCGTGGCTTTACCCTCAAAAGAGGAGACGATGACCTCGATTGAGGCGATGCAGCGTCACTTCGTGCTGGTGATCCACGGCTTCCGCCCCCCGGTAGGTGAGTACTATTCGGCGGTGGAGTCGCCCAAGGGCGAGCTAGGCTGGTACATAGTGTCCAACGCCGAGAACCACCCCTACCGCGCCCGCTCCCGCGCCGCCTCCTTCGTAAACCTGCAAGTGCTGCCGATCATGTCCGAGGGCGCGATGGTAGCCGACGTGGTAGCCAACATAGGCTCGATTGACATCGTAGTAGGGGAAGTAGACCGGTAGGTCTGAAACGTGAAACGTAAAACGTGATGGTGAAGTAAGTACCATCGCGGCTCACGTGGGACCAATTGACACAAACCGCATCACGTTTTACGTTTCACGTTTCAGAAACAGGAGCAGTAGATGAACGACGACCAGGGCGGCGTACCGAAAGATGCATACGAGTTGACCGGCTCGAAGAGGCCCGGCGAGGCGAGGGATGTCACCGGGTACAACGACCCCAGCCAGCAGGACAAGCCTGGGCACATCGGGCAGAACCTCAGCAGCGTGCGTAGCGGCGACCTGGCCCCTTACGAGGAGCGCGCCCCTATCCAGCCGCTAGTCGACAGCACCGCGATTAGCCCAACTCGCGCCATCCCGCCGGACCAGATCAGCGCCATCATCGAGCGCTACAAGCACGTGGACCCAGTTGAGGCGATGATCCCGGTGTTGCAGGAGATGCAGGTCAAGTTCGGCTACATCACGCAGGACGCCGCCGAGCAGATGGCGGTGGAGCTAGGGCTGACCGCCGCCGAAGTGTACGGCGTGATTACCTTCTACTCGTTCTTCCGGTACACGCCTCGCGCGGGGCACGTTATTATGTCGTGCGAGGGCACAAGCTGCTACGTACGGGGTGCGGGGCAGATACGCGAGGCTATCGAGAACCGGCTGGACGTTGGCCCCGGCGACACCAGCGCCGACGGCTTCTTCACCTTCGAGCCGCAGTCGATTTGCCTCGGCGCGTGCGACCTCGGGCCGCTCGTAGATATAGAGGGCACTTTCTACACGCACGTCACGCCGGAGAAGATGGACGCCATAATAACGCAGTGGTACGAGGCTGGCGACGAAACGCCGGTGGGCGACAACCTGACCGGCAGGCACCTGCCCCACTACGACGACAACCACGGTTTCGGCCCCACGTCGGACGAGCTATACCAGGGCTACGAGGTGGCACAATTCATGCCCGCAGGCGTGGGTAGCGCCGCCTCCAACACCTCGCCCCTTCCGGGTGTAGAGGAAGCCATACAGAACATGCCGCCCACGCCCGGCACGGGTGGCCCAAGCGGAAGTTCTCAAGCGTGATTATGAAACGTGAAACGTGAAACGTGATGGTACAATAAGCACCATCTCGGCTCATGTAGAACCACGGTCCACTTACCGCATCACGTTTCACGTTTCACGTTTCAGCAACGGAGTGATTATGAGCGAAGTAGCACACTATTACCCTATAGATGTCAGGCAGCGCACGCAGGTCACGCGGGAGCAGTTCGAGGCCCGGCAGCAGGCGGCGCGGCGGCGCTGGCAGGCTACTATGACCCAGGCCGAGGTGCCGGTGATTATCGTGCCATGGGGGTCGTCGTCGGTGGCTCACGGGGTGGTCGCCACGTTCGAGGAGATTCGTCGGTGGCTGGCGGCCAACGAGGTGAAGGCGATAGTGCGCCGAGCCGGGCCGATGGGCACGCACTACCTGGAGCCGCAGGTGGACATTATCCTGCCGGGTATGCCCCGCATCTCCTACGCTCACATCACCGCAGACAAGGTAGAGGACCTGCTCCATAGCGTGCTTGAGTTGAACGACCTGCGCCCCGACCTGGCGGTGTGTATCTACGGCACCGAGGAGTGGGACGGGGCCGAGCTAGGGGTGCGCGGCATACCGGTCGCCAAGGAGCTTGATTTTTGGAAGCTCCAGCAGCGCGTGGTGGGCCGCAACCTGGGCTACATCGACCCGGAGTCTATTGACGACTACATAGCTCGCGGAGGCTACGAAGCGCTGAAGCGGGTGCTGTCCGGCACCAACCCGGACGACCTGATTCAGATGATCTCCGACTCGGGCCTGCGGGGTCGCGGAGGCGCTGGCTTCCCTACCGGTACCAAGTGGGCGGGTGGTCGCAAAGCGCGCAAGGCACCCAAGTACGTCATCTGCAACTCGCACGAGGGCGAGCCTAACGTGTTCAAAGATCGGGTCCTACACGAAGGCGACCCGCACCAGATAGTCGAAGGCCTCATCATCCAGGCTTACGCGGTGGGCACCCCCTGGGCCTACATCTACGTGGGCGACGAGTACCCGCTGGCGATCCACCGGACCAAGATAGCGGTGCAACAGGCGTATGCCGCCGGGCTGCTGGGCGAGAACATCATGGGGTCCGGCTTCTCGTGCCACATGGACGTGCAGATGGGCGGTGGCGCGTACATATCCGGCGAGGCCTCGGCCCTCATGTTCGGCATCGAGGGTAAGCGCGCCATGCCCCGCACCAAGCCGCCCCGGTCGGTGGAGGCTGGCCTGTTCAACCTACCTACTGTGGTGAACAACACCGAAACGATCAGCTGCGTGCCTCATATCGTGGTGAACGGGCCGCAGTGGTTCTCCGCCATCGGTACGGAGAAGAGCAAGGGCACCAAGCTGTTCACGCTGATGGGTTCCATCAACACGATTGGCGTGTACGAGCTGCCGTTGGGCCGCACCATGCGAGAGCTTGTGGAGGTATGCGGAGGCGGCTGCCTGGATGGCCGTCCCTTCAAGGCGATACAGACCGGTGGTCCGTCCGGCGGCTGCTTGCCCGACGAGCACCTCGACCTGATCATGGACTTCGACTCGCTAGACAAGTACGGCGGCACGATGGGTTCCGGCGGTTACGTGGTGTACGACGACCGCACCTGCATCGTGGATATGAGCCGCTACTTTGGCCGCTTCAACCGCTACCAGTCGTGCGGCAAGTGCGTGCCGTGCCGCATCGGGACCAAGAACCTGCTGCACATGGTGGACCGCATAGCCCTCGGTGGCGGCAAGCCGGAGGACATTCCCATCATGATGAAGTGGAGCGATCACGTGGTGGAGATGTCGCTGTGCGGCCTCGGCCAGACGGCACCACTGCCTCTGTTGGGCGGCCTGCGCTACTTCCTGGAAGAGTTCGATGAGCACATCAACCAGAAGTACTGCCGCACCGGCACCTGCCCCATCCACGCCATCACCGTGGAGGAACGGTTCTTGCCTGCCCGCATCGGAGAGCGATACCGCCAGCAGTTGAGCGCCATCCCCTACGGCAACCAGTACAGCAAGGGGAATGGCAACGGCGCGGGATCAGCCCCGGCTAGCACGCAGGGTGCAGCGGTAAGAAGATAGTACCTTAGCTACTTGAAAGGAGGGGCGGATGCAAGAAGAGACCATAACCGCAGTTTACGAGAACGGCGTATTTCGTCCCCTCGATCCGGTTGATAGTTCCGTAGGCGAAGGTCAGCAGGTGGATTTAGTTGTAAGACCTACGATAAAGCGTACACTTACACCTGACGAGATACTGGCCCTTGCAGCTAGTGTCTACGATGGGCTATCTGAGGAGGAAATCAACGAGATTGAGAAGATAGCTCTGGATAGGAGCAACTGGTCCACGGGTAGACCCTCCGTATGATCCAACCGATAGTTTTGCTAGATACGGATATTGTCTCATCGTATCTTAGAGGTCATCCGCTTGCAGTTCAACATGGACAGGCTTATCTGGCAGTACATAAGCGATTTACCTTTTCCAGCATCACTCAGTACGAAATACTCAGAGGTCTTCAAGCCAGGGGAGCAACTACGCGCCTATCAGCATTTGAGCAATTTAGCGCAACTGGCATAATTCTACCAGTAGATGATGCTGTTATCAGACGAGCTGCAAACATTTATGCTGATCTTCATAGACGTGGCGAGTTGATCGCGGATGCAGACACATTTATTGCAGCTACGGCCCTGGTGCACGGTCTGGTAGTGATAACAAATAATGAAAGTCATTTCAGACGTATTACAGGATTGCAAATAGATAACTGGCTGACCTAACGCTAGATTCGAGGAGCAGCTAATGGCAGACGCCAAGGAAGTAACGGTCATAATAGATGGGGTGCCGGTGAAGGTGCCCGCCAACACATACGTGTGGGACGCCTGCCGCATGGTCGGGCAGGAGATCCCGAACTTCTGCTACATACCGGGCTTACGGGCGTATGGCGCTTGCCGCATGTGCGTGGTCGAGGTGTCGGGGCGCAGGGGCTTCGACCTTGTGACCTCCTGCTCCACGCCCGTGACCGACGGCATGGAAGTGCGCACCATCAACGAGCGGATCTGGCAGCAGCGCAACATGATCATGGAGGCGCTGGATACCGATCACCCCGTTGACTGCCCTATCTGCGAGGCTAACGGCGACTGCCGCCTGCAAGACTACGGCTACGAGTACGGCGTGACCGGCAACGACACCCGCCGCCCCAAGGTGGTGCGTCCCGCCGAACGACTCTCTCCTGCCATTGACATCGACCGCGACCGCTGCGTGATGTGCGGGCGTTGCGTGCGCGAGTGCGACGAGGTTATTGGTGCGACCGCCCTGGCGATTGTGGAGCGCGGACTGGAGTCGCTGATTGACGCGCCGTTCGGCAAGTCGCTTCTTGAGACGCCCTGCGTGTCCTGCGGGCAGTGCGTGGAGCTTTGCCCGGTGGGTGCTCTCTCCAGCCGCCTTTACAACGGCCGGATGACGCTGGAGCACCACTGGTGGCAGCGCAAGACCGAGACGACCTGCAACTCCTGCTCCGTCGGCTGCACGATAAAGCTAGGCTCTACCCGCAACCAAATATGGGAAGTGCGCTCCGACGACGCACTGGGCCTGAACGACGGCCGCACCTGCGTGAAGGGCCGATTCGGGCAGGACTACATCAACTCCAACAGCCGCCTGAGCACCCCGCTCATCCGCCGCGACGGCAAGCTGATGATGGCGACGTGGGACGAGGCTCTGGATTACGTGGCCTCGCGCCTGAACGAGCACAAGGGCCAGTTGGGCGTAATCGCCTCCCCCAAGATTACCAACGAAGAGAACTACGCGTTGCAGAAGGTGGCGCGGCTTGGGCTGGGCACCAACAACGTGGACTACGACGGGCGCAGCCACGAAGCCCCCGCCCTGGAAGTGCTCCAGGAGATGCTGGGGTACGCCGCGCCCACCAACAACTTCCTCGACACGCGCCAGAAGGCGGGCTGCGTAGTCACGATTGGGGACAGCATCTACGAGACGCACCCCGTGTACGCTTACCAGCTACAGCGCATGGTACGTCTCATGGGTAAGAAGCTGATTGTAATAAACCCGCGCTGGACGAAGATGTGCGACTGGTCTACCCTCTGGCTGGCCCCGCACGCGGGCACCGAGGAATTGCTGGTTAATGGCCTCGCACGCGTGATACTTGACGCCGGGCTGATAGACCAGGCAGCTGTCGAGGCTAAAGTAGATAACGTGGCAGGTTACCTGGAAGCCCTGGGTGGGGCCGAGTTCTCGCTGGAAGCGGTAAGCAGCGCCACGGGCGTGCCCGCCAACGACATCAGGGCCGCCGCATACCTGTACGCAACGGGCGGCCTTGAGACCGGCCCCGAGCCGCTGGAGAGCCGCACCCACCCCAGCAACCTGCCCCTGATGATGCTGGCGGCGGGCGGCGACGTGGCGAGCGGCGAGCGGAACGGCAGCACTACCGCCGACGCTAGCAGCAACGGCAGCGGGCAAGTGAATTATGTTGTGAACAAGCCGGTGCGCGGCTTCCCGCCCTCCACGATTGTCTTCCCGGCTGACGGTTCGTATACGATTACCCCGCGTGCGGTGGCGGCCCTCACCAACCTGGCGCTGGCTACTGGCAACGTCGGGCGCGAGGGCGCGGGCGTGAACCCGCTGGTGGCCGACACCAACTGCCTGGGCGCGAACGACATGGGCGCGCAACCCGGCTACTTCCCCGGCTATCGCCCGGTGAACGCCGACAACGCCCGCATCATGGAGGAGCTTTGGACGGCCAACATGGACCGGAAGGCCCCCGAAGTGCCCTCCGAGCCTGGCCTTGACCTGTTGGGCATGCTCAACGCCGCCGACACGGGCGACATCAAGGCGATGTGGGTGGTCGGCTCCAACCCGGTGCTCACGGTGGAGGAATGGGACAGCGCCCGCGTGCGTGCCGCCCTGGAGAAGCTTGACTTCCTGGTGGTACAGGACATCTTCATGAACGAGACAGGCGAGATTGCCGACGTGATACTGCCCGCCTCCTCCTACGCTGAGAAGGAAGGCACGTTCACCAACGCCGAGCGCCGGGTGCAGCGCGTCCGCCAGTCCATCGAGCCTGTGGGCGTGAGCAAGCCCGACCTGACGATCATCAACGGCATAGGCGAGCGGCTGGGCGTGCCGATGCCCGGCACCGAGCCTCTAAACGTCTTTGCCGAGATTACGAAAGTGGTGCCGCAATACGCCGGTATGAGCTACTCGCGCCTCGACATGACCGAGTTCATAGACGACGCCATACCTATGCCCGCCGCCGTGTCGTACAAGCAGCTAAAGGTGAAGAGCCTCATGTGGCCCTGCACCGACCGCCTAAGTCCCGGCTCGCCCGTGCTCTACACAGAAGGGTTTGCCACCTCCAGCGGCAAGGCGAAGATGTGGACGGAGCGGCAGCAGGGCACGGTCGCAGGCTCTCACACCACGGCCGAGGTCGAAACTCAGGCTGCCGGGGGTGCGCTCCTTGCTACTCTCGGGTTCAGCCTCTTCCCGTTCAGGACCGGCACGTTGAGCCGCCATAGCTACGGCTTGAGCCGCGTGGAACCGACCCCCCGCCTGCACATCAATACGGCTGACGCGGGGCCACTAGGCATTGTGGACGAGATGCCGGTGCTGGTCACGGCTGATGGCGTAGACGGGGGCGAGCCTATCAACGCGGTGGCGCTCGTGTACGACCGGATACCGCAGGGCCGCGCCTTCCTGGCTTTCACGTTGGAGCAGTACGGCACCAACGCGACCGTGCGGCAGTGGCGGCACCAGATAGCCAGCGACACCACAGGGGGCCGCAAAGCGGTGGCGTTGCGAGTCCAGCCCGCTCCCAACAGGACCGTGGACAGCATGCGCGAGTTCCAGCCCGTGGCAACGGCCAACGTGCTCGACACAAGGATACAGCCGATATGAGCAGGAAGTGCTCTTGACTCGATAACTCGTACTTCTTGCTTCTAGAGGGGACGATATGGAATTCTGGCTAATCGTACTGAGAGCTATACTGGCCTTCGTTATCGTGAACGTAGGCATGGTGCTCGTCGCCTTCCTTGTGTACTTCGAGCGCAAGGTGGCGGCCCACATGCAGGCGCGGCAGGGGCCAAACCGGGCGGGACCTATCGGCTTGTTGCAAAGCTTTGCCGACCTGCTCAAGATGCTCGTCAAAGAAAACACCGTACCGTCCAAGGCCGATAAGATCGTGTTCTTCCTCGGCCCCGTGGTGGCTACCTTCGCGGCTTTGGGCGCACTCTCCGTGATACCCTGGGGCCCCAGCCGCGACCAGCCGGGCTATATCGGCCTGTTCGACCAGCAGGTAGGCTGGCCTATCGCCCAGGTGAACGTGGGTGCCCTGCTCATCCTGGCGATGTCTTCGCTCGGCGTATACGGCCTCATCATGGGCGGGTGGGCCTCCAACAGCAAGTATTCGCTGCTGGGCGGCCTGCGCTCCTCCTCTCAGGTAATCAGCTACGAAATCACGCTGGGTATCTCGCTCATCGGCGTGTTCATCATGTCGGGCACGCTCGACCTTGTGGGCATCACCTCCGCGCAACACCCGCTGTTCCACAATCCGACCCAGCCCGGTATCTGGTTCATCTTGCTGCAACCCGTCGCCTTCTTCATATTCCTGACATCGGCAATAGCGGAGACCAACCGCACCCCGTTTGACCTGCCTGAAGCCGAGTCGGAGTTAGTGGGCGGCTACCACACCGAGTACAGCGGCATCCGCTTCGGACTCTACTTCCTGGGCGAGTACATAGGCATGCTCACGGTGTCGGCCATCACCTCGGTCGCCTTCCTGGGCGGCTTTACCTCGCCTTTCGCCGCCTGGTTCGACCAGCCCGCTATTGGAGTGGCCCCGGCCATTGACCTGCCGTTCATAAGCGGCCTGCTGGGTTCGGGGCTGCACTGGCTGGTGCTCAAGATAGCGGTGTTCATATTCATGTACTACTGGCTGCGCTGGACCCTGCCACGCTTCCGCTACGACCAGCTTATGGGCCTGTGCTGGAAGGTGTTCCTGCCCGCGGCCCTGGCGAACATTCTTATCATCTCGGTACTCAAGCTCATCATCTTCCCGCCTGGCATAAGCGTCGAAGAGTACGCCGCCCGCTGGTGGGGTTGGTGGATCATCGCAGCCATCCAGGTCGTGCTCGGTATACTGGCCCTGATGGGCGTGTCGCGCATGGCCGGCCATAGCTGGTTCGGCAAGGCCGAGCGCCCCGTGCTGGTAGACCGCCAGGTCATACTGGTGCGCAACGTCCACGGCGCTCGCGGCACAATCGAGGGTGACGCAAGACCGATAGAGTCCTGAAACGTGAAACGTGAAACGTGATGCGGCAAGTGTATCAGTTTCACGTTTCAGCGACAGAGTCGAATAAGCACCATCACGTTTCACGTTTCACGTTTCAGATTAGGAGTCATACATGGGAGACTTAATCAACCAGGTCGGCGGGTTCTTCGTCACGCTGCGGCAGTTCTTCAGGCCGACGGTGACGGTGGAGTACCCCGACGCGATGCGGGAGCTTTCGCCGCGGTTCCGTGGGGCCGTGGGCCTGCTGCCGCACCCTGAGACGGGACGCGAGAAGTGCGTGGGCTGCGGGCTGTGCCCCCAGGTCTGCCCGGTGGACTGCATCACGATTGGCGTGGTGGAGGACGAGAGGCCGGACGCCGACCACCGCGACGAGTGGCACCCGTTCGAGCACTACTACCTAAAAGGCATCGATCCGCTGGAGCCGCGCTCCAAGAAGATCTCCTACTACTACGAGATCAACGAGACGCGCTGCCTGTACTGCGGTCTGTGTGTGGAGGTCTGCCCGGTGGAGGCTATCGTAATGAGCCACCACTTCGAGATGGCGACCGACAACCGGGGCGCGACCATCTACGAGAAAGAGAAGCTGCTGAACCTGGGCAAGACTTACATGGCCGAGTTGAACGTGCGTCTCGACAAGCAGGCGCGTGAGGCCGGTCTAGCCGGTATCAACGACATCACGGGCGCAGGCGCGGGCACCCCCATTGGGGCCACCACCCGCCCGACCCAGCTAGCCCACCCCGCCACCACTGAGAAGGCCGGGCAGGGAGCCGCCGCTTACAACGAGGAGAAGAACCGTCTAGAAACCGGGCAGTCTGAAACGTGAAACGTGAAACGTGATGCGGTAGGGGTATC
>JALZHG010000354.1 GCA_030914045.1 Chloroflexota bacterium | reverse complement strand
GTCATGGCTCGCCGCCGTGCCAAGCCTAGGCACGAGCTCACCTATATCAGCCGCATTAAGGGGCAAAAATTCGATGTGCCGGATCCTGTAAAGGAGAGCGTCCGGCTGCGCAGCCGCGAGGATGTCACCTGGCTCAACGAGACGTTCGAGCTCGAGCTCTACCGTGATGTGACGGGTTTCGCACCCCATACGCAGAGCCACGAAGAACCTGTGGGAGCGTTGAGTGATCCGGCCGTCGACAGCATCGCCGAAATCTTCGGTGAGCTGCTCGAAGAAGTGACCGCGAAACAGCCAGGAAGTTTACCCGAAGCCTAGCAAGGCGGCTCAAGCCATGATTGAGAGACAGAAGTCTGCAAGAAGGGATGGGCGGCATGCTCCGGTCACCTCCGAGAGGGAGTGGTATGCTCGTGCAGCCAAAGTAAAGAGCAGGACATACAAGGACATACAAATTTAGGGTAAAGTGGCAAGGGATTATGCTGCGCTCTATGAGAACATGCTGAAGGAGAGGGTAAATTGAGCATTCACCGAAACATGAGTCTGTACCTGCTTACCTGCGATCTGGTAAAAAATACAACGACGCACGACATCGCGGATACCGCCCGGGATGCGGCGGAAGGGCCCGATAGACTCCCAGGCGGCGGACAGCATCGCGAGAACTGGGGTCAGTGGACTTCGCCGCGTTCTGAACCATCTACCTTATCTAGTGCGGTCGTATAAAGCAAATCAGGGGATTGATCCTATGGCCAAGAGAGCTGTCGTTCACATCGGTATTACTAAGACCGGTACAAAAACGATTCAGCAGGCACTATTCTCAGCAAGATCGAAGCTCCTCTCGGACGCGCAGATTCTCTATCCATCTATCGCAGTTAACCACAGCACCTATCTCGCAACAATATTCCGCGACAAGGCTCCTCGTCTCTTGCAGTTCATCGAACCGGATGCAACGGACGAGCGTTCTGTCGCTCGTGCCCGAGAAAAATTTCGCGCCTCCTTTGAGGCATATTTCGCCAATCCGGGTTGGCACACGCTCGTAATCTCGGCCGAGAGCCTTAGCGGTTTCAAACCGAAGGCTATCGCTCGCCTCATCGAGTGGCTTACCGAGTACGTCAGTGACGTCACCGTCGTTGCTTACGTCCGCCATCCTGTAGATTGGACTCGCAGCATGGTGCAACAACAGCTGAAAGCGGGCGAAACGCTTGAACAGGTCTACAAGAATATGCCCCGCCCGAAGTGGCGACAGCGGTTTACGCCGTGGTTAGATACTGTCGGCCTCGAACGGTTCCGACTCGTTTCCTTTGACCATGCTAGAAAAAATGATGGCATAATGGAGTCGTTTTGCGATGCGGCTGGCTTGCCGCGCGAAAAGATCCTGTCGCTCGCCCCTGCTACACCCGCCAACGAGTCGATGTCGCTCGAGGCTGCACTGCTTCTTGACAGCCTCAACCGTCAGCGGCCTCTGTTCAGGGATGGAAAGTTGTCCCCCGAACGCCGGTGGCAGGGAACGCATACTATAAAGCTAATTCCAGGCAATAAATTCTACCTGAGCGCCGAACATGCGGCAAAAGCGCGAGTCGATAGCCGGCCCGATCTGGAGTGGCTGAACGCTACGTTCGGCACGAAACTTTATCCGGACGTTTTCGAGGATACACCAATTGAAGTATCTGTTCGCCCGAACACCATGCCACAAGAAACGGTGGACGCGTTGGCGGTCTTGCTCTCTGATCTCGGCAATCAACTAAAAAAATGAACCGCATCCGTTACGAGGCGCGTTTTGGCGGCCGCACGCTGCGCGCGAGGGCTACGACCTTCTCCCTGGCCGAAGGGAGCCCAGCCACGAACCAAGACTGCCTCGGGCGGTACCATCTGATGCGCCTCGCTACACGGCCTGCCCCCCTCGCCATGCGTCGCGCCTCTTCCCAGCGGAAGGGCACCATTCGGGGAGAAGGAACAAGGGGGCGGTGACGGTGCTGGAAGTGGCGAAGCTGCTAAGGTGGGAGCATCGAGACCCAGCGCCTGGATGAGTAACCTTCTGAGGTCCGGCGAGTTGGCTAGAACTCGAGCATTCACAGAGCCGACTCCTGCCAGTACACGTTTTCGCAATTTCTCACGCTGTCCAGCTCTCCATCTATGACCACCGCATCGTAGTTGCCGCATCCACAGTCGACCACGTCGAAGACGCCGTCCTGGCTGGCAATGGTGTCGTCGTCCACTCCCCGTACTGGTGGTCGCGACCCGCCTCGCCTACCATGCGATCCGTGCCGCTGCGACCGTAGATATAATCGGCGCCGGCACCGCCGTAAAAGTCGTCGTTACCTGGGCCATCGTCCATGTCATCGTTGCCGTACGAACCACGAAGGATACCTCTGCTGCCGTTGCCGTACATCTCGTCGTCGCCGCGGTTGCCGTAGAGCTTGTCGTCGGCACCGAAGCCGCGCATGACGTCCCGGATGGTAGAACCCCTGAGGGTATCGGGATCTCAGGTGCCGTCGCATGGGCCGCCGTCACACTGGATCATGCACCAGCTCGCCGGAGAGCCGACCCAACACAGTGCGGATAGAAGCAAGCGTAAGGGCGCAACGTCACAGATTTTGGAGGGCGGCCAGAGCCGCCACGTTGGCCCTTGACAGAATCTGCCTTCTCATAGAAACACCCATGAGCTTACCTGGCTCAGATCGATGGTCTTCTGGCATTATCGAGCCTTCCCCACAATAGCTTTCGGGATGTGCTCTGCCTCACGGCGGCTCCCAGGCCGATCGGGCCGGGGCTATGTGCGCTTCAGCCTATATGGGCTAAAGATATGCCATATGGTGGATGCGCGCTACTGGTAAGTCTTCCATAATACATAACAAGTGTAAGGTCGTACATATGCAGAGCTCCGAAAGGGCAACTCCGCTAAGAGGCGAGGGCGCAAAGCCACGGGCCTCTCTCTTGAGAGGTAGCCGGGTTTCCGAAGAGCTCTTTAGCTAAGAGGAGGCTTGGCAACTAAGCTCAACGTCTAGAGATTCCATTAGATCAGAAAAATGTAGAGAGAAAGAAGCTTCGGGGTGCCGGTAACACCCCGAAGACTAGAGCGTGTTATGAACTTGGGTGAAAATCGCATTGGAATGAGGATTCTCCGGTTGGCCCGCTCCCCCGCGGTCCCCCGCTTTCCGCATTCCTA
The DNA here is from genome assembly GCA_030914045.1 of Chloroflexota bacterium. GTDB lineage: Bacteria > Chloroflexota > Chloroflexia > QHBQ01 > JADMIH01 > JADMIH01. The sequence goes on along the minus strand of JALZHG010000354.1, from coordinate 37 downwards.
AGCCACTCTTGATCGAGTTCATAACAGCCTCTAGGAC
>JALZHG010000353.1 GCA_030914045.1 Chloroflexota bacterium | reverse complement strand
CGGTACCTGAAGACGATTCTGGAGTCGGTGGAGCATGCCGGCGCTCTGATAGATGACCTCCTCGCCTTTTCACGCATGGGTCGCGTCGAGAAGCGCGACGCCGTGGTCGACATGAATCAACTGGTCCGCGAGGCTGTGAGCGATCTCAAGCTCGAGACGGCGGGACGTGAGGTGATCTGGAACATCGGGGTCTTACCCGAGATCCGCGGCGATCCTTCCATGCTGCGGCTCGTCGTAAGCAACCTTCTCGCTAACGCCGTCAAGTACACGCGCCCACGCGATCCAGCCGTGATCGAAGTGGGGTGCACGGATGGCGAGGGAGAGACGGTCTTCTTTGTCCACGATAACGGTGTCGGGTTTGATGTAGAATACGCGGATAAGCTGTTCGGGGTGTTTCAACGTTTGCACAGCGCGGAAGAGTTCGAAGGCATCGGTATAGGACTCGCCAACGTACGCCGTATCGTCAATCGACATGGTGGTCGTACCTGGGCACGTGGTGAAGTTGGAAGAGGAGCCAGCTTCTATTTCTCGCTACCTCACCTCGCTGAGAGACGATGAGTGACCAAGGCGAGATCCTTCTGGTCGAAGACAACCCAAATGATATCGAGCTAATTCTTGCTGCGTTGGACGAAGGCGATGTGGTTGACAAAGTCAATATCACCCGCGACGGCGAACAAGCACTGGACTATCTGTATCGCCGAGGAGCACACGGGTCGCGGTTGACGGGGAATCCCAAGGTTGTGTTACTCGACCTGAAACTGCCTAAAGTGAACGGATTAGAGGTGCTGCATCAGATCAAGACTGACCGGAATCTGAGAAGGATACCGGTGGTGATATTCACCTCCTCCCGCGAGGAACGAGATCTGCTTAGAAGTTACGATTTCGGCACCAACGCCTACGTCGTGAAGCCGATTAGCTATCAAGCGTTCGTCGAGGCCATCAAGGAAATCGGACTGTTCTGGGGCGTCATCAACCAGGCGCCGAGAATGGTGGAGCCGAAGAGTTGACCGCGGCACGGGATCTAGAAGAACAAGGTCGGAGAGACCGGCGAACGCTACGCGTACTCAACCTCGAAGATGACCCGTTGGATTCGGAGCTGTTACAGGCTCGCCTGCACCAGGGCGGCATTAGTTGCGAGTTCGTGCGGGTGCACACGCGGGACGACTTCGCCGCCGCGTTGGAGGAGGGCGGGTTCGATCTCATTCTCGCGGACTACTCCGTACCGTCGTTCGACGGCCTGTCGGCGTTAGAGATGACGAAGCAGCGAAACTTCGAGGCGCCGTTTATTCTCGTCTCTGGTACGCTCGGCGAAGAGGTGGCGATCGAAACCTTAAGGCAGGGTGCCACGGACTACGTGCTGAAGCATCGCTTGGAGCGGCTTGTGCCTGCGGTCCAACGTGCCATTGACGAAGCCGAGGACCGACGCGCGCGCAAGCGGGCCGAAGAAGCGCTCAGGCAGAGCGAGGGACTCTACCGGACGGTGGTGGAGCAGGCGGCCGAGAACATCTTTATCGTTGATCCCGCTACCAAGCGTATCCTGGAGCCGAACGCGGCGCTGACCCGCTCGCTTGGCTACACGTTTGAAGAACTCAAGGGGATGACGCTCTACGACGTGCTCGCTCACGATCGCACGAGCGTCGACGAGAACATCCGGCGCGTCTTGGAGCAGAGACGCTACTACATCGGCGAGAGGAAGTACCGGCGCAAGAACGGGATGCTGGTAGATGTGGACGTCAACGTCAGCGTCGTGCCATATGGCGGCAAGGAAGTCATGTGCGTCGTTGCCCACGACGTTACCCAGCGCAAGCAGGCAGAGGACGACCTACGCCGGAGCCTGAGCGTCCTGCTCGCCCTCCGCGAGGCTGGCCAGGTGTTGGGGTCCACCCTGAAGTCGGAGGAGATTGCAACGAGATTGCTGGAGATTATGCGTGGTGTTGCGGGTCTCACAGCGGCGGCGATCAGCACGAGTGATGAAGACGGCGACATGCGCCTCTGGCGCTCCGTCGGAGTGAACAAGTTGTGGCCTCGAGTCCGCTTCGCACCCGAAGCAGAGGATGCACGGCGGTCGGTGTTGGAGGATAGAGCCAGCCGCTCCTTTGTTCTACGGAACCCGGCTTCCGCGGATGAGCATCTGGTAGTCCTTTACCTACCGCTCAAAGTCAAAGACACCGTTGTCGGCCTCCTCGAGGCGTACGGCTCGGAATCCTTGGCTCAGAACGACACCGTAGAGGTATTAAGCAGCCTGACCAGCCAAGCGGCTAGCGCTTTAGAGAACGCCCAGCTGTACGAGGAACTCAGTGACCGCGAACGCGCGCTGCAGGAGCTGGTGGGCAAGCTTCTGGGTGCCCAAGAGGAAGAGCGGCGCCGCGTCGCCTACGAGGTGCACGATGGTCTGGCCCAGGTTGCGGTCGCCGCACACCAGCACCTGCAAGCGTTCGCGCGTCGCTACTCCCCAGAGTCGGAGAGGGGTCGGAGGGATCTCGAACGGATCCTGCGGCTGGTGCGAGGGACAGTCTCGGACGCGCGAAAGATCATCGCGAACCTGAGACCTACGACCCTCGACGACCTCGGGTTGGCTGCTACTCTCTCCTTGGAAGTCGAGCGTCTCAGGGGAGAGGGTTACCGCGTCGATTATGAGGAGAACCTCGGGAAAGAACGCCTGCCGGTCACGGCGGAGATAGCGCTCTTCCGGGTCGCGCAAGAGGCGCTTACGAACATGCGCAAGCACGCTAGGGCCGAGTCGGTGCGTATCGAGCTGCGGCGCGAAGGAGACGTGGTCTACCTCGAAGTCAAGGACTACGGTAGTGGGTTCGCACCCGATACGGCGTCGCGGGTTAGCGGGCCCGGCGAGCGAGTGGGGCTGGCGGGGATGCGCGAGCGGGTGAGTTTGATGGGCGGGACCCTGGTGATTCGCAGCAGTCCTGGCGCCGGTACCTCCGTGGCGGCAAGCGTACCCGTAGGCGCACGGCGGTCTCCCCTGATCAGGCGCTAAGGCTCAGTCAGTCTCGGCTCGAGTAAAATAGTGCATTTGAGTGATGCGCCAGGGACCTCTGCGCAGGTATGCTTTACTGAGTGGGCTGCAATCATCGGGACCGCTACGTTGTTTACAGTATGATGGCGGGGGTGTGAGTGTGGAGGCACCGGGAGGATCCGCGAGCAACCCGGGTGACGCCGCGAAGACGCGGCTAGCCATTGTCG
>JALZHG010000153.1 GCA_030914045.1 Chloroflexota bacterium | reverse complement strand
GTGCTGTGTTATACTTATGAGACTCCTTGCGACCTGAACCTGGAAGATTTGTGCAGGGTCTGATTACATAAGGCAGGGTGTGGCGCATGCCCGAGGCTGTCCGCAAGCGTATAGCTGAGCTATTGAGGCGGGAGGACGTACCGCTCGCCCGTGAAGCAGCCCGGCTGTTCCTCCAGCATGCGGAACTGGGCGCTCCGGCATCAGGTGGGGCCCGCAACGCATCTGATGAGGCGCAGGCAATCCTATCGGATAGCTTCCAACGATTGGCGAGTGTGGTCGCTCTCAGCCTACAGGTCGATGAGCCTCGGCTGGTGTCGGAGGAGCTACAGTGGCTGACAGCAACCCTTGGGGGGCGTTTTGGTGCGGATCCGGTGCCTCGGGTGGACTTGCTGAGCCGGTCGTTTACAGGGGCATGCATCGGGTCGTTGAGCCCCGAAGAGTGCAACTTGCTGGAGCAGTGGTTCTCGCATGCGCGCTCCGGCATGGCGGACCTCGAACCTCTCCTTACAGAACCTAGAAGTCATTCCCATATTGAAAGCAGCACAGCACAGGACAACTAACGAAGCCCCACGGCTGGCGCTTGCAGAGGCGCAGACCCTGAAGGCCGCTATTACGTCGCAAGCCCACGCCCTGGGTTTCGACCTGGTGCGGTTTACGGGGGCCGAGCCTTTCCCCGAGGCCCAACGTGCGATGGAAGAGCGGATCGAGGCAGGGCTGTATTCCGGCCTCTCCTGGTTCAACCTGGAGCGCGCATCGGTGGCCGGGGACCCACGCAACCTGATGCCGTCGGCGCAGACCATAGTGTCGCTGGGAATCAGTTATCTTAGCGAGGTGGAAGCTACTGAGTCTGCGCCCGGCGAACCGAGGGGCAGGGTGGCTCGCTACGCCTGGGGCCTCGACTACCACGAAGTGTTCAAGGAGAAACTGTGGGCGCTGCACGCCTACGTGCAAGAGCAGCTTGGTAGGGACGTGGAAGCACGCGCCCTGGTTGATACGGCGAGGATTGTAGACAGGGCGGTGGCGCAGCGGGCCGGATTAGGCTGGTATGGCAAAAACACCAACCTGCTCAACCGTGAGCGCGGTTCGTGGGTGCTGCTGGGCGAATTGCTGCTGGATGTGGCGCTGACCCCGGACGAGCCTGTGAGGACCACCTGCGGGGCCTGCACGCGCTGCTTGCCTTCCTGCCCCACCGGTGCGCTGATCGCCCCCGGCGTGCTCGACAACAACCGTTGCATCTCCTACCTGACGATAGAGCACAAAGGTATCATCCCGCGCGAGCTAAGGTCGCTCATGGGAGACTGGGTATTTGGCTGCGACATTTGCCAGGACGTGTGCCCGGTGAACCGCAAGGCCGCTCCCGGCAACCACCTGGAGTTCGCCCCCGAGCAGGGCATTGGTGCCAGCCCGTCGCTGATTGAGCTACTGGAGATGACTGAGGAGGAGTTTCGCGCCCGATTCAAGCATAGCCCGGTGAAGCGCGCCAAGCTACAGGGCATGCAGCGCAACGCCGCTATTGCACTGGGCAACATTGGTGACCTCGCTGCCGTACCAGCGTTGGTAAACGCTCTAAGTGGGCCGCACGAGTTAGTGCGCGGGCATGCGGCGTGGGCGCTGGGGCGTCTGGGAGGGGAACACGCGTTGGGTGCGCTGAGTTCCCGGCTGGGGCACGAGGATGTCGCTTGGGTGCGGGAGGAAATCGAGTCCGCTCTCGTGGGGCTTTCAAATAGCAGCAATTGGCCGGACTAGCCAGTCATTAGATAGTTGATCAGGATCATGTCAGACGAGAACCAAAAGCAACCTTTTAGCTTTGAAGTCGACGCCACGCTGGACACGCCCGTCGGGGTGGCTCGCGCCGGGCGGTTGAGCACCCCGCACGGCGGGATTGTGACGCCGGTATTTATGCCAGTGGGCACGCAGGCGACGGTCAAGTCGGTCTCACCCGACGAACTGAAGGACTTGAAGGCGCAGATAATACTGTCGAACACGTACCACCTTTACCTGAGGCCCGGTTCCGAGTTGATTGCGGAGTTCGGGGGGCTGCACAAGTTCATGGGCTGGGACCGGCCGATCCTCACAGACAGCGGCGGCTTCCAGGTGTTTAGCCTGAGCCACAACAACAAGATCGACGACGAAGGAGTGACTTTCAAGTCTCACCTGGACGGCTCCACACACCGCTTCACGCCGGAGATGGTGATGCGGGTGGAGGAGGAATTGGGCGCGGACATCATCATGGTGTTGGACGAGTGCACACCCTACCCCTCGTCCCACGAGTACAACCAGAAGGCGCTCCGCCGCACCCACTCCTGGGCCGAGAGGTGCCTGCGCTCACACTCCCGAGAGGACCAGGCCCTGTTCGGTATCGTCCAGGGCAGCACATACCTGGACCTGCGCAAGGAGAGCGCCCGCACCCTGGCCGAGCTTGACTTCCCCGGCTACGCGGTAGGCGGCCTGAGCGTTGGCGAGCCTAAGGAAGAGATGCACGCCATGCTGGAGGAGACGGTGCCGCTTCTGCCGTCCACCAAGCCGCGCTACCTGATGGGTGTAGGCTCGCCGGAAGACCTGGTGGAGTGCGTGGCGCGGGGTATAGACATGTTCGACTGCGTGCTGCCGACCCGCGTGGCCCGCAACGGCGCGTTGCTGACGAAAGACGGCCGTTTGCCCATCAAAAGCCCCCGCTACGCGCATTTGCAAGAGCCAATAGAGCCAGATTGTGACTGCTACACATGCCGAAACGTTAGCCTTGGCTATTTGCATCATTTGTTCAGAGCCAAAGAATTACTTGCATACAGGCTCAACAGCATACATAATTTGCGCTTCCTGGCGCGCATGGCTGAGGATATGAGGGCTGCTATCCTGGCCGGCACCTTCAACTCGTACCGCGAGGAGTTCCTGGCGCGGTACAAGACCAGCAACAGGGAGCTTGCGGTGAAGCAACGCGAGCTTTGGCTGCAAGCGCACGGCAGGGGTGGGGCGAGGGGCGCGAAGGCCGGGAGCTGAAGCTACCGGCCAGTGCTTGCCAGCGCGTCCAGCAGCACATGTTCTTCGTCCTCGGCAACCGTTCTCGGGTCTATCGCCAGGCTGCCTTTTTCGACGCGGGCTACAACCGGCGTGGCAGCCTGCCGCAGCCGCGCGGCCCATTCACCGGCCTGGCGCGTAGAGCTTGTGTCGCCACCAGGCGCTGGCGTGAGTGCCAGCAGGAAGGTGGGGAGAGTGTCGCCGGGAAGCGAGCCGCCTCCTACCGTGGACTGCCCCGGTTCGACCCGGCAAATGAGGCCCCGGCCCGCAAGGTCTTTCGCCCAGGCGGTTGCGCGGGCGCGCAGTTGCTCCGGCGTTGACGCGATCATGCGCCAGATGGGTATCTCCCGTTCGGCTTCTCCCTTCAGGTAGTGCAGCAAGGTAGCTTCGAGGGCCGCCAGGGTGAGCTTGTCCACGCGGAGAGCGCGCGCCAACGGGTGCTTGCGGAGGCGGGCTACCGCGTCAGCTTTTCCCGCGATTATGCCGCACTGGGGGCCTCCTAGCAGCTTGTCGCCGCTGAAAAGCACCAGGTCTGCCCCGGCTTGTAGGCTCGCCTGCACCTGGGGTTCGGGAGACAGTCCGTAGCGCGCGGTATCAAGTAACGCCCCACTGCCCACGTCGTCTACCATGAGAAGGTTGTGTCTTTGAGCGAGCGCGGCTAGTTCCTCTACGGCTGGCGAGGTGGTAAAACCGACCAGGCGAAAGTTGCTGGCGTGGACGCGGAGAAGAATAGCGGTCTCGCCCGTGATGGCCGTTGCGTAGTCTGACAGGTACGTGCGGTTGGTGGTACCCACTTCCACCAGGCGTGCGCCGCTCTGGCGCATGATGTCGGGGATGCGGAAGCCGCCGCCTATCTCCACAAGCTGGCCCCTGGATACCACCACCTCCTTGCCCTGCCCCAGGGCAGCTAACGCAAGCACAAGGGCCGCCGCGTTGTTGTTCACCACGAGCGCGTCCTCGCAGCCAGTAACGCGGCGGAGCACCTGCACGGCATGCACGTAGCGCGAGCCTCTCTGCCCCTCCTCGAGGTCGTATTCTAGGTTGCCGTAACGAGCCAGGCTGGCGATCGCTTCCACCGCCGCCTTGCTGAGAGGCGCCCGGCCGAGGTTGGTGTGGATTATCACGCCCGTGGCATTGATGACAGGGCGCAAGCGCGCTGAGGCCATCAGGTGAGCGCGCGATGCGGCCTTTTCGGCTATATCCTCCGGGGAAATATTAACTGCGCCGTCCATGCTGAGGGCGTTGCGCAGGCGGTCCAACTCCTGACGAATAGCCAGCACCACCAGGTCGTGAGGCAACTCGGCTTTGACCGCTTCCAAGGCCGGGTGGGAGAGCACCTTATCTACGGAAGGTAGCCCCCTCATTGCGGCCGTCCCGGTTACCGCGGCGCGGCCCCCAGTCGCCTGCGAGGCGCCGGTGCTGCCGTCGCTGCTGTGTTCTTCAACTTCCATGGCCGTATTGTACCACGGCAAAAAAGAAAGGACCGGCTTGAAAGCCGGTCCCTCACGATTCACCTGGTGACGCTTACGAGTCGCGCCGTAGCAGCGAAGGCGTAGCCGCCTGGTTGTAGATTGCCGCAGCCATCTGATTACCACGGTCGGTGGTTTTCAGCGGGATTATTGAGGTGCTCGTAGCTGTGGCTGTGCGGGTAGAGGTTGCAGCAGTGGTTGCCGTTGCCGGTATTGAGGTAGGAGTAGCCGTGGCTTCGGTCTGCTGCTGAGCGCCATAGACGATCTTGGCAGCCTGGCGGCGAGTCACGTTGCCATTCGGGCGGAAGTAGGGCTTGCCGCTCGTACCACAAGGTTCGTTAGCGCCTCCGCACGGGTACCCACCTATGACGCCTCGACGGGCCAGCCGCTCGACGTAGAGGTAGAAGGGGCTGTTCGGGGCCACGTCCTGGAAGGTCTGGCCTTCAATCGGCTCGTTGAAGTCGAACGCTTCGGCGACCATCTTCGAGATCTGGCCCCTGGTCACGTTTGCCAACGGGCGGAAGTAGGCACGGCGCTGGCCGTCGCACGGCTCGCCGGGACCACCGCAGGTATAGCCGCTGAGAGCGCCGGCGTTGTATGCGTACTCGACGTACTCATAGAAGGCGGTACCGGGCGCTACGTCCGTGAAGTGCGGGCTACCCTGCAGGTTCGCGGGCACCGTCGCGCCGAGAGCTATCACCTTGGCAAGCTGCTGCCTGGTTATCAGGTTGCCGGGCAGGAAGCAGTTGATCCAGCTGGCGTTGGGGCACGGCGGGGAGCTGCTGTAGCCGGAGAGCACGCCCTGCTCGCTCAGTTCGAGCACCGCGTCGTAGGACGACTGGTCGCCATCCACGCACAGGTCCTTGAACGGATTGTTCGGGCAGGGGGGTGGCTGCGGGGCGGGCGTAGGTGTGGGTGCGGGGCCGCCACCGCCATCGATGGGGCTGAACTGGTAGTAGTTTTCCTTCTGGCTGTCGCCACGGTCCGAGGCGAACGCGGTGTGGATGTAGCCGGGGCCGTCGTCTACGGTAGGCTCCTTCTGGTAAGACCTGCCGAAGTAGGGGTCGGCCGGGAGCTGCACGCCTGAGAAGCTGGTGCCCTTGCCTACCGCGTAGAACATGCGATAGTAGTCGATGGGGCTGCTGGTCTTGTCACCCCACACGATGTGGGCGTTGCCCGCGCGGTCTATCGCGAGGTCGGGATAGTACGAATCTCCGCTGTTGATTACCACCCGGACTATGGGATGGTTGTCCCACCCAGACTTGGAAGGGTCCGAAGGCGGAGTCCATTGACGATAATAGATGTCGCGGCTCGGAGGGTCGGAGACGGGATCGCAACGCTCGTCGGCCCACGCCATGTGCAGACCACCGTTCTCGTCGCGGTCAAGAGTAGGCTGGTACGTGTGAGAGTCGAAGGGGCAGCCGTTGCAGCACGGAGCCGTGGGGTTTTCGATGGGCGTCCACGAATCCGCACCCTGGCGAATGCTGGTCCAGATGTCATTGAAGCTGCCGAGGGCGGTGTCCTTGAAGGCCACCATTACGACGCCCTGGCTGGAGACACCGACCTCGATGTCTACCGGGCGGGACCTGATGGGCACGGACTCGCCCACTACGTCCCACACGCCCTGCGGGGTGCGGTGATAGTAGTAGATGTTCTCGTTGTTGCGGCCGAAGAGCACGTGGGTGCTGTTGTCCGGGCCTGTGGCGATGGCTACGTTCTTGCGGTTCGCGCCCCTGGTGCCGGGTACTTCCTCAGCCTCCGAAGCGTTGCCGTTGGCATCGATGATGGACACCAGGCCGATGACCTGGTTGCCGTCCACGGCCCACCAGGCCATGTGCCGCCTGCCGAGGTCGTCAGAGGCCAGCTTGACGTTGCCCATTTGCTGGTCTTCGCCCTCCCAGAGGTCGGCGCGGCGGAAAGAGCCGCCGAGGACATCGTTGCTGGCCTGGGTGATATAGGCGTCGGTGCCGCCCTTTTGCGTGCGGGTCCAGCCGAGCGACACGGTGTTGTCGGTCTGGTCCGCGGCGATGGACGGAGTGTTGTCGTAGAAAGCGCCACCCTGAGAGGCGTTGATTGGATTGTTCCAGGAATAAGCCGCCGGGGCTGCCGGGCTGCTCGCCACAGTGGACGCGCTTACCTGCCCCCCCGTAAGGCTCAGCGCCAGCGTCGAGACCAGCACACCGGAGGTGAGCAGGGAGGCCAGCACCTTGTTAAAGCCTTTTTTCATGTTGAAGAGTCTCCTCACTTCCTTAGCGGTTCGCGGATGCATTCTCGATGCGGACGTTGTCGAATTGGGTGGTAGCGTCAGCCGTAGCCCATACGCCTGCCCAGCCTGAGCTAAACGAGCTGTCGGTGACGTCCAGGATTGTGGTCCCGTCCACCGAAGCCGTGATGCGGTCGCCCACTGCGGTTACCTTGACGGTCTGCCACTTCTGGTTGGCATAGCCCGCGAAGGTGGTTGTGGGTACGCTGGCAATCTCGGTCGCCTTTGTGCCCACGACCTTCTCCAACGTGGCCTTAGGAGCGTCGCCGGTCTCTTGCTGGCGGTACAGGGTCAAGCGATAGTAGCCCGCGTCGGAGCCCCGGAACACCAGGCCAACGGGCATGGCGATGCCGTATATCTGGGCGCTGACGCTGTTGTTGGCGAAGGTAACGCCCTTCACCGTGAGCACAGCCGGGGCGTCGCTCAGGTCCTCCGATTCGTCGCCGCGCTGCTGTAGGCGGTTGCTCTTGATCTTCCACGAGCCGGGGGCGCTGGCGAGCGACTCGTACCTGCCGCCGGTGACGTTGGTGTCGGTGGCGAAATCGTCGGAGAATGGCTCACCGGGGCGAGCGGGTTCGGACTTGGGGGCGTCTGGAATGGTGGGTACACCGTTATCGACCATGCCGCTGCGGGCGTTGGGCGATTCCACGATGCCACCCTGCGGCACCTTGACTTGCTGGGAGCCTGTCGCGCCCACGATGACCGCAGCCGTCATGAGCAAGAGCAGGGCAACCGCAAGCACGGGCGCTAATCTCTTAAGGGACATTAAACTATGCTCTCCTTTCCAATCTTTGACCTAACTGTATCGCAAAAGCCACGTATATTCGGTTGTGGTATGACGCGGTAGTACATCGTCGCACGTGGCTGCCACGGCAGGGCAAGCCGTTGGCTGGCATCGTAGGGAGATGCTGAGAGTCGCCGAGGGTCATGTGCATCACAGTTGGGAGGTAATTGTAGGCCGTGCATATCTGGACCGGTATGCTCCACCGCACCCTTTACACGTTCGCACGGCGCTGCCAAATAGATGCATCACGCGCATCACACGCCAGGACGAAGCCCCGACGTATGTAGCCGTGTGCTTAGTGAACTGCTCGGCTGGAAGTACGTCGTCGATTACCGCTGATTCCTTCAGAGTATATGTGAATGAAAGAAGCGGTGTCAAATGCCTGTACTTCTCTCCAGACCATGCGGACGCCCGTTTTTCTCCATCTCTGCACGCAGAGTCGCCCTTCAGACCCGCATGGAACAACCCTCACACGCTCTTTGAGAGTGCGCCATACGTATGACGAGCAAGTAGTAGCCCGGTTGCGCTGTTTAGGTACTGCAATTTACGTATTCTATTTTGCGTTTTGCTCGCCACGCAATTACGTAGGGCGCTCTTCCCCGACCGGAAAACTGTATCGAAATTATAAGGTTCTTCCGGGCCTCCGGTCGCTCCCTGTAGTGAGTGTATGCTATTTACCGAAATGGGATGAGGTTGTTCGCACCCGATTCGGCTCAGTAGCGGATGCCGAGGACGTGGAGCAGCACCCAGGCCGAGGTATGCACGCCCGACACAGCCAGGTAGGCAGTCAGGGCCAGCCGCCGAGGTCTGCCGTATGGCAGTCGCGTCAGCAGGTAGACGGCGACGAGCGTGAGCGGGATGGCGGGTAGCGATAGGAGGTCCCAGTCTTCGTGGGGGCCGAGGTCGGGGTTCCAACTGATGGAGTAAAAGAAGATGCTGGCCGCGCCCACCACCAGCACGGCGAACGGCGCAACCGAACGTAGCTGCCTCTTGAGTCCGCGCCACGCGAGCGCCACGACCGCGAGGATCGTCAGGAGCGACATGGGCGCGGTCAGCAACTGCTCCTGGGCAATGGCTCCGAGGTGGGGGAGCGATAAGAATGTGTACCGCTCGTAAGGAGATTGGGCCTCGAACAGGGGCAGCATGGTGCGTCCGTCCAGCCCGCCCATCTCGCTGAGGCCGGTCTGAAGTCGCTCGTAGTCGTAGCCGTCAATCAGCATGATGCTGCCCATCAAGAGGACCATGCTGAGGCCCACTCCTATGCCTTGCAACAGGTCGGAACGGGCGGCACGCCACCGTTTGCCAGCAGGCTCCTGTCCGGCGCGCAGGAGCAGCGCGGCGACTACCATCGGCCCCCACCAGAGGGCGGAGCCGTGCAGCAGTGGGGCCAGCGTGGCGAAGAGCGCCACCGTGCCGAACGGCAGGCGGCCCCTCGCGTACTGCCAGCAGGCCCAGATGACGAACAGGCTGGCGACCTGCACGAGGTTATAGCTCTCGACGTAGCCGAAGTAGAGCAGGACGTTGCCGGTGAAAAGCAGCCCGAGTACCACCAGCCATGCCTCCGATCGGGTGCGCCCTATAGTCCTGCCCAGCAGCCAGGCCCCCGCTACGTACACGACCCCGGACAGGCTCGCCACGAGCGCGTACACCTGGGAAGGTTTGGGGAACCAACCGCGCAGCAGGAGCCAGAGCTTCGACTTGAAGTAGAAGTCGAGCAACTCCCGCTCGCGCCAGATAGCTCCGATAGGAATTTTGCGGTCGAACTCGTCGCTGTCACCCTCTGAGTACTGAACGGGGAAGAGCGAGAACAACAAGAGGCTTCCACCTGCCATCAGCCACAGCCAGCGGTCTCGCAAGGCTCCTGAAAGCCCTGCAGCTCCGCGTTCCGTGCCATAACTCAGCGGTTCGTACTGCTGGCGTAGTGGCGCGAACCCGGCCCACAGCAGGCAGCCACCGACCACTACTATGCCGAGCAACTGCATAGGCAGGGGCAAGGCACCGTAGAAGGCTACGCCCCACGTAAGGTTGTCGGTGGGAGTGCTGTCTGAAGCTAGCATAGGGGCTACTAGGTGCCATGCCATGACAAGTAGCGACACTACTGTTACCACTATGGCAACCGGCCAGGGCCGCTCGGTGAGAGTGGGTTCCGGGAAAGGTACGTCCTGGGCGCGGCGCTCACCACGTAGCAGACTACGCATCCAGGGGAACGCCACCAGAAAGACCAGCGGAGGCACCACGAAATAGAGGCTGTAGAAGACCAGCCAGGGCCGCGCTGCCGCGTTGAGCAATCCTACCGCCAGCCCCCATGCCAGGGCACCCGCCAGGCCGTAGAGAGGTCTGCGCCAGGTGATGAGGATAGCAACGTACACAAGCACGCCACTCACGACGAGGGCGAGTGCGGGCCAGAGAGAGGGTATCCCAGGCCCGCTACGCTGCTCCACGCCGTAGAAGACCACACCGAGAGTGCGGCGGTCGTCCGGCGGCTGGAAGAGGGTTGTGGTAATGCCCAGTTGTGGTTTGACGGCGGCGAACTCGGAGAGGGGTAGCCGTACTTCAATCTCGCCTGGCGCGCGGGGCACGGTGAACAGGCCAAGGTCTTTGCCGCCCGATCTGAGCGACATTTGCGGGTCAGGCTCGCCGGGGGGCCTTACCCCCTGCACGTGGAGGCGCACGTACGTCGGGTAGCCGAGGGGCTGGAGCCGCATCTCGACCGGCCCGCCACTCCAACGAAACGCGCCGTGTTCGCCCTGCTCCGGTTCGCCCAGACCATCAACGTTGGGCACCGGGGCGCTGCCGAGGTCCTGCTTGAGGGTGGCGGGTAGCTGTTGTGACAGTAGCAAGGACACCGCGACCGCCAGAGCGGCCAGCAGCGCACCGGCACGCGGCGACAATCCTTGCAGGCGCGCTAGTATGCTCCTGTTACGTGCCATCGTCTTGGACTGTATGAGGCTGGTGGTTTGAGAACATGGTTCGTATGGACTGAACGTGTTGGGCCTGGCTGAAACCGGTGGGGGACCGACAACGTAAATACCTGGCGAGCAGTGAAGAGACTTGAACACATTGGCCCGCGGTGCAATGCTATCACAAAACCGCTGCCCTTTGAAGGCTAAGTCCCATGCGCCAAATACGGGCGGAGAGGTAGCAAGTCCTGCGTGGTTGAGGCACGAAAAGTGTATCTGTGAAAGTGCCAAACAGGGCTATTGCAAGTCAGGCTCCGGGGGGCCGCTGTTTTGACAGGCTTTGCCCCGCAGTAGTATAATCAAACGTGTGGATGCGTTTCCTCATGCTCGTATAGAACCCTTTAGGTCCCAGCAGCGTTAATCTATTCAGGGCAAGGAATTATTCGCGTTTTCATCAAAGTACCCAACAGATCGCATTAACCCTGCGATGGAAGCCCGTAACTAGTCGCGAGGAATCAGAAATGACAGACAACAAATGGCTAAGAAATAGTTTCGTGTGGGTCATCATCATGGTGGCGATGCTGGTGTTGTTCTTCACCTTCCTGGGGAACCGGAACAACAGCCAGGAGATACCTCTATCTGAAGCAATCAGGGACATAACCGCGCCCAACAGCCAGGTTCAGAAGATTGAGGGTCATGAAGAGAATAACACCATTACCCTCTACTATGGCGATCCCAAGGCCCAGAACGTCCCGACGAAGACCACTCAGAAGGAGACCAACGTCGGTTTTACCGAGACGCTGAGACATTATGGGGTGCCGGAAGAACGCATCAAGGAATTGAACTGGGGCGTGCAGAAGTCGTCTTCCATTGGCAACTACCTGGGTATCCTCGGGTTCTTGCTGCCGACGTTGGTGCTTGTGGCTGCCTTCGTCTTCATGATGCGGCAGGCGCAGGGCACCAACAACCAGGCGATGTCGTTCGGTAAGTCCCGCGCTCGCCTCTTCACAGGCAACAAGCCGACCATCACCTTCCAGGACGTGGCGGGTGTGGACGAGGCGAAGCAGGAACTCGCGGAAGTAGTGGAGTTTCTCAAGTACCCCGAGAAGTT
>JALZHG010000152.1 GCA_030914045.1 Chloroflexota bacterium | reverse complement strand
GCCACCATCATCCCCAGCGTTGAGGACTCTAGTCTACCCGCCTGATCCTTCGCTACGCTCAGGATGACAAGGGGGGCTTTGGTCCTCAGTAGCGGGGCATAGGTGCCAGCCGCTTCTTCCTCCACACCTTCATCATCTCTGCGTATCCTCCGCGTCCTCTGCGTCTCTGCGGTGAATAAACTCTATCGACCCAGACAGTGTAGGATTGGGTGAAGCACTATCGTGGAAGGACGTAACAGAGTTATGGCTAAACGGTCCAGGGTTAGAGGTTTGATGTTAGGTGCGGCTGCCGTGGCGGGGCTGGGCATCGCGGCCAAACGGGTAGCTTTCGCGCCACCCGACCCCGACTTGGAAGCCAGGGCGCGGGACGTACAGTACATGGGCCCGTGGCGGCATGGCTTTGTCGAGGCCAACGGGGTACGCCTGCACTATGCCGAGATGGGCAGCGGGCCGCTGGTGATACTTCTGCACGGCTTTCCGCAGTGCTGGTACCAGTGGCGCTACGTCATGCCGAGGCTGGCCGAGCAGTTCCACGTTGTCGCGGTGGACATGCGCGGCTACAACATGAGCGACAAGCCAGAGGGCGTGCGCTCCTACCGCACCGACGAGATAGCGCGGGACATAGCGGCGTTGGTGGAGGCGCTTGGAGAGGAGCGGGCGCACATAGTGGGACACGATTGGGGAGGGGTCATCGCCTGGCACCTGGGGATGAACTACCCGGAGCGGGTGGACAGGCTGGTGGTGGTAAACGCCCCGCACCCGATGGCGTACCGTCGGGAGGCGTTCAAGCTAGAACAGTTGCTGCGCAGCTATTACGTCTTCCTGTTTCAATTGCCCGTACTTCCCGAAGCCATGATGCGCCTCATGATACGCGGCTCTTTGCCGTCGAGCGCGGCGGTGCCAGGTGCCTTCTCGGACGAGGCGCTGGACGTGTACCAGAACAACATCTCACAGCCGGGTGCGGCTACAGCTATGATCAACTACTACCGTGCGGCCGCGCGAGAGGTCGTCGGTCTGGTTTCGCAGGACGATAAGATAATTGAAGCGCCCACTATGCTGCTCTGGGGCATGAAGGACTTCGCCCTGGTGCCTGGGCTGACCGAGGGGCTGGACAAGTGGGTGCCCGGCATCCGCGTGGAGCGCAACGAGGAGAGCGGACACTGGGTGCCAGAGGAGAAGCCGGGGTGGGTGGCCGACAGGTTGAGAGAGTTCCTGACGTAGCTCACAATCTATTTGCTTGGAGACCCCTGCTCAGGTGCAGTACCGGCGGGGGTTTCGTTCGTTATAAGTCATGCGAAGCGGGCAGCAGTACGAAGCTGACCTTGCGCCATTGATAGCCAACCGCTCACCAGGACTCGGAATGATTGACAAGCACAGCCGCAGACGACCAAGTTGGCATAAGCTACTGCTGTTACTCCTGTTGTGCGGCTTTGTGCTCGTGAACAGTGTGGCGTGGATGCAAGCGTGGGCCATGACGCACTATGCCTCAGGCGGCGAGACGACCGCCAAACCCGAGGCATTATCGCTGTCCGACAAGGTACGTGCCGTTCTAGGAGGCGTCACCGTTACTAGGCCGGACAACAGCCACACTCCCTCTGACATCGGGCTGGAATACGAGCCGCGCACCATCACTATGGAGGGTGGCTACCTGGAAGCCTGGTTTATGCCGCATGCAGAGGCTAAGGGGCTAGTGCTCATGTTTCCGGGTTACGCCGAAAGCAAGGAGAGCCTGTTGCCCTCTGCCTCTACTCTACATGCAATAGGGTATAGCTTGCTTCTCGTGGACTTTCGGGGCGCTGGTGGCTCCAGCGGCGAGGAGACCACGCTAGGGGTGAGGGAAGCAAAAGACGTTGCTCGTTCGGTGGAGTACGCCCGCGTACAGTGGCCTGGGCAGCCTATCGTGCTGTATGGCGTGTCTATGGGTGCCGCCGCTGTGATGAGGGCTATCGCGGTGGAGGGCGTGCAGGTGGAGGCCGCCATCCTCGAAAGCCCCTTCAATCGTCTTTTGAGCACAGTCCGCAACCGCTTTCACAGCATGGGCCTGCCTGACACTCCCGGTTCGGAGTTGGTCGTCTTCTGGGGCAGCGTGCAACAGGGTTTCAACGGCTTCGAGCACAATCCCGAGGAGTACGCCGCCGCTATCAAATGTCCCACGCTCGTGCTTCACGGGAAGAACGACCCTCGCGTCACCACCGATGAAGCCCTCTCCATCTATGCCCGCCTGCCGGGTACGAAGCAACTTGCGGTCATCGAGGACGCGGGGCACGAGTCGCTGGCGGTGTACGCTCCCGATAGGTGGAAGATGCGGGTAGAGCGCTTCTTGGGGAAATACGTCTCCAAGTAATGACGTATTCACACTTGGCTTGTCACGCGGCTATCACACGTACTGTAGACTCCATCTATTCTTGCCGCCCACCACCTGCACATGCCTTCACCTGCATTGACATCCCCTTATATACCGCTATAATGAACATAGTTTAGCTATTATTGGCTAACGTTAGCTAGAGGAGCCTGATATGAAGAAGCCGATAATAAGAGTTGTCACCGCCACAGAAGCCAAGAACCGTTTCGGGGACATTATTCGGGGTGCATACCTTCGTGAGGAGCACCTGATAGTCAAGCGCGATGGTGTGCCTGTGGTGGCTATCGTGCCTATGTCTGATTATGAGCGCCTCTTAGACACTGAGGATTTACCTTCTGATATCGCTGATGAGGTTGTGGCTAGCGTCAAGGAAGTCAAGGCCAGGGCACGCCTCGCAGAATTCCTCCATAGTGCGCAGCAAGCCCTCCCTCCGGTTCCTGAAGCGGAAGCAGACCGCGATATCGCCGAGGCCATCAAGGCAGTACGCGCCAAGGCCAGACGCGACAACGCCAGCCAGTAGCGACACATGATGAGGGTAGTACTCGATACCAACGTGCTGGTAAGTGCCCTCATAGTTCCCATGGGAAAGCCCGCCCGCATATTGAGACGGCTTGATGCTATTGACTTGCTAACAACAGAAAGTATCATGGCTGAGGTGGGGAGGGTCCTTCGTTATTCTCGCATACAAAAGCGCTATGGCCTCACCGCGGAGACTATCACTACCTACCTGGAACGTCTGCGGGAGGTAAGCACCTTCATTGTCACTCACACTCAGGTTTCGGGCGTGTCCAAAGACCCCGACGATGATAAGTTCCTGGAGTGTGCGGTAGATGGAGATGCCCGGTACATCGTTAGCGGTGATCCTCACCTGCTGAGTATAGGCAGCTACGAAGGCATCTCAATCGTCACCCCGAGTGCTTTCTTGCTTATACTTGAGGGACAGGCACATCCGCCAGGCAAAGGGTGAATCATCTGGTAGCTGTGGTGCTTTGATATTGCAGTCACACCATTAGCTGGGTGTGCATACCCGGTTGGTACACTCGAATTGCATGCCGTATACTGGTTACTACCCGACACCCGGCAACCCATCTCCGCCATGCCCGAAGAGATACCCGTAGAGATCATCCGCTCGCACAACCGCGTCAAGACCGCCTCCGCGCGCCTGGTGAACGGCAAGCTGGTGGTGCGCGTGCCCGCCGAGATATCCCTGGAGGAAGAGCGGGAGCTTGTAGATAAGCTGCTGCCCCGCGTGCTCAAGGCGCAACGCAAGAAGAAGCGCGAGCAATTGCCCGACCTCAAGAAGCGGGCGGCGGAATTGAACAAGGCATACTTCGACGGCAAGCTGCGCATCAATGAGATCAAGTGGGTCGGCAACCAGGAAAAACGGTACGGTTCTTGCACGCCTTCGATGGCGACGATACGCATCTCCGACCGCATCGGGCATATGCCGCTGTGGGTGCTCGATTACGTCATCATGCACGAACTGGCGCACCTGGTGGAGGCCAATCACTCGCCCCGCTTCTGGGACCTTGTGGCCCGCTACCCTCTCACCGAGCGCGCCCGCGGCTACCTGATCGCCGTGAACCTGGAAGACGAGGCCGGGCCGAACGACCTGGAGAGTGCAGAGTTCTGAGTGCCGAGTACCGAGTAGGTTTAGGTTCACTCGGAACTCGGCACTCGGCACTCGGCACTCGGTACTGATTTGGCCCAAAAGTACCGTCCCATAGGGGGCGGATTTGCGTTATATATGGGGTAGAACTGTTGTGGTTACCGGGGCGCGGTCGCGCTCTTATGCTGTGAGGTGGCCCTATGCACATCGGGGTGCGTTGTATGTGGGTGGCAAATGGCGAGTAGTGCTGTAGACGGCGCGGGTGTGGCCGTCGGGGAGCAAGCGCCGGAGCAAGGGCAAGAGCAGGAGCAGGAGCAGGCTCCCCGGCGTGTCATCCCGTTGCAGTGGTCGGCTTGGCTGGCGAAGCCTGGTGTGGAGCCGCTGCTGGTCACCATCCTGTTCGTCGTGCTGACGGTGGTGATGACCTGGCCCTGGACGCTGCACATGGGGCAGGCTATCAACCCCTTCGGTGACGTGATAGTGCAGATGACCACGCTGCAATGGAACGCCCACGCTCTCACCACCAACCCGACGGGCCTCTTTGAAGCGCCCTTCTTCTACCCCTACCGCCATTCTCTGGCTTTCTCCGAGAACCTGCTGGGCGAGACGCTGCTTACCCTGCCAATCCTGCTGCTCACGGGCAACCCCGCGCTGGCCTCCAACTTCTACATCCTGCTGACCTTCGTGCTGACCGGCCTCTTCACCTATTTGCTGGTGCGCGACCTCACCGGGAGCAGGCTGGCGGGGGTGTTCGCGGGGGTGGCGTTCGCTTTCTGCCCCTTCCGCTTCATGCAGATGGGCCACCTGCACATGCTCTCGACTCAGTGGTTCCCCTTCACGCTGTGGGCGCTGCGGCGGGGCCTCGGCGTGCTCGACTACGGGCACTGGACCTCGCGCTACGGCGCTATCCAGCAGAAGTCGATTGTGCGTCACCCCAGGGCCACCCTCTGGCTCATCCTGGCGGCGCTCGGCTTCGTGATGATGGGCCTCTCCAGCGTCTACTACACCTACTTCCTGGCAATCGCGGTGCTCATCTATCTGGTCTGGTGGGGCATCGTGGAGTTCCGCGAGGCCAGCAAGGTGGCCGACGTGAAGTGGGGGCCGCTGGGCCTGGGGGCTTTCCTCGGCGTGCTGCTGGTCGCGCTGGTACTCGGCCCGGTCTTCTGGCCCTACCTGCAACTGAACCAGGACCTCGGCTTCGCGCGCACCACCTACGAGGTACAGAACTGGGGAGCTAGCTGGAGCTACTACCGCAACGTGCTGTCGAGCAACTGGCTTTACGGGCAGGTGCTCGCGCCTTCGTGGGTGTCGCATGTAGGCGAGCGGCAGCTATTCCCTGGCATAGTGGCCTCGGTGCTGGCCCTGGTGGGCATAGTGTTAGGGCGCGGGCGCGAGCGTTGGTTCTACCCCATCCTGGGCCTGATTGCCTTCGTCCTCACCTTCGGCCTGAGCCACAACCTGCCCGGCACTTCGAGGGAGGTGCCTCTGCCCTACGCGCTGCTGTACGACTGGGTGCCCGGCTTCAAGGCGTTGCGGGTGCCGGTGCGCTTTGCGGTTCTGGTAGATTTCTCATTGTACGTGCTGGCGGGTTACGGCCTCGCCCGGATATTGCAGTTGTTGCGCCGCACTGAAAAGGTCGAGCAGCCGCAGTCCCCCTCCATCCTCGAAGACAACCTCGGCGCGATTGTGCTCGGCACGCAGAAGCTACAGCCCATAGAGCCGGAAGTGGTTGAGGTGGTAGTCAAGCCTAACCGCCGCAGGACCTTTGCAGTGGCCGGGGTGCTCACCTTCCTGGTGCTGTTGGAGTTCTTCAACCCGCTGGATACAGACAACAGGCGGGATGTGGCGGCGCAGCTTGAGACGATAGAGCCTTACGGGTGGCTGGCGCGGCCCGAAAATGCCGGGCCGGTGCTCGAATTGCCGATGAGCGCGGACCAGCCGGACGTCTGGTATACCTTCTTCGGGACCAAGCACTGGCAGCCTCTGGTGAACGGTTGGAGCAGCTTCGTGCCCCCCGGTACCATGCAACTCAAGCAGGCGCTCGATGCCTTCCCCGACGCGCGCACCGTTTCGATGCTGCAAGGGCTTGAGGTGCGGCACGTGGTGGTGCACCTGTGGCAGTACCCCGAAGACCAGCAAGCGGGCCTGAAGCAGCGCCTCGACGCTACCCCCCAGCTCAAGATGGTGAACCAGGCGGGCGATAACTACGTGTACGAGCTTGCGGCGAACCCCTGGCTGCGGGAGATAGCGGAGGACGTGCTGGCGAGGGACGCGTATATCTGGGTGGGGGAGGCCAAGAGCGGCAGCATGCCCGGCTTCGAGGTGCTGGCCTACGCCCTAAATCTGTTCGGCGTGCCCCAGGACCACATAGGGGGCAACATCAACATCGGGCACAGGCATATCGGCTCGCTGCCCTTCGGCACGCAGCCCGACTATGTGCTGACTCCCAACCTGGAGGGCGACGAGGACATCCCCTTCGGCTTCGAGTACATGCAGGAGATACCGAGGACCGAGTCGGTGCGCTTCCTGCAAAGCCCTCCCGGCATCGTCAAGATATACGACCTGACTCAGCGTAACGCGCCCAACACCGACCTGGATGACCTGCGCATGGGCGTGAGCACCGTTGGGGTGAACTTCGGGGACGGCCCCAACCGGGACGCAAAGCAAGGGGGCATGGTGCTGAACATGACTTTCCTCTCTTTCACGCCCGCCCGTATCGACGTGCAACTGGGCAGCAGCGAGGTGGTGAGCGTCACGCTGCCGGTCGGTATCTCCAGGCTTGCCACCCGCCCGTTCGACGCGCCCAGGGAGCTGAAGCTGGAGCAGCGGTCGGGCGATGCGACGCTTCTCAAGGTGGACCTGCTGGAGGCTGCCGGCGCGACACCGGGTGGGCCGGATGCCTTCCTGCTTCCACCCACCGAGCCGGTACCGGTGCCGATAGAGGTAACCACGTCCCGCGACGGCGACTTCCTCGACGTGCGGATGCGTGTGGTGACTCCGGGGGGAGGCGACGAGTTCGCGGCCACCCTTGACGTGTACTCGGAGCCGTGGGGCACCCACCCGGAGGGGCACTTCGGCTACTGGTCCGTGGTGATACCGGCGGACGGCGAGGACCACGACTACAACCTGCGTCTAGACCCCCTACTTAAAACGGTGACGGCCACCCGCGACGGTGCTGGTGTGGAGGCGTTCGCCTGGCAAGGCCCGCCGAACCAGGGCGACTTCCGCGCCACCCTGCACATCACTCGCAAAGGCAGCCTGGTAGCCACCGTGCCTCTCTACCTCTTCACCGTCGCTGAAGGCCGCCTCGCCTCCTGGTACGCCGAACCCGCGCACCTTACCGTTGTGCGGCCTTAATAAAGACGCAACCGCAAAGGTGACCGGATAGAGATAGTGTTTATGAGAGCATGGCTGTTAACTCTCATCCTACTGTTGAGCGGGTTACTCATTGTAGGCTGTGTAGCGTGCAACGACGGCAACGGCGACGCGCCGAATAACGCCGACAATGCCTTCAGTGTGCCTCAACAGACAGTTGCAGCATCACAAACCCCCACCTCAACGCGGGCGGAGATAGAGGCGACAAAACAAGCCTTTCTGGACAACGACCAGGCTAAGCGCGACGCAGCGAAGACCAGGGTCGCCGGGAACAAGGCCCCCATGCCCACACTGCCGCCTCCAGCCCCTCCTGTGCCGCAAGACACGCCGGAACCCGGTTTGAGGACGTGCGGAGGGGGTGACCGAACTTTTTATGTGACTTCCTGTTGGGGAGGTAAGCTGGGTAACGAATACGTGTATTTGAACGCCGGAGTGCTAAGTGACGATCCGCTACAGGGTGCGGTTCAGGTTTTTACTATCACACTCGATGGGTCTGATATAAGCGACATTCCTACGTATCCCGCACCTCAGAAGCAAGGTGCCCTGTACATCGCGTACATAGACCTGCCTCGCGTTCTTCTGATCGCTCCCCAGAAGGACGGTTCCACATCTATGATTGCGTACGATCTACAAACAAGACAGTGGGAGACCAACGCCCCCTGTAAGGTATATCCCCTGTCAGTTCACGCCGATACCTTCAAAGGCTCAAGGACCCGTCACGAAAAGCAGAGTGTGGGACTGAGCACCGGGGGTTCCGAGGGCTTTGGATGGCTTGCGTTCAGTCCCGCGCCTGGCACAACCGAAAAAGGCACCGTGCTACCAAAGCCTGGTGAGGATGTGCATTACATTAACACAGAGGACGCAAGCGATCATACAGCGTCTACAGGAGATTGGCTACAGTCTACGGATGGTATCGGCACGAGCCTGGAAGCGAAGAACGCCCTTGAGTTCCTGAAGACCAGTGGTTTTATAGTCCCGGTGCCCTTGTGGGACAAAGCGACAGGCCAGGGCAAAAACCTCAAGTATCATGTTGCAGGCTTTGCCTGGGTTAGGGTTGCTGAATACGACTCCTACAGCCCAACAAGCCTCTCATTTCAGTACTGGGGAACTGCGAATTGCGCCGGTAAGTAGAATACGGCACAGAAGCTGTTGCATACAGGGCAGCAAGCCAAGTACAAAGAGGACCAGGATGCAACTGTTGTATCCTGGTCCTCTTTGTACTGTTAGCAGATGCTTCCGAAACCTTTGCTCATATAGGGCGGAAGCACGAGTGGATCTTTGGTGTCAGAGACTAATAGCTTGTCGTCAGGTGGGCGGTGGCAGTAGTGATACTGATTGTGAAGCAGGGGAGATGTTATAGAGGCGGTAGAAAAGTTACGCTACTGTTGGGAGACAAAGTTGAAACGTCGTACCTTCTTCAGGGTTCGACTCGACCGTCAAGGTGCCGCCATGAGCCTCGGCTATGCTGCGCGCCAGGTACAAGCCCAGTCCAAGCCCCTGCGAGTTCGGCCCTGAAGCGAAACGGGTGAAAAGGCGGGGGAGCATTTCCGCGGAGATACCAGGTCCCTGGTCTTTCACGCTAATGCACGCCCATGATTCTTCGCCAGGTCCATCCGCACGCAACCGCTTCTCGCTTCCCACCTCAACTACAACAGGTACTCCTTTGGGAGAGTGCTGGAGTGCGTTGGAGACCAGGTTCTCAAGTGCCTGCCGGAGACGAGAAGGGTCTACCTGGGCGATTAGCTCATCCGGCACCCTGAGGAGGATATCTACCTTATCGGGCGGGTCCGTCTGCCCATCCTGCCCAGGCTGCGTACTGCCTGTACTCCCCAGGATACCTATGGAATCGCGGACCAGAGCAATCAGGTCCACAGGTTGCTGGGACACAGAGAACAGGCCCTGGTCCAGCCGTCCTACATCGAGCAGGTCCCGTATCAATGCTTCGAGCCGGTCGACTGCGCGAGCGGCAGTAGTCATGGCCGTAACGTCGGTGGTCCGATTGTCGCGCCTGGCTCGCTCAAGCACGATGCCGAGCCAGCCTTTGAGGGGTGTCAAGTAGTGCCGTAAGTCGTGCGCAAGCACCATGATAAGCTCTTCCGCCACCACCCGCCTGGCCTGCGCTGCTGCATCCTGTGTGATACGCTCCGTCAACTCAGCACGGTGCGTGAGGGCACCTACCCAATGGCTCACCGCTTCCAGAAATGTAAGGTCGTCCTCCGAGAAGTGGTCGTGTTCGGTAGAGCAAGCCTGTAGCACTCCCCTGCGCTCGCCATCTACGTTGAGGGGCACGATTAGCATCGAGCGTACTCCCAGTACCCGTGTCATGCCTGGCGGTATGGTGAGGTCTTGCTCTGCATGTCCCGTATGGTAGTGGCCCCCCTCGACGAATATAGCAGCTTCAGGTCCGCCGTTGGCGATGGGCAACAAGTGCAAGCCAATCTGGTGCTGGCGTATGCCCATAGGGGTATGGCTGGTGCCCAGGGCTACAAGCGTTTCTTTGGAGGGGTCGTAGATGAACGCGTCGACTTTATCGGCTCTCAGGGCAACCGCTATCCTATCGGTTGCCGCATCAAGGGTCGATTTGACATGTAAGCCGTCTAAAGCAAGGAGTTGCTCAAGGGTGGAGAGCAACTTATGCTGGGTTTCCCTATTTGCCGATTTGGAGGAACGTGCCGAACTTTTGCCATCTCCACCGTGACCACCGTCCGGGTCATCTGTGCGGTGGACGTGGCTAGAGGTAGATTTTTCCATATGCGGGTATTCCTTCTTTCCGTACTTACACCAGCCACATACTACATCTATTATGCTCGTACCATATAACTGGTACCAGGCACAGATGTAGTATGTTGTTTAGGATGGCAGGTGAAGCCTCAGGCGGGAGCAAATGGATGCTAAGCAGAAGCTAGCGAGGAGGCTGTGAAATGTGAACTCTGAATTGTTTCAGTTAGGGAAGTATACCCGATAGGGCAGGTAATAGATAGGCACTGCTGACCTGTGGAACGTCAACAATTATCAGTATGGTCTAATGGATTATGGTGGCTTAGGTTGGACAGGTCGAGCTAGGCGAGGGCTTCTCTACGCGCTTTGCCGGTGCCCGGATGCTATTACATTAACAGCATCCAGCAATTCCGCAGGTGAAAATGGTTTAGAAACCCATTGCTCGGTTCGTGTAATTCCACGTTCTGCAAACCGTGGGTCGTGCCCTGCGCCCGTCACGAACAGAACAGGGATATGATAAGTGCTTTCGTCGCGTCGCAGCAGGTCATAAAGAGCCAGGCCGTCAACCTCAGGCATCTGCACGTCCGTGAGCACCAGGTCCGGCTGTACCGAGCGGATAACCTCCAAAGCCCGTGTGCTATCTATCTCGACTACAACCTCATAATTGCCTAGGTCGCGCAGTATGAAGGCGCATAGCTCAGCAGTATCTGGGTCGTCATCGACTATTACAACTGTCTTGGTATCGTCGCCCGTGTCGGCTGTTTTGGGCGTCTTGGTGCTCATAAACATTGGAGTCAGAGCAATATACGGTCCAGCAAAGCTCCTCGCAGGTAAAAATCAGTTGCAAAGTCTGTGTGTACACCAAGAACCAATATGAATTCCCAGCTGAGTAATCTCCAATACACCTCTGCGGTTTCGTCTCAACCCGTCCTAAGCTACTCCCAAAGGGGCATTTGGGGTACAATGGGGTCGCAATTGTCCCAATTTCAGGCGAACTAGGAGGTATACGTACCAATGGCTGACCAGAGCAACGGCAGCGTTCCATCCCATATCTTTCGCGAGTACGACATTCGCGGCATCGTGGACCAGGACCTCAACGAAGACGTCTACTACCAGCTTGGCCGCGCCTATGGCACCTTTCTCTACGCGCAGGAGGGTGTCACCCCCGTGAGCGGAGAGCGGATGCGCGTGGCGTGCGGGCGCGACGTGCGGCTGTCGTCGCAGCGGTTCCAGCAGGCCCTCATGCGCGGCATGGCCGACTCGGGCGTGGACGTGGTGGACGTGGACATGGTGGCTACCCCGGTGCTCTATTTCTCGGTGAAGTTCCTCGACACCGACGGCGGGGCCGAAGTGACCGCCTCGCACAACCCCGCCGAGTACAACGGCCTCAAGCTGCGCAAGCGCACAGGCGAGGGCCTCAACGCGCCACTCACCTCAGCTGACATCCAGGAGCTTTTGCGCATCATCCAGGCCGGGCAATTCCACGAGGGAGACGGCTCTCTCACAGCACAGCCGACGCAGCCGGAGTACGTCAAATACGTAGTTGAGACGGTCAAGGTGAACAGGCACCTCAAAGTAGTGATCGACCCTGGCAACGGCGTAACTGGCCCCACCGCGATGGAAGTCTATACCGCGCTCGGCTGCGACGTGAGTGGCATCTACCTCGAGCCGGATGGCAACTTCCCCAACCACCTGCCGAACCCTCTCAAGGAAGAGAACGTGGTGGACCTGATTGCCGAGGTGAAGAAGCAAGGCGCGGACGTGGGCATAGGTATCGACGGCGACGGCGA
>JALZHG010000352.1 GCA_030914045.1 Chloroflexota bacterium | reverse complement strand
CCCCGGTCCTGTTTGCCTTGTGGGGGAGCCTTTCCTCATCCACTTTTTCTACTTTTCCCTACTTTTTTCTGATTTCTCTCAGATTTGAGCGTTCCCGAGAGCGTTTCCGAGAGCAATCCCGAGAGCACCTCCTTCTAGGCTGCTCCCTGTAAGCAACAGGTAAATCGGGCGGACGAGGCAGCGCAGTCCCTCTCCCCCAATAGTAGCGAAGAAGGAGGAAGACCAGATGGGATCGAACTCATACCTCTATGATGTGGAGTTTGTCACCGACGAATCAAGGAGGTGATGCGGGAGGCCAAACAGGCGTGCCGTGCCTAAGCTACAGATAGTAGGCATAACGGCCTCGGTGGTAGCGGTGCAGATAGTAGCGAGAGACGAGGAAAGGAAGTAGGCAAATGGTTAAGGTAGTCAAGAAGGTAATGTTCGTAGGCAGGGCTGCTACGTTTATGGTGGGCCTGGCGGTGATACTGGCTCTAACTGTGGGGGTGGCCGGCGCGGCCTTCGGGGCCAACGGCGCCCAGTTCATCCTGGGGCAGACCAACACGGTCAATGCCATAACCAAGCTGGTAGGCAGCGTGGCCGGTCCTAGCCTGCAGATAGACAACAACTCCACCGACGCCGCTGCCACGGCCCTCGACCTGCAGGTGGAGGCTGGCAAGGCCCCCATGAAGGTCAACTCTTCGGCTTTGGTGGCCAACCTCAACGTCGACAAGGTAGACGGTCTGAACGCTTCCCAGCTCGGTGGTCTCAGCGGGGTCGAGCAGGTGGGAGCGCCAGGGGCGCTCAACTCGACCGACATCAAGACGACGTTCGCGACGTGCCCGGAGGGAAAGGTTGCTATTGGGGGCGGGAGTAGGATGAATGGCTTCATCAACGTCGCAGCGCTCCACGAGAGCCGTCAGGTCTTCGGAGATCCCCGCCGCTGGGTGGTGAGTGCCCACGAGCCCGTTCCGACGGACAAGGAGTGGGAGCTCGGTGCGTTCGCTATCTGCGCGTCCGCCAGACCGTAGCTCTCAGAAGGATTCTTTCCGAGAGAAGAATCCCTCTAGGCAACTCGGTGAATAAGGGCAAGAGGGAGGGCCGGGGTCTAATAGCCTCGGCCCCCCTCTTAGTTAGGCAGCCAACAGACGTTACTGCTGGTAATCGACCCGGTCCGAGTACCAGCCTGAATTGTTCCCTACCCCATCCGCATACTCCACGTAGAAATACTTCCTTCCAGCTCCGGCCCTCTCTTCGGCCCTACAGGTCGCGCCTCCTCTTGGCCTCCACATATGAGCAGCCTCCGTCATAGCCAGCGCCGTACAGAGGCGCGTCGGTAGTCCAGCCGTCTAACATTTACGGAGTCCGACGGGGCCGAGGTCCTGGAAGAAGTTCCGGTCCTTAACCTTGTTTAACCGAAACTTTGGCGACTATTAACGCATGCTCGTCGTGCCGTAGCTAGAATGCTACTGGGAAAAGCGGAGTGAATGGAGACTCCATGAAGAGGGTACTGATCCTGTTGGCCGCAACCGCGGTCATGGTCCTTGTGTTCGCGCCCGCCGCTTTTGCGGACCAACACGGCGGTGGTGCCATGACCGCCACTGCCACTGCTACGGCTACCGCCACGGCGACTGCTAGCCCTACCGCTACGGCTACCCCTACCGCTAGTCCTACCGCTGCGGCCACGGCCCAATACGCGCAGTACGCCACTGTTACCGCGACCGCGCTGGCTCCTACCGGCGGACCCTCGCTTGGCTCGCCGTTTGCCTTGGTGGCTAGCCTGGCGCTGGTGGGCTCCGGTCTCGCGGCGTTAGTGTTTGTGAGGCGCGGTCTTGGCTAGGCGCTAGACCCTAACTGCGGCATAGGGGCAATCTATGTGACCTTTGGTCGGGGTCCTCCGGGGCTCCGGCCCTTTCTTCTGCTTATACTTCAGGGGCTGGTCGGAGGTGGGCCTTCTATAGCTGGGCCCAAGGAACGGTGAAGTGGTTTTCTCAGGAGAAGGGCTACGGGTTCATAACCCCCGATGAGGGGGGTGAGGACATCTTTGTCCACTACACGGGCATCGCCGGGAGCGGCTTTAGGACTCTGGAGGAAGGTGACCGGGTAAGCTACGAACCGACCAGGGGTAGAAAGGGCGAGCAAGCGGAGAAGGTCCGTAAGGTATAACCACTGCCGCAGACGAATGCGGGCCGATGTGCCTAGTACCTTGAGGATGCTAGGCTAGGGTACGGGCCTGCTGCCTCCGAGTTGTGACTTTCACGTCAGTTAGCTTCGCCGCTCTCAGGAGTAGGCCCGCTCAGTAAAAGGGGCCAGTCTCCTTTCCCCATCGGCCGGCCCTCTCTCGTATCACCGAAGAGAATATGCCGCCTGGCCGATGCGCTCTACACCCCCACCGCCGTAAAGTGAACTACCTATCTTCCCGGGGCCGGTCTCGCTCCCCCGTGACCGGCTCCTTCGCTTTGAGCCCCGGTCCAAACATCCATGAGCGCATCGGGCTCAAATTGGCCGCCCTCGGGTATTGAAGAAAGGGTATTCTCTCGGAAGTAGGTCTCCAGAGGAGCGGTCAGTGTGCGTTATGACACACCTCTCCGCGGTTTGTGTCGAGCAGCACAGACGCACGCGCCTTCTTTTGGCAGCTTGGGGCTTGCAATGTCTGAGTGGCTGCCCTTGGAGGAAGTGCAGCGCCTGCTGGTGGGCGTTGCCATCCTCGAACCCTTGCCTCCGGGCGAGGTGCGCACTCTTGCCTCCGACGCCGCCCTGCGACGACTGGGTGCAGGGGAGGATATGCTGGTCACCCCGCAGATGCACGCCCAACGGCCAGCCCTGCTGCTGGAAGGTCGGGTGCGAGTCTACGAGGACGGCCCCCCCGACCGGGCGGTCACGGCATCGGTGGCCGAGAGGGGTACTGTGGTAGGGCTTACGGGGCTAGGTGCTTGGCCACGAGGGCTGCACGTGGAGGCCCTGGTGCCGTCGTTGCTGTGTTTCGTGGGACGGGAGGTCATAGAGGGGCTCGTCGTGCGCAACCCCCAGGTAGGGCTTCGCTTGGTGCACCTCCTGGCCGCGCGGATCGTCGGCCTCGAGAGGAGGCTCACCGACCTCGCCTACAAGGACGTGCCCGCGCGCCTGGCCAGCTCCTGCGACTGGCCGAGAGCGAGGGGTCGGTGACCTCGGAAGGCTGCAAGATAGCCACCCGCTACACCCACCAGCAGCTGGCGACCATGATCGGGGCCAAGCGGGAGGCCACGACGCGGG
>JALZHG010000151.1 GCA_030914045.1 Chloroflexota bacterium | reverse complement strand
AGCCACGGTTAGGCTGTAGCCGATGAGAGTGCTGAAGCCACCCGCCAGCAGGACCGCGCTCCACCACTGCAACAGCAAGCTCCTGCGCGGTAGGGCCTTGCCGGTGAAGATCTCGTATGCCACCACCGCCTGCCCGAGCAGTACGATGGACACCCCGATAAGGGCCGCAATCACCAGGTCGAACAGCGCGATGGTGTTCAGCAGGGTCTCAGGCGGAATATTGGCGGGGAGGTTGTAGAAGGGCGTTTCGCGCACGTGGAGCACTATCCACACCATCGCCCAGGTGACCAGCAGGCTCACCAGCAGCAACACGCCCGCCGTCGCCACCAGCCAGGGCCGCGCCCTCTCCCGTGCCACTTCACCCATGAGCCTCCCCGTCGGGCCGGGCTTGCGCAACGCGTCTATCGAAAGCACGATGCACAGCACCATGTACGCCGGGAATGCTATCATCAACATCGGCACGCCGTTGTAAGAATAGGGAGTGGAGATATTGCGCTGCGCAAGCTGCCAGTACGATGGCAGCGGGTTGGCAAAGGTCAGGAAGGCCGACATCCCGAATGCCAGCAGGCTCACGATAAAGAGCCAGGCCCGCTGCCTGCGCCTCAGCGCCGACTGAGGATCGTCCCAGTAGCCCGCGTACCAGAGCATCACGACGTACCAGGCGAAAGGGGAGGCGAGCACGGGCACCCACCCAGCATGCCACCAGAAGTCCATGCCCCAGCTTACGTAGGTAAGCCCCTGCCCCAGCATGGCCGAGTGGCTGATGAAGAAGGCCGCCCCGCTCAGCAACCCCAGCCCCGCCACCCAGATGCCCCAGGTCCTGCGCTCGGCGTTCAGCAGCACCGTCAGCCCCAGCCATAGCAACAGCACAGTATCAAACAGCGATACTGACATGGCAGCCCATGTCAGCAGCACGGTTGGGTTCAGCAGGTGGTCAAAAGTCATATGGTAACTGGTCTAAAATGTTGGCCGATGGATTATTTGGCGTATTGGCTAATATAAAGATAAAAATTCGCCCTTTTTGGTGCTCAACAGAATAAACCAGCACTATTGACGAGCGAAAACCGCGGCAATTTACCCTCTTTGTTTCTGCTAATGGAACGGTAATACCGGATTACAGCGCCTCATCCTCGCAAGCGGCACTTGCTCCACCCCTTCAACTTTTCGAGAGGACGGACTAGGTTTCTACAGGTTCAAAGCGCCCTCGCCGTTCCGTGAAGTAGGATGCTTGGGTTGAAGTGCCTCTTCGAGAGAAGCCCGTAGCGCCCCAAGTGCGTCAAAGTACTGTAAGAAACTCTGCTCCTCCTGCGTGCGAAAGGGCTTCTGGCGAAGGGCAGAAACAGCTTCAATTGTTCCTTCATCCGGCGTTGGAATATCATCGAGAACTACTGGCACTCCGTGGATATAACTGTCTACTATCCCTGCTAGTAAACCATCGTATAGAAGAAAGTCGCCAACCATACCTGCCATCTCAGGAAAAGGCAGGTTATAAAAGTATTCATACTGTGCGCTAATATCATCTATCATCCAGTTACAAAAACGTGCTCCGGTCATGAAGGGTTAATGTACCCTGCCTCCACCGATAGGCACCCTTCCTGGAGCCAGCAACACCTACCCGCCCCACTCCACCCATTCACCTCGCTCGTTCATCGCCAGGGGGGTGCCATCGTCGCGCCAGGCCAGGAGGCGGCCAGCGTTCACGATGATAGACGCACGGGTGCGGGCCACTTTTTCGTCCGTGTTGTTGAAGTTGAGGCCCCAGGCGCAGTAAATTTGCCCGTTGGTGCGGCTTATCGTGCGCTTGTCGCGGAAGCCCATGCGCTCGGCTATCTGCTCGTTAGTCAGCCCCTGAGCCAGCATACGGGCCACCGCCTGCTCGTTAGGCTCCAGCAGCGACATGGGCGACTGCTCGTCCTTGTGCCGCACTTCCTGCACGCGTGACTCGATCTCAGGGTCGATGAAGCTATGCCCCGCAACCGCGTCCTTGAGCAGTGGCAAGATCATGTGCGGCAGCAGGTAGTTCGACTTGCGAACGTAGGCGTAGTGGCTCAGGATGCCGGAGCGGCGGAAGTCGCGGTAATAGCTCTCGTCGTCCTGTATCGAGTAGAAGACCACCGGCAAGCGTGGGAACTCCCGCCGTATGGCTACCGCCGTCTCGATGCCGTTCTTCGGCCCCGCGAGCTGCACGTCCATCAAGATGATGTCGGGCTTGTTCTCAAGACAGTAAGCAATCGCCTCTTCCCCACTCTCGCAGCCGCGCACCACGTCAACCGCCTCGGTGGCGTTCAGCCCCTCGGAAAGCGCGGTCCGAAGTCGCTCGTTGTCTTCAACAATCAGCAGTTTCAAGATGGTTATCATTGGTGCTCATTTATCCGTAAGTAATTGACTAGTTGTCAGCAAGTATTTGTTGTAGAATGTGGGCATCAGGATGCTATTCCCACGAGTCGAGCGTATCAGACGCCGGGGCCAGTGTCAAGCACGCAGGTGCTAGCGCCCACGTGAGGTAGCCAGGGGGGTTAGGTGGAACGTAGGAGCACTATCACGCGGGGCCGAAGATGTCAAGCACCTGCGTGCGTGCCCGGAGGCTCCTGGAGGGTCGAACCATGAAAAGCAACCGGGTATATTACGTTGGGGACACCCCGCGGGACGCCCTGCCCGCTCGCCGCGCGCAGCACCATTCACCCGGAGGAAGACCTATGGCTAGCCAACTGACTATCGACTCTCCCCTCAGCGCCCCCGCGCACGCCGCAAAGGCAACCGCCACGGCACCCAACATGTCGAGCATGCGTGTGCTGCCCAACCTCGCCTCGCCCTCTCGCGTGCTCATGGCGGGGCTGGGGCTAGGTATGGCTTTTGACATACTCTTCTACCGGAAGATGCTGGGTATATCGGTGCCCCTGTTCGTGGGCTGCCTTGTGGGCGTACTCTTCTGGCTAGGGCGGCAGGAGGACGTGCGGCCGCGCACGCGCAACCTGTGGATCGTGCTGCCGCTCTTCTTCTTTGCCGCGATGGTCTACTTCCGGGCGGACGCGTTTCTCACCTTTCTCAACGTGGTAGCCGTGATGGGACTGCTGGCGCTGCTCGCCTATTTCTACGCGGCAGGGCGGCTGGACCGGCTCGGCATCCTCGGCTATTACCTGTCGTTGATGGCGGCGGGCCTGCACTCGCTTACCCTCCCCTTCCAGTTGGTTCCCAACAGCTTGCAAGGCAGGCAACCTCTTGGCATCAGCCGGTCCAGGTGGCTGCCAGTGCTGCGCGGAGTGTTGCTGGCGACCCCAGTGCTCCTGGTGTTCGCGGTCCTGCTTTCCTCAGCCGATATGGTATTCGCGCACCTGCTGGGCGAGCTATTCAGCTTCGGCTTCCTGCCCGATATGAGCGACGTCTTCCCTCAGCTAATCCTAGCGCTCTCCACCGGATGGGTGCTAGCGGGCGGATTGGCATACGCGGTGGGCAGGCGCGAGCGGGCCGCGTCTGGCGATGAAGAACCCTGGGAGGCCGGGATGGACTCGGTGCCGCAGCGTATCTCCATCGGCTTCGTAGAGGTGACCACGGTGCTGGTGCTCGTGAGCGGCCTGTTCCTCGCGTTCGGGCTGGTGCAGTTCGCGTACCTGTTCGGGGGCCAAAGCAACATCAGCGCGGCGGGGCTTACATACGCCGAGTACGCCAGGCGCGGCTTCTTCGAGCTTGTGGCGGTGTCGGTGCTCACGCTGGGCCTGATCCTGGGCCTGCACCACCTGGCGCGGCGCGATACGGTGCGCGAGCGTTTCATCTTCAACGTCATGGGCAGTCTCATGGTGGCCCTGGTGCTGGTGCTGCTCGCCTCGGCTTACTGGCGCATGTCGCTCTACCAGCAGGCGTATGGATACACGCAGTTGCGCCTGTACGTGGAGGTGTTCGAGCTATGGCTGGCCGCAACTTTCGGTTGGCTGCTGCTGACGCTCTGGTGGAAGCCCAAGCGTTTCGCGATAGGCGCGTTCGTGGCGGCGCTAGGCTTCCTGGCGACCATCAACCTCGCCAACCCCGATGCCACCATAGCGCGTGAGAACCTCGAACGCTACCGCGCCACCGGCAAGCTGGACGTCTACTACCTTGCGGGGCTGTCGGAAGACGCGATACCGAGTCTGCTGCCCGCCCTGGACTACGCACAAGGCCAGGAACTAGACGTGCTCAACCGCATACTGTGGAACCGGCTGCGGTACATGGAAGATTATCCCGCCTGGCGTGAATGGCAGGCGTTGCACTGGAGCCGGAGCGAGGCGTTCCAGTTGTTGCAAGCTCGCAGGGAGCAACTGCAGAGCGCATTCCCCCCGTGACCTTGAGGGCCGGTCCTCGGTAGCTTAGAGCATGCGAATAGTGTAAAATGAGCCACCTGCACCGCCGGGTGTCGCTACGTTGCCGCACATGTAGCGGCGGTAGACCTTCCAGGTATAAGCTACTTGAGGACTTGCTATGCTATTCGCGATCAAGCAACTGCTCGATGGGCGTCCTGCTCCCATCTGCGTGCCCCAGAACGCACGCGTGAAGGACGCCCTGCAACTGATGATGAAGCATGACTTCAGCCAGCTACCCGTGGTCGAAGCAGACGGCGACCTGCTCGGTATCATCTCCCACAAGACGATTGCCCACACCTATTTCCTGCTCGGCGGCCAGGTGCCCCTGCTCGACCTGACGGTGGACCACTGCCTCATGCGAGTCGATCCCCTCACCCCCGAAGACGACCTATTTGAAGCGTGCGAGAAGCTCCGGGCGGACGACAGCGCCGTGGTCATCGTCGAGGGTCGCAAGCCGCTGGGCCTACTTACCGCGGGAGACCTCACCGACTTTTTTCGTTACCGCTCTGAGGACCTTATCCGAATAGAGGACATAGAAGTCACGCTACGGCTGCGCGCCCGCGGCGCCTTCCCCGACGATGCGTCTATGGACCAGGCCCTCATCCTGGCGCTCGGCCCCGACCTAAAAGACCCCACCAAGCCGAAGAAGCAGTTCAACCATCTCAGCATGGCAGACCTGCTGCATCTCATAACGCACGAACAAAACTGGCCCAAATTCAACGGCATGTTCGAGCCGCTGGAGCTATTTACGTCGCTGATGGACCGCGTGCGCCAGGTGCGTAACATCCTCGCCCACTTCAGGGGGAATGCCGACCAGATCCAGGACACCACCCTCAAGTACGCGGTAGACTGGCTAGCCACCAGGGCGGGTACTATCCAGGCCGACGGCTCAGGTCCACGGCGACTAACCGTAGATCGGCCTCAGACAGTGGGAGGCATGCCGGGCAAAAGGTACGACCCGCTGAAGGAGTGGCTGAGCCTGCAAGAGCAGGACCCTACTGGCATCAGGGTGAACTTCCGTGACATAGAGACGCTGCTCGGAGGCGCGCTGCCTGCCGCCGCCAAGAAGCACCAGAGCTGGTGGTCCAGCAACCCGAACGAGGCGCAGTCGCAGGCGTGGCTCGAAGCGGGCTGGCGGGTGTCCGAGGTAAACCTCGCAAGGCGCGAAGTGACGTTCCAACCCGCCAGCCAAGCAGCTACACCCGCGCGGGATGCCAATGCCGCTGCGCCAGCAGCCCTGGTGCGGCAGAACGGCGCGCCTGATACTTCCTCGTAGGTGGTCAACCTCATAATCTAGGGCAGCCGTAGCACCGTTGCCACGCACGGCCATTTCACTATTTATGGCCCCAGGTTCCATAGTTTATGGCTGTGGTGACATGCATTTCATAGTTTATGGCAGCAGTAACTTTGTAGAATGCCAAAGAACGCGCCAAGTTACACCATGATACTTGCCTCAATGGTGCCGCAGAGTCGATGACGCAGCAGGCCGTGCCATAACATCGGTAGCTTCAACTCGGCTTCAGGTGCTTTTGAAATGTGCTTTTGGGTGAACCTAATTAGCATACATGCGATGCAGGGTATATAATAAGCCTGGTAGTCTATAAATCATCTCCGCAACGATATTTCTGAAGAGGTCCAGATTACCCTAAAGGCACAATATAAGTGCTAACACGTGCAATCACGTTAAATCGCCGGCACATCTTTTCAGGTTGTACTGGTACGCGCTCTTTGCTATGGGCAGCTTACGGCAAGGACGATAGAAGCCTGGCCGAAGCGGAAGCCCATGCGGTCCGTGGTATGTCGTAGCGGAAACTATGCTATGGATACTTTGCGTAAGCCAATCTTCTTTCTGGCCGTGGCCCTCATCGCCATCGCAGTGCTAGCCGAAGTCGGCATGATGGTAGTGCCTCTCAATAGCGGTGCCGGGCCGGGAGTAGCTGCGCTCTCCGGCGACCTCAGCAAGGAATATGAGAAGCTGGATAAAGAGCAAGAGGCGGAGGTCGCCGCATTAGGACAAGAAGACAAAGCCCCAGGCATTGGCATACTTTACATGGCGTTATTGGACGCGGTTGTGCTATTCACTGTCGGGCTAATGGGGGTTAGCCTGATAGTCCCGGAAGGAATACACGGGAGGCTTCAGGGTTGCACGTCGTGCATTTTCTCGCTGCTGCTCATCCTGGCATCGTTACTGTTGTGCTTTGTTGGCCTGCAACTGGTTACCCTGATGGTGTCGCTGCTCCTAGCCTTTCCATTCGGAACTATCGCTTATATGGCGATATTCGGCCATTTTGACCGGGACGCGGCCGCAATTGTGCTGGGCCTGATAATGATGCTCAAGCTTGGATTCGCCGTCTGCCTGTTGTTAGCCCACCAGCGTTTCCTGCAAAACAAAGGGCTTGTGTTGCTCGTAGCAACGTCACTGCTCGCTAATGTGATCCTGAGTTTTCTGCACGGTTTTGTCCCTTCGTTCCTGGTAAGTATCACCGACGGCATAGGAGGGATCATCATGGCGATCCTGGCAATAATTTGGGCGGTTTTCCTCTTGATAGGAGCAATCATCGCCATCGTGAGAGCAGTTATTCCGTCAACGTAAAGAGGCACTCGTCTAGGGAGTTACATACTATGCTCAGCTCGCTTGGCGTCGCTGCTTTCTCCTTGAAGATGTCCAAGTCTATGTCGCTCTCGGAGGGCGTTACATCGACCTTGGTGGTCAAATAACCGGTCTGCCGCAACACTATTGAGGCCGCGTCACCTTCTGATAACCTGAGCGATAACCTGCGTGTTGCACCCAATAGATCGTTTGATTTTGCAACTGTATATCTACAGGTGGCTCGAACGCGGAGAGGGTCCTGCACAGGGCAGTCAGGGTTAGTCTGTTGCAGCTCATCCAGGCGTAAGGAGCGCGGCTTTGCAGCTACGTCTCTCAGTGCCACGGTCCACGGTTCCGGGGTTCCACTGTTCTTATCTTCGCCACCGATGAAACTCGCACCCATGCCGAACGTAGCCAGCACTCCAATGAGCACCAACACTATGATGCATATCTTCATCGCGTTCATAGTTAAGTTTGCCTCCCAAGGCTGCCTGGTGATGTTTAGCCGACAACGGAGGTGAATGCATCGTGTGCATCTTATGCGTCGTATGGAACAGCGCTTCTCAGCGATCTCAACTTAGCATAGAGATGCTCATACGGCCACATGAATCGCCCTGGATATCATCTTTCGTGCCGCCCCCTTTACAAGGCCCTCGAGCCAGGACAAGGTCAGCGTCAGGTGGCATGGCTATGGGAAGGTCATCTGGATGTTGCCTTCGAGTTGCGAACCGGCGCTGAAGCTTACCACTGAGACGCGCCAGTTAGCCCCGGCTGCGAAGTCGGCTGGGGTGACGACGTAGTTGACGCTCAACGGACTACCACCGTCCTGGCGGGCATAAGCGTTTACCTGTCCAGGGCCGTTGACTATCAAGGCCAGAGAGTTGGGAGTGCCGCTCCAGGTCGTCTCGGCCTCAATAGGACCTGGCCCCCTCAGGACCAGCAAGTTTACTGCTTTGCCGCTGTTTGGTGACACAACAAAGTTGTCCTGAACCGGACTAGTGGGGGAGCCGCTGGGATAGGTAATCTGGATATTACCCTCGGCCGAGCCTGCGCCGAAGCTCCCGACGGTCAAGCGCCAGCTATCGCCCGCGGCGAAGTCCTCCGGTGTGACCGTGTACGCGACCTCCAACGTGCTGGGGCCATCTTCGCGTGCGTAGAAGCCTGTCTGGCCGGGGCCATTGATAATCAGCGAGAGGTCACCCTGAGAGCCGCTCCAGGTGGCCCTGGCTCTGATGAGGCCCGGCCCGGTTAGCCGCATGTGATAGTACGTCCGGTTGGACAATATGCTGGCCGGGTGGCTCCAAACCTGGGACGCGGCGGGGGCGGCCGTCGATGACGGAGTAGGCGTGGAAGTACTCTCTACCGGCGTTGAGGTAAGTGTAGCTGTAGCTGTAGCGTCCGGCGGGGTTGTACCCCCGCCGCGAGTTGCCAGGAAAGCGATCACACCGCCGACCAATACCAGCGCGGCCACTACTATGGCGATCGGTATCCAGATGGGAAAGGGCTTCTTAGGGGGCGGGGCGACGGGCACCTCGAAGGTGACGCTCGGCCCCTGGCTGAACTCTTCGTCTGGGTTCTCCGTGCCCACCATGTCCAGGCGAAAGGGGTAGCTGCCTGGTGAGGAGCCATAGGGCACCACTATCTCCACGTTGTACTGGTGAGTGCCTGCTATCGGGAAGTCCTTCTCGGCATCACCTACCAGGGTAATCCAGGTCTCGGAGGTGGGGTTCTGGGCCACGATGCGGGCGCGCCCACGTATTGCACGGCCGCTGCTGTTGTAGACGGTGAACGAGGTCTGCGCCTGTTGCTTGGCGTCCAACCGTAATGAGTTAGCTGCTGCCGTAATTGCGAACGGGTTTGCCATCCTCTCTCTCCTTCCTGTGATTCCCTGAGCATATGCGGTCTTAGTTCAATCTGACCTTGAGCGCACCCGACCGACCTGGAACTGTGCTAGACACAGTAGGAAGACTGCGCTTCAAACCTGGTGTACGCAAGCAGGTCCTATTATTAGGACAACTGCTCAGCCGACTTAGCAGATCGCAAATTATTACTATCACGCCCTAAACCCACATGGGGATGATGTTCGATTGGGATGTTGACGGGTCATTACCTTCGGCAAGCCTCTCCGAATATGCGTTCCTTCCACCCCCGGTAATGTTCTCGTCCACGGCCCCTATGAAGTGGAATACGCTGCCGAAAGCCCCTAGATTTAGCGTATGTCCGGCTTCGTGCTCTATATGCATGCTGCCAGAGGCGTTGTCCACAAACGAGAAGGCACCCATATTGAAGGCTGTATCTATGGGATTCAGGTTGCTTATCCAGCCGCCGTGGGTGAAATAGGTGCCGGTCTTCCAATCCACGTCCATGCCCTGAATGCGGAAGAACTCAACCTTGCCTATCACGTGCACCAGGCCGCCCAGCAGGTTGAGTATATAGAAGGCGAAGCCCAGACCCATGACCAGCCAGGACATGGGCAGCAGCCAGTTGAACCAGCCCAGGACGCCTTGAAACAACTCGCTGTTGGAAACTGAGCCTATCACGGCAAGGAAGTTTATCAGCGCCAGGCCGATGGCTATTCCTATGGCCACCTCGGGACTGAAGAACCGCCCGTAGACTACGTTCGCCAGCGCAAAGTTGAGGCCGGTGTTCACTCCTATCAAGAAGCCCCGCATGAACTCACCGAAGTCTGAGGCTGCCGTGAGGGCCGCAATGATGTACCAGAGCAGGACGCTGCCCGCGGCGATGCCCAAGGTCAGCCACTTGATGTCTGGGAAGAAGCTCAGCACGATAACCGGGGTTGCACTGACTAATGCGCCCATAAAAGCCGCTAGAGTTTTCATTTCCTTTCCTCCTCATGTCAGGCTAGTCTTCGGTCATTCGGTGTCACCAAACAGCTTCAAAATCGGAGGCCACACGCCGCATGGCCATGCCGTCCCTTAGTACAGCACCTCTTAGCGAGTGATTTTCACATCTATCCAGCTTGGATGGCCCAGCTTAGTAGGATATCGTGTGGAAACGCTCAGGCAGATTTCGTTGATCTGCTCCCCAGACAAATTAGTTCCTACTGGGACGTCGAAGGCTCGAACACCCTCACTGTAGTTGTGAACGTCTCTAAAGACATATGTCTCCTGATCATTCGCGTCAGTGATAAATATTTCGAATAGGGCCGCTGTGTCGGGGTCTCCCTTTATGTGGCCGATTTTCCCGGAGATGCGATCGGTCGGCTGCACCTTAGCTCCTGAGGGGTACACTACGTCGTAACAAGCGAAGATCACACTGACTGTTGCTCTACTCGGGGGGCGAGCCTCAAGGAAGCGCGGATATGTCGAGCCATCGTTCAACTCATAGCGGTTGTCGCGCCAGATAGCAAAGCCGAGTTCGTCTCCATCTAGAAATGAATCCCATTGCTCGGTGACATCATAGGTGCCGTCCTCATTGGAAACGCGTGTCCAGATGGCATCATCGGCGTGAGCGATAAAGTCATAGGTGGAGGAGGCTATTGCAGTGGCAGTCTCGGCGGCTACCTGGGAGCGCGCCACGGCTGTGGAAGTCTGCTCGGCCGCCTGTAATTCCACTGCCACGGCTGTAGAGGTCTGGTTAGCGGCCACTTGCGCCACAACTGTGGCGGTCTGGGCAGTGGCTCTTGCCTCCGCCGCCCTCCTGTTGCCACCGATCACCAGGAAAGTGATCACGCCGCCGACCAATACAAGTGCGGCCACCACTATGGCGATCGGTATCCAGATGGGGAAGGGCTTCTTGGGCGGAGGGGGAGTGGGCACCTCGAAGGTGACGCTCGGTCCCTGGCTGAACTCCTCGTCGGGGTTCTCCGTGCCTACCACGTCCAGGCGGAAGGGGTAGCTGCCTGGTGGTGACCCTGGGGCCACGACAATATTCACG
The DNA here is from genome assembly GCA_030914045.1 of Chloroflexota bacterium. Taxonomy (GTDB): domain Bacteria; phylum Chloroflexota; class Chloroflexia; order QHBQ01; family JADMIH01; genus JADMIH01. The sequence goes on along the minus strand of JALZHG010000151.1, from coordinate 1,097 downwards.
TTGTACTGGTGGGTACCTGCTATAGGGAAGTCCTTCTCGGCGTCACCTACCAGGGTAATCCAGGTCTCGGAGGTGAGGTTCTCGGCCACGATGCGAGCGCGGCCCCGCATGGCGCGACCACTGTTGTTGAACACAGTGAAAGTGGTTTGCGCCTGGCTTGTGTCATCCAGGCGTATTGTGTTCGTAGCGGCTGTAATACTGAATGGATCTGACATGGTCTGTCCTCGAGTAAACTCTGGAACCGAGAGATTCCTTAGCGAGTGATTTTCACATCTATCCAGCTTGGATGGCCCAGCTTCGTGGGATCTTCCGTGCCAACGAGCAGGCAGATTTCGTTGATCTGCTGCCCCGCAAAATCACCTCCTACTGGGACGTCGAAGGCTCGAACACCCTCACTGTAGTTGTGAACGTCACCAAAGCTAAAGACAGGTGCGCGCTGTTCATTATTGTCAGTAACGAATATGACGAACCAGGCCACTGTGTCGGGGTCTCCCTTGATATGGCCGATTTTCCCGGAGATACGATCGGTTGGCTGCACCTTAGCTCCTGAGGGATACACCACGTCGTAACAAGCGGTGATCGTACCGAATGTTCCCACACTCGGGGGGCGAGCCTCCAGAAAGCGCGGATATGTCGAGCCATCGTTCAACTCATAGCGGTTGTCGCGCCAGATAGCAAAGCCGTTCCGGTCGCCATCCACAAACCAGTCGAATTCGTAGGTGGCAGTAAAGCTGCCTGTTTCCTCAAGGGAATGGAGTTCCCAGGTGGCGTCACCGGCGTGAGCGATAAAGTCATAGGTAGAGGAGGCTAGTGCAGTGGCAGTCCCGCTGGCGGCTACCTGGGAGCGCGCCACGGCTGTGGAAGTCTGCTCGGCCGCCTGTAATTCCACTGCCACGGCTGTAGAGGTCTGGTCTGCAGCATTACGGGCCACCTCTACAGCCGTGGCATCAGCGGACTCCTGTAAGACAATGGCTGTAGCTGTTGCCTCCGCGGGCGTAGTCTCCTCAGGGCGACTTCCCAGGAAAGCGATCACACCGCCTACCAGTAGCAGGACCATTACTACGACTATGGGTATCCAGATGGGGAAGGTTTTCTTG
>JALZHG010000351.1:866-3231 GCA_030914045.1 Chloroflexota bacterium | reverse complement strand
AGATCGTGGATATGGACTTCCGAGAAATCATCTTCTAGGCAACTCGGTGAATAAGGCGAGCGGAAGGGCCGAGACTGCTAGACTCCGACCCTACCGGTAGTTTGTTGGGGCGAGATATCCGGGCTAGAATCTCTCGAAACAAGTTTGCTCAATCCCCGAAACACGCCCGACATCGACCATGAATCGGGTTCTCCTGGGAGCGTAATCGAGCCCTTTCTCTTAAACCAACAAACTACCGCTACTGCTCCGTTCCTCAAAGGTGGTAAACAAAAGATCGTCGACGATGCCGAGGCGGTCTCGGCGGACGGCCCCACACCCAGGGTCTTGCTCGATGGTTGAGTTGCTTGGTAGCTACCCTCGTGGCCGACTCGATCTCTGACGCATCGGCGAAGCTCTGTCCTGCCAAGGCTTCTCGCCTGAACAGCCTCCACCACGCCTCCTGCAGGTTTAGCCAGCACGCCCCCACAGGTATGAAAACCTGCTTCACCCTAGGGTGTTCCTCCAGCCACTCTCTGATGGGCGGAGTCTTGTGGCTCGAAAGATTGTCAGTGATCAGGTAAAGGTCGCCGGTCGGGTTTGTTTCGGCGACCGCTTCGAGCAACCGCAAGTAACCTTTGGTATTGCGCGAGGGAGCGGTGAGCGTAAGGGCCCTACCGTCTCGCACCCGCAACGCACCGTAAACCCAGACCTTCTCGGGACCCCGGCCGTACTCCAGGGGTGCCTTGATGCGATGGCCGTCCGACGACCAACCAGGCGCGGGAGGGTAGGCCCGGGGACTCACCGGCCCTAATTCATCCATGCAGATGGTCGTCGCGTTCTCAGGCTCCTTGATGTAGAGGGTGACGACTCTTGTCCTTTTGGGACGAACTCCGGATCGTGGCTCTCGCCCCAAGGATGGGGGTTGCGCCACCTCACCCCTTCGACGAGCAAGATGCGGCGCACCTGGCTTCGTCCAACGGCGATCCCACGCTCTCGGGCAGCGGTGGTGAGGGCGTCTAGCGTCCAATGAGCTTCCCTCTCCTCATCCCTGGCCTCCAACTCACCACCAGCGCCACGGACCAACCTCCCTGGCGGATCGGTGGCAACCAGCGAGATGATCAAGGAGCGCTCGGTTTCCGTAAGGCGTCGCTTGCGGCCGGCGCCCGTGCGATCGCCAAGCCCGTCGAGTCCCTCCTCGTTGAAGCGATGGATGCGCTCGCGGACCGTTTGTGGGTGGCACCTCAACTCCGAAGCGATCTGCGTGGTGCGAAGTCCATCCCAGCTGCGGACGATCATCCGAGCGCGCATTATCCAGTCGCCGGGAGCGTGCCGGCTGCTGGCTAGCTTACGCACTTTTTGCTCCTCAGCCAAATCCCGCGGGGCACGGGCGTGCACCAACTTAGGCATGCTCTCGGCTCCTTTCCCCATTGGCGGTAGCCCTCAAGCTTATGTATACCGCTTTTGAGGAACGGAGCACTAGCGGTAGTTTGTTGAAGCAGGAAAGAGGGCCTGATCATGTCCCAGTAGAGCCTGATCTATGGGTCAATGTAGGCGTATTTACGGTGGTTGAGCACGCATGGCTCCAGCGGTCCTAACCCGCATATCCCATGCCAACAAAGTACCGGTACTCGACAGGTCAGTGGATAACCCGCGTTAATTGTTGTACCTAAAACAATCGAGCCTGTTGAAAAAGTCGTTGTCGGCCCGGCAGGCGGTCCAAAAGTGGTCCGAAACAAGGTCGAAACACTACGAAAACGGCGTTTTCAGCCCCTGGTTCAGAGGCTGAAGAGAGCGCGAAGGAGTTTTTCAACACGCTGGTTCGTTTTTAGGACGCTGCCAATTCTATGCCCAGACACGCGTGATTTTGCTCCTAAAGTGTTCCAAAAGTCGTCCCGAAAACAAAGTGCCGGAATCTCGCCCCACTCGGTGAGTTTCGGGATGTTCACCTAAGTGCGTGGAAGGGGTATTCTCGGAAGTAGCAGGCGACTTATGCACCTAGCGTCTCGCCAGCAACGCCCAAGTAACAGCAAAGATAGCTCATTTGAGCGATGCGCCGCCCCCCCCTCCGGGAGTATGCTGCCATCGTCACAAAAGAAGGCGTGGTGTGTCTCACACCCGCCTGTTGAGGAAGGGAGAGAGGGATGCGACGAGTCATCCTTCTGTTGGCGCTGATGGCCACGACGCTGGTGGTGGCCAGCGGGGTAGCACTGGCGGTGAACGAGGTCGGCACCGATGGTCCCGACACCTTGAGGGGGACCAACGCGGCCGACAACCTAGTAGGCAGGGGCGGCGACGACGACCTCTTCGGCCTGGGTGGAAGTGACAACCTGCTTGGCGGGCCGGGTAGGGACAACGTGCTCGGCGGCAACGAGCGTCGCCCCCTAGG
>JALZHG010000351.1:0-856 GCA_030914045.1 Chloroflexota bacterium | reverse complement strand
ACAAGAACCTGGCGGGTGGTCCCGGCAACGACCGGGTTCTCGGCGGCCTCGGCTCCGATAACCTAGTAGGTAATTCGGGCAACGACTTGGTAGACGGCGGGCGCGGCTCCGACGACATAACGGGCGATGGCGGTACCGACCTTCTCATCGACGGTCCCTTCCGCGAAACTGCGGTAGACCGCCTCAGTGGCGGAGACGGCAATGACGTGTTCTTCGTTGACAACAGGCCCGCGACGAGAGACTTCGTCACGTGCGGTAGTGGCTTCGACCGGGTGGGCGCTGACACTAAAGATGCGGTCGCGCCCGACTGCGAGAGGGTGGCAGTTGGGGAAGCCGCCATAGAAGAACTCATTGCGGAACTCGAAGAGGAAGGGTTCATCGAGACCTTCTTCGGAGGTTTGCCGCCTTTCCCCGGAGAGTAGCGGCTACCTCTACTCCGACGCCTAAGGAGACGAGCGTTGGAAGGGGCGGGGCTTTAAAGGCTCTGCCCCTTCTTTTTGCCCTTATTCACCTTATTACCTAGAAGTATGGAATTCTCGGAAATTCGCAAATAAAGTTACGAAAGATCACTCGTTTGGGGGATGCGTCCACCCCTTGTATCGCTTCATACTCTCAGCAGTAGGTAGAGCATGGACCAAGGGAAGCTATGGAAAGGAGAGGCGCATGTCTACTGAACAGAACAAGGCCATCAGGCGCCAAGCCTACGAAGCCGTCAACCAAAAGAACCTGGACGCCCTAGACGAGGTGATCGCCTCAGACGTCATCAGCCACTCTGCCCGTCCTGGACAGGCCCCGGCCTTGAGGGCGTAAAGCAGTTGTTCTCCTCACTGCATGCCGCCTTCCCCGACCTCCATAT
>JALZHG010000015.1:47503-66405 GCA_030914045.1 Chloroflexota bacterium | reverse complement strand
GAGATAAACTGGGTGGCCGAGATGCAAGTCGATGTTGCCGGGGGGCCGTCCATGAATTACAAGGACTCGGGTACGGTCCTCGTCCGACCTGGTGAAGAGTCGATAACGGGTACGTTCTGCGAGTCGCTGCCGGAGTCAACCAAGAAAATACGGGTGATGGTCAGGACGGATACCGGGTCTGACAACTGCGATAGCCGCAAGCAGGACTCGATAGACCCCTGTGAGGACCCCGACCCGCAGGAGCCGGAGACTACTGCTACCCAGTCGGCGGGGCCGCCCACACAGGTGCCCGTCCCTACCCATGTGACTCTACCTACCCAGGTATCGCTGCCTACGCAGGTGTCACTGCCCACCAGCGAGCCCGCGCCCACGAAGACCCCGAAGTCCAGATAAAACGGAAAGCAAAAAGGCCCCTGACATGCCGTCAGGGGCCTTTTTCTATGAGCGCCGCAACACGCCCTTGAGCATCTGTGTCTCTGGCACTGTGAAAGGTCGCAGCGCCAGTAGCACGGCCAGGTAGACCACCGGGACCGCCAGTCCAATCCCTACGTACAAGGCGAAAGCGCCCCAGCCATTCCGCCACCCCTCCTGCACCGGCCACAGCAGCCACACCAGCAGGCCCAGCGCGGCCCCCGCCACGGCAGGCTTCGCGGATATCGAGAGCAGCGGCACCTCACCCACCTCCCGCCGCGCCCAGGCCAGGAAGGGCAGCATGAGCACCATTTCGCTCAATATAGTGGTCAGGGCCGCACCGTAGATGCCAAGCGGCGGTATCAGCAGCAGGTTGGCGACGAGGTTGAACAGCACGGTAAGCCCGAAGGCGCGCGTGATGAGGCGCTGGCGGTCCACCGCTATGAGCACGTACTGGGTGAGGCCGTTGATGAAGCTGAGGGGCAGGAAGAAGATGAGGATGCGCAGGGCCACCGCCGAGTCGGGCAAGTAGTTGGGCGCGTCGAGGGTCAGCACCGCGATGAACAGGGGCGCGAGCCACACCGTCCCGGCCACTATTGGCACGGAGATGGCGAGCAGCATCTTGAGGGCGAAGGCATACTCCGTGTTGAGGCGTGTGCGGTCCGTTACGGCGTGCCGGGCCATGCGCGGGAAGAGGGCGAGCGTGACGGCGGGGCTGATGAGCAGCACGAAGCTGAGGAAGCTGTAAGCCGCTGTGTAGCGTGTGAGGTCGCCCTCACCACCGGGCGCGGCCTTGATGATGAAGGTATCAACCCGGAAGAAGAGGCCAATCAGCAGCGCGTTGAGCATCAGGGGCATGCCCGCCGACAGCAGCGACCTGGCTTCCTCCGCGCGCAGCGAGGGCCTGCCCAGCCGTACCACTACGCCTGGGAAGTTGCGTCTCAGCACCCACAGGAACACTACCGCCGTGAGCAGCGTGGTCGCAAGCGCCGACATCGCCAGCCCGACCACCCCCAGGCCCATGCCGAGGGCCGACACCCCCAGCACCACGTTCAGCACCGAGGTGGCGATGCCAATCCCCGCGGGCAGCGACATACGTTCGTTGGCGTAGAGGAGCGCTGTCACCGAGCCGGAGAAGGCGCTTGGTAGAAGCGATAAGCTGAGGACCGCCACCGCCCACGCCCCGTCGGCCCGCAGGTTGAAGAAAGCCGTGTAGACCGCTATGAGCGCGGCCACCGGCAGGAACAGACCTAAGCTGATGAGCAGGCGCAAGGCGAGCGACTTGCCGAACAGCGTAGATGCCACCTCTGCCTCGGTGCCCGTGCCCCGGCTCCTGGCTACGTCCCTCGGCACCAGCGTGCCCATGCCCCATTCTGAGATGGTGCTGGTGTAGGAGAAGACCACGCCCGCCAGGATATAGCCGTCCAGCGCCGCCTGGTCGTTGGCGAACAGCCTGTACTGCACCATGCTGTAGCCCATCATCAGCAGCTTGGTGAAAAGCTGGGCGGCGAAGGGGTTAAAGGCATTGAGGGCCACGCGGCGGGCGTTGTTGGTGCCGGTATCGGTGCCCGCACTGGGGGTGCCGAGAGCCGCTTGCTGGGTGCCGAGCGGCTGCCCGTCGGGGGATGGGGCTTGCTGTTCGAGCATAGCGGGGCCTAGCGGCTCATCCCAAGCCCGATGATGAGCAGGGCGGTAAGCACCATCAGCAGTAGAGCGCCCAGCCCCGCGCAGCCAATCGCCAGCACGCCCATCTGCGAGCGCCTGACGCGGGGCTTATCGGCGGGGTCTTCCGGGTCGATGGAGAACCGAGAGCGTCGGGGCTTCGCGGCCTCTACCATGCCGGCGTACTTCTCGCCCAGCCCATTCGCCTCCATCAGCCGCCGCATCGAGCCTCGGTGCTGTGCCGCGTACTCGGTGAGTTGCGGCAGCGTCTTTGCCGGTATGCTGCGGTTGGCTGTATAGAGCGGCATCTTGCTCCACAACTCGTAGGCGTCACCGCCCAGCGTGTCGTCGCCCACCGCCTCTATTCGCCTGTAGAGCCTCACCCGCTCCGGGTCCTCGCTGGAGATGAGCCGCAACACGATTTCGTTCCACCGCTCCCGCGAAGGGGGGTCAAGGTGCTTGCGCAAGGCATGCTCGGCCCAGCGCATGTACACTCGGTCGAAGGGGTCCTCCGGGAGTTGTGAGTTGTGAGTTGTGAGTTGTGAGTTGTCTTGGTTCAAGGCAGGTTCATCGTGTTAGGTTTGCTGGATACACTATACCAGCCGCCGCCTAGCTTTCCTACCATAGGGCTTAATCGCATATCAGGGCTGTAGCTGTAACTGTAGCCTCCCCGGCACCCAAAGCCCCCCTTTGTCATTCTGAACGCAGTGAAGAATCTCGTCCTCTACAGGGATGTTTCAACTTTCTTGCGGGAGAGTGTCGCATGAGAAAGGTGAGACTTGGGTGCTGAGGGACGAGATTCTTCGCTTCGCTCAGAATGACAAAGAGGGGGTTGGTCCCCGAATTCAACGGCCTAACTACCCACCTGATTCTTCCCTTCGCTCAGAATGACAAAAGCGGGGCTTTGGGTGCAAGCGGACAGACACAGTGCGGGTCGGAGCATGCGGCCATCCAAGGCGGGTTGCCGGGCCTGGGTTGTAGGGGTGCTATGTATCGCGCCCCTACGCGCTCACCAGCCCTTTGTACACCTCCAGCACAGTGCGTGCTGCCGACTGCCAGGTGAATCGCGACACTCGCCGGGGGCCTGCGTCCGAGAGACGGCTGCGTAATTCTTCATCTCTCCATAGCCGTTCAAGACCAGCCGCGATGGCCTCCACTGAACGCTCATCTACCTTCAGGGCGGCCTCGCCCACCACCTCCGCCAGCGCGCCGTCCCTCGACACTAGCGTGGGCACCCCGCACGCCAGCGCTTCAGCCGCAGGCAGGCCGAACCCCTCGTAGAGGCTGGGGTAAGCGAACACAGTCGCCATGTTGTACAGGGCGGGCAGGTCGTCGTCGTGCACGTAGTCAACCAGCACCACGCGCCCGCCCGCCGCGTTCACCCTTTGCGCGGCTGCCAGCACCGGCTCGTACAGCCAGCCCCGCCGCCCCGCCAGCACCAGCCCCACGTCACCAGGGTCACCGCGTTCCAGGAGAAGACCATAAGCCTCAACGAGCCGCGCCAGGTTCTTACGTGGTTCGATGGTGCCGACGTGCAATATGAACCGTTCGGGTAAGCCAAGCTGATTCCTGAGGCTGTGAGCCTTGTTCGCGCCCGCGCCTGGGGCAAAACGCTCGTCCACGCCGTTGTAGGCAACCGTGATCCTGCCGGGTGGCACGTGCAGCAGCTTTACCAGGTCGTCGTGGGTCTGCCGGGACACGGCGATTATGTGGTCGGCGCGCCGCACGGCCCTCGGTACCGTCTTGCCCAGGAAGGCGGCTAACTTCGGCTCGGCGCACTCCGGCACCACCATGAACGAGAGGTCGTGCACGGTAATCACGTCCTTTCCGGTCACGTGAGGGGGAGATACGAAGTCGGGTGAGTGTAGCAGGTCCATGCGCCCCGCGAATAGGTCCACCGGCACTGGCACGCGCAATCGCTGCCACGCCGCGAACATCTCCCGCACCGACATTGGCACCCGCGCGGGCCTGAAGTTGGGGTGCCCGCGGAAAAGAGCAGCAGCCTGCCGCGTCTCAGGCGTGGGCCTCGGCAGCCCCCTGGCCGCGTAGAACAGCCTGTAGCTGTTCTCACCATCCAACTCCGCGAGCGCCGCCACCAGGGAGCGCGTATACCGCGCGATCCCCGCACCGGGGTATATGCCTGTGGTGTAGTCGAGAGCAATCTTCATGAGTTGTTAGTTGTTAGTTGTTAGTTGTTAGTTGTTAGTTGTTGATGGTCTTTCCCACTAACAACTAATAACTAACAACTAACAACTATCCACTTCCTACCTTCGTTTGCTGATGAGATAGAGGACCAGGCCGCCTACCACGAGGCTCCAGTAGTTGATGAGGCGGTCGAGGATGGCGATTGAGACGGCCATGTTCTGGTCTTTCAGGAAGAGGCCGAGCGCTACCGTGACCGCGCCCTCGACCACGCCCGCGCCGCCCGGCGTGAGGGGCAGGGTGGTGAGCAGCGAGCTTAACAGGGCGATGAATATAACGGCTGAGAGCGTGACTACGTGGGCGTCGAGGGAGCGCGTGACGAAGAAGAGGCGGGCCGCCTCCAGGAACCAGATGATGATGGTGAGGCCAAGCACGGTGGGCAGGCTACGGCGCTTGAACGAATGGAGTATGCCCTGGCGAAACTGGGCGAACTTGACCTTGAAGCGTCCGGGTACGAAGCGTAGCACCAGGTGGCTGAAAAAGCGCAAAGCCACCAGCCCGGCGATCAGTAACACGACCATGCCCGCCCCGAACAGCATCACCAGCGTGAGGTTGACTTCGCCCTCGCTGGCGAGCCGCTGCCCCACCAGCGTGAACGAGGCCGCCAGCAAGCCGAACAGCACCAGCAGGTCCACTACGCGCTCTGCGAAGATGGTGCCTATCGTGCTGGAGAACGAGATGCCGGAGTTGCGCTTGAGCAGGTAGCTGCGGTAGGCGTCACCCAGCTTGGCGGGCACGATGCAGTTGACGAACCAGCTAAGATAGATGATCTCCACCAGGCCGTTGGTGCTCGGCAGTTGCTGAGGCGAGTCCTGTTTGCCGTGCCCCGCGTTCTTGAGGAGCACCTTCCAGCGGGTAGCCCGCAGCCAGAAGGCGGAATAGTAGACCAGGAAGCCCGTCACCAGGAAGAGCGGGTCGGCGGTGAGAATGGTGCTCCAGGTCTGGGCGACGTTGATGTTGAGGCGGGTAAATAGGAAGATAATCAGGCCGATAGCCAGCGCGAACGAGAAGAGCGTGCGGACGTTGAGCAGCTTGTGGCTGAGCCAGGAACGGTCCTCGGAAATATCCTCCACCGACTCGGCCATAATCGGGGCTTCAGCCTCGATCTGGGCGCGCTCATCGGGGGGTATATCCACCTCGCCGGTGTCTACGTCGATGGGCGGAAGCTCTATGAGCGAGTGGTGCTCCTGGTGCCGAGAGGACGTGGGGGTTGCCGAACTCTCAGCCGGTGTGTCGGAAGGCCGCGCCTGTGCGGGTACGTTCGCACCACTGGCGCTGGTGCTTTCCGCCAAACTGCCGGTACCATCGTGCCCGTCTTGCCCATCACGCCCATCCTGGCCGTTTGAGCCGTTCCTCTGCGTCGGACGGTCCTGGCCGGCGGGCGTTCCGGGGCTGGGTCTAGAGTTCAGAATTGTTGTGCCTCCGATAAAGAGTGAGCAGCGGCGCAGTACCCGGCTCAACAGAGTCTTTGGAATATTACCATAAACGCCGTGCAGGAGTCAGGCGCGCACCTGTGTAACAGCAGGTAACATACCAACCGGCTAACTTGGAGGGTCCTTTCAGCCTGGGTCCGCTGCCCCTCGCTACACCTTACATGAGAAATAAGCATCAGCCTGTGCCAGCTTTCTAAAAGTGGCGAAGGGTTCAACCCGGTATGCCTCCCCGAGAGTCTCGGAATTACATCTATATGAACCAAGCCCCACATTGTCATTTCGAACGCAGTGAGAAATAAAGTAGGGGCTTGGTTCTGGAGTTACAGCGTGAGGCCTTGCTGTCTGGCATAGATTAAGTGCTCCGCCTTTGCGCTCCACCATGCGTCGTTTATAATCCAGCAAAACGCCAAAGGAGCACCTTATGACCAGCATGGGCAGCCGGTCCGACATTTACACCCGGCCGGCGGAACTCTTACAGGACCTCCTCCGCTTCGACACCACCAACCCTCCCGGCAACGAGCGCGAGTGCGTCTATTACATCCACAATCTCCTCTATGACGCGGGCTTCGACACCGAGATACTGGGCCTGGACGACAATCGCCCCAATCTCGTTACCCGGCTGAAGGGACGCGGCGAGGCACCCGGCCTCCTGATGCAGGGGCACGTAGACGTGGTGACCACCTACGGGCAGGACTGGCAGCACCCACCCTTCGGCGGCGACCTGATAGACGGCTACGTATGGGGCCGCGGGGCCATCGACATGAAGTCGGGCGTGGCGATGATGATTGCCGCCCTGTTGCGCGCCAGGGCCGAGGGACTGGAGCCGCCGGGCGACGTGGTGCTGGCGGTGCTGGCCGACGAAGAAGCGGGCAGCGACTACGGCGCGAAGTACCTCGTGGAGCACCACCCCTACCTGTTCGACGGCGTAAAGTACGCGATAGGCGAGGCTGGCGGCAGCACCGAATACATTGGGGGCCGCAAGTTCTACCCGATACAGATAGGCGAGAAGCAGATGTGCTGGATGCGGGCTATCGTGCGCGGGCCGGGCGGGCACGCCTCTTTACCGATGAGGGGCGGTGCCATGTCCAAGCTGGGACATATGCTCACCACGCTGGACAACAACCGCCTGCCTGTACACATTACCCCGCCCGTGCGCCAGTCAATCGAGGCCATAGCCGCCGCCCTGTCGCCTGAGATGGGCAACATGGTGCTGGGTCTGCTCGATTCCACGAAGACCGACGCGATACTCGACCGGCTAGGCGATCTTGGCGGAGCAGTGCGAGAAGTGGCCCGGTCGCTCGATGCGGTGCTTCACAACACGGCCCAGCCCACGGTGGTGCGCGGCGGCGAGAAGACCAACGTGATCCCCAGCGAGATCGTGGTGGAGTTCGACGGGCGGCTACTGCCCGGCTACAAGCCCGAAGATATGCTCTCGGAGGTTGGGGCGCTGCTGGGCGACGAGGTAGAGCTTGAGGTGGTGCGGTTCACGGCGTTCGAGAAGCCGATAGACATGAGCCTGTACGACACGCTGGCGGACATCATGCGCGAGATGGACCCGGAGGGCGTGCCGGTGCCCTACGTGCTCAGCGGGGTGACCGATGCGGTGAACTTCGCCAAGCTCGACATACAGTCCTACGGCTTCACCCCCATGAAGCTGCCGGAGGGCTTCAACTACATCGAGACTGTGCACGCCGCCGACGAGCGCATCCCGGTCGAAGCGATGGACTTCGGCACCGAGGCTATTTACAGGCTGATAACGAGGATGGGCGGCTAGTCGTATGCGATGAGATGGGGCACGGCGAACTACAGCCGTGCCCTGCCGCTCTGAATGGAACCGTACAGGTGAAGATCATCCTCAGCAGGAAGGGCTTCGACTCGGCGGCGGGCAAGGTGGCAAGCCCCATCTTGCCTGACGGCGAACTGTGCTCTCTGCCCATACCCACCGAGGGAGCGCACAAGCCATCTATTCGCTACGCGAACATTATGGCGGGCGATGTTCCTCTGGGTAGGCTCGTCAGCGACCTGACACGGTGCAGAATATCGCCCGAACACACGGCCCACCTTGACCCCGACCTGCGCTATACCAGCTACCCTAGAGAGCCTGGTTGGAAGCCTATCTTCGGACAGGACGCGGCCGCGGAAAGCCACCTGCGAAGGCAAGGCGTGGCAGAAGGCGATATATTCCTCTTCTTTGGCTGGTTCAGGCAGACCGAACTGGTAAACGGCCGCTACCGCTACGTCGCCAACGCACCTGACTGCCACTACATCTTTGGCTGGCTGCAAATCGAGCGCCGCATAGCCGTGACCAACCGAGCCGAGCTACCCTCATGGGCGCTCTACCACCCCCACTGTTCGCGGGAGCAGCACAGTAAACTCGACTCGCTCTACGTCTCCACCGGCCGCCTGCAACTCCCCGGATGGGAGGGCAATCTGCCCGGTGGAGGCGTGTTTACCAGGGTCGATGATACCCTGCGCCTCACCTGCCCTGGCAGCCTGAGAAGCACCTGGCAGCTACCCGGCTGGTTCTACTCGGCGGACAAGGCACCCACTCTCAGCTACCACACCAACCCCAGGCGTTGGACGAGGCAGGGCGATCACGCTCTGCTATCCACCGTAGGCCGGGGCCAGGAGTTCGTGCTGGACTGCGAGGACTACCCGGAGGCGGTGGAGTGGGCCGCTGGTATTCTAAAAAGGGGTGCAGCCGTTGGAAATGGATGAGACCTTGTGGGGCTGGAACGAGTATATCAAGAAGCGGGCGGAAGAAACCGCTGTCCTAGGACCAAAAGGAACACGTTACCTCTGTCCATGCTGCGGTTATCCCACTCTCAAAGAGCGTGCAGCTTGGGAGGTCTGTTTCTTGTGTACATGGGAAGATGATGGGCAGGACGACCCCAGGGCAGACGAGGTGTGGGGTGGCCCTAACGGAGACAGGTCGCTAACTTATGCTCGCCAACAATTCAAGCAGTACCTGGCGCAAGGCCCCGGCGAAGAGGTGATGAGGAGCTACTATACTCGCAGGCAGGAACAAGCAAAACGTGTGGCAATGGAGACGTTCGACAGGATCGCTCAGGAAAATGACCCAAATACGCTTCAGGAACTCTGGAAGCAAGTATATGACAATGAAGCCATCCAGCGTTCTCCTTTTGAGAAACGTAAAGGAGAGCCACCCATGACAGCTGAGGAGTTCTTCTCCAACTACAGCCCCGAAATCGAAGCCATAGCTTTGCGGGCGCGCAGCCTCGTGTTGAGCCTGCTGCCGGGCGCAACCGAGCACGTTGACACCGGCAACAAGGTAGTGTCATACAGCACCGGCGGACGCATGAAGGGCATGGTATTCTACATTTCAGCGCACAAAGCTCATGCCAACATTGGCCTGTTCGGAGCAGACTTACCCGACCCCAATGGCCTCATAGAAGGCACAGGTAAACGCCTCCGCCACGTAAAGCTCCGCAGCGTTGCCGACGTAGACAGATCCGCCCTACACACCCTGCTGGAGAGTGCTCTAGCCGCACACCACGACGGAATTACCCAACTCCAACAAATCCGAAATCCAAAATCCCAATTCCCAAATCCAAATGATCCTCGTTGACGAAATCCGAGAATACCTGAGCGGTCCCAAGCACGGACCCAAGCAGTTCCGGCATTGGTGCCACCTTGCCAGCGACGACCTGAGCGAAGAGGGCCTGGAAGAGCTGCACAGGTTCGCGGTGTCCATCGGCCTGCGCCGCGAGTGGTTCCAGGACCACCACAACCACCCCCACTACGACCTCGCGCCCTGGGGCAGGGAGGCCGCTATACGGGCGGGCGCGGTGCCTGTCACCAGCCGGGAGCTGGTGAGGCGGTGCAGCAGGTCGTGGCAGGGCAGGCGAAACCCATCCGATCCACAGTAATCGCGGCTGGTTACGCAGCCACAGGCGATTGCAGGGTAAGCAGCGTAATCTCGGGGCGGCAGTTGAACCGCACGGGAGGGCTTATCATCCCGATGCCGCGATTCGTGTATTGGAACATGCCTCCAACTTGGTAGAGGCCGGTGTGATATTTCACGCCATGAGGGGGCAGTCGCAAGGGGCCTAAGAAGGGCGGCACCACCTGCCCGCCGTGGGAGTGACCCGACAGTTGGAGGTCGAACCTCCCCGTGGCCGCGCTAGTATCGGCGAAGTCAGGCTCGTGCGCCAGCAATAACGCGGCTCCCTGTGCGGGTAGCTTGCTTAATACCAGGTCCAGGTCATGTTTGCTCTCCCAGATGTCGTCAACGCCCGCGATGTGCAGCAGAGCATCGTTTCTTTGTAGAGTATGGACATCGTTGCTGAGGTTGGCGATATGGCCGTCGAGCAGGATCTGCCGGATTACCGCAGCGTCGGTCCAATGATCGTGGTTGCCTAACACCGCCACCACCCCATCGGCGGCCTTCAATGCGCCAAGCGCCTCAACGAGGTCGCGTGCTACAACGTCCGAAAGGCTGCTGACGAAATCGCCAGTGATAGCCACCAAATCGGGCTTCTGCTCGTTGGTGAGTGCTACCACTTCTTCAAGACGCGCTCGCGTCAGCCAGCCACCCATGTGCAAATCGCTGAGTTGGGCCACCTTGTAGCCATTGAAGGCGGTTGGGAGGCGTGGCAGGGTCAGATTCACACGCTCTACATCCACCCAATACGGCTCTACCTTCGTGGCATAGCCGAGGCTGCCCACCCCGGCGATGGCAGCGCCTGCCGTCGTGCGAACGGCCAGTTTGAGGAACTCCCGCCGGGAGAAGTTCCTGCGTAAGGTTGAAGATGCTGTGGACGCTGCCCTACTTTCTTTGTTCATCTCACCCGGTCTCATATATGGGGTTTATTTGGACTCCTCGCTGCGTTTAAACACCATAGGGCAGGCTAAAGTCGCGAGCAGAGTTAAGGGTTTGGAGATGAGTTCCAAGTTATGCATTTACCTGCTTCTGGAGTGTAGAGTTGCCACGTGAGACAAGGCAAGCACTCGCGTGCCGAGCAGGGTGTCTCTGAGTGCGGGCTGCCTACCACGGCACCCTTGTCGGCATTGTTATCTATGTATTTTCCTCATCTTGGACCCGCAAACGTGATATAATCCCATGTTAATAAGGGCAAGGAGGCCCGGCGGAAATTGGCCCCTTATTCGTGAGAGGAACAACAGATGCGGCGCACAGAAATCGACCGGTTCTCTATAGAAGCCGAGGATGCTGACCTATCCAACCTTGACGACCTCGATAACGCAGCCATAGACGCGGAAAAGTTCGGACGCCAGGGCCTCACCTTCGATGACGTGCTGCTGGTGCCTGCCTACTCCGAAGTGCTGCCCACGCCCGAATACATATCCACCGCCAGCTACTTCACGCCGTCTATTCGCCTCAACGTGCCCCTCATCTCGGCGGCGATGGACACCGTCACCGAGGGCCGCATGGCAATCGCTATGGCCCGCGAGGGCGGCGTTGGCGTTATCCACCGCAACATGCCGATAGAGGACCAGGCCCGCGAGGTGGACAAGGTCAAGCGGTCCGAGGCGGGCATGATTGTCGAGCCTATCACCCTCGGCCCCGACCGCCCCCTGAGCGACGCCATCGACCTGATGTCGCACTACCACATATCGGGCGTGCCCATCACGGTGGGCGAGCAGCTTGTGGGCATCCTCACCAACCGCGACATACGCTTCGCGGAGCCGGAGGACTACAGCCGGCCCATCTCCGAGTTCATGACGCACGCCCCGCTGGTCACCGCGCCCCTGGGCACCACGCTGGAACAGGCGCAGAGCATATTGCGGCGGCACAAGATAGAGAAGCTGCCCGTGGTGGACGGCAACGGCATCCTCAAGGGCCTCATCACGGTGAAGGACATCCAGAAGAAGACCCAGTACCCCAACGCCACCAAGGACGACAAGGGCCGCCTGCGGGTAGCCGCCGCCGTGGGTGTCGGCCCCGACAGCGAAGAACGGGCCGCCGCCCTCATCGAGGCTGGCGTGGACGCGTTGGTGGTGGACACGGCCCATGGGCACACCAGAGGTGTGATAATGACCGTCAAGCGGCTCAAGGCCCGATTCGGCGTGCCGGTAGTGGGCGGCAATGTATCTACGGGCGACGGAGCACGGGCGCTCATCGATGCAGGCGTGGATGCAGTGAAGGTCGGTCAAGGACCTGGGTCGATTTGCACCACCCGTGTGGTCTCAGGCGCTGGCATGCCCCAGATAACGGCCGTGTGGGAGTGCTACAAGGTGTGCCGTGAGGCCAACGTGCCGGTTATCGCCGACGGGGGCATACAGTACAGCGGCGACATCGCCAAGGCGGTGGCGGCCGGTGCCGATACGGTCATGCTAGGCAGCCTGTTGGCGGGCGTGGACGAAAGCCCCGGCGAGATCATCCTCTATCAGGGCGAGCGCTTCAAAGAGTACCGGGGCATGGGTTCGCTGGGCGCGATGAAGCAGCGCTCGTACTCGAAGGACCGCTACGGCCAGCACGAGGTGGAAGCCCTGAGCAAGCTCGTGCCGGAGGGCATAGAGGCCCGCGTGCAGTACAAAGGCCCTCTCGCCACCCTGCTTTACCAGTTGGTGGGCGGCCTGCGCAGCGGCATGGGCTACCTAGGCGCGCCCGACATCAAGACGCTCCAGGAGACCGCCCGCTTCATCCGCATCTCCGGCTCCGGCCTCCGCGAGAGCCACCCCCACGACGTGACCATCACCAAGGAAGCCCCCAACTACGGGCGCAGCTACTAGAGCTGCGCGAATTGTTAATTCTTAATGCTTAATTCTTAATTGCCCGAATAAGTTACAGGGCAACAAGAAAGGAGCCGCCCTACAAGGTGGCTCCTTTTTGCTTGCTCAACTCAATTAAGAATTAAGCATTAAGAATTAACAATTCGCGCAGCGTTAGCGCGTGGCGTCTCGGATGTCGTCGCCGCGATTCTCAATCCAGTCGCCTGCGTTGTCGCTGGCGTTGCGCAGGTTGTCACCGGCGTCATCGGCGGCGTTGCGCATGTTATCGCCTGCATCGTCAATCGCATCGCCCGCTCGGTTGCCCCAGTTCTGGTCCTCGCCCTGGAGGTCGTTCTGCTTGCCGGTGAGGGTGTCACCGATGTTGTCGATGCCCTGCTCGATCTCGCCGCCGATCTTGCGAGCGGCACCTTCCAGGGTGTTACCTGCATCACCGTCGTTCAACTGCTGCTCGCCAATTTCTTCGTTCTCGCGTCCGCGATTCCAACTAGTCATTTCAGTTACCCCCTTGTAAACTGTTCAAATCGGTCCCGTCGTGCGTATCGCAGATTACTGCCGCTACGCACGATTATATGGAAGCAAGAGACGTGCCAGTCAGGTTAGCACTCATTTATGTGTGTTTGGTGGTCATAATAAGAAGGCACCCTAGAATACCAGGAATGGGAAATGAGCACATCAGCCCCGCACTGTCATTTCGAACGCAGTGAGAAATCTCGTCCCTCACCTAGATGTTTCCTCTTTCTCACGGTACGGAGTGACGGAAAGAAAGGTGATACTTGGGTAGTAAGGGACGAGATTTCTCACTGCGTTCGAAATGACAAAATAGGGGCGTCTTGCCTGCATCTACTGCTATCATTTTGGATAGGTTATAGTAACTCCGTGTTCTGACTTTCCTGGCATGTTTATTGCACCACCCTGATGTGCCTGTGCCCTATCTATTCTCTGGTGAAGAGCGAGTAAGCCGTGCCTGACGAGAACCCGAACAATACACCTGACAACGAGCAGGATAACAACTCCCTCGAAGAAGCAGCCTCTACCGAACAGGAGAGCGCCAAAGCGTCCGCTTCGGTAGGCGAAACTCCATCTCCCGGCGAGGGCCTGGACCCTGGAGACGAGCCGGATGACGCCGAAAGCATGCTGGACATGCACTCTATGCATGTCGATACCTCCCCGTTGGGAGAGCATGGGACCGGCGGCCAGGACACGCCCATCGCTGACGCGGCAGCGGCGGTAGCCGAGACCGCCCAGGCTGTGACCGGCCCCGTCGCTGAAGCCATCGCCCCGGTGGTGCAGAACACCGTCCAGGCCACGGTGCAGGCTACCCAGACGGCGGTGCAGGCCACAAAGCAGGCCAGCCAGCAAGTCACGGCGGCCGTCCAGCAGCAGGCGCAGAAGATCACGGTTGCGCCACGCAAGGCCCTCTATCGTGGTAAGCGATTCCTGGCGATTTATGGCGGTTTGGTCGGCGGGGCGGGCCTGCTGGCGGTACTTGCCAAGCGGTACCGCTACTTCCCCGCCGATGTAGGCATAACCAAGGCGCTACAGAAGCCGAACTCGAAGCTGTACGACGCCATGATGCACGCGGTGAGCGAGCTTGGCTGGCGCTGGATAAGCGTGGGCACCCGTGCCTCCCTCAGCACTCTAATGTGGGCGGCGGGCTTCCGCATGGAGAGCGCCTTTACCGTCTCCACCTGGTCGGGCGACCTGATGACCATCGCTATCAAGACGCGCGTGCTGCGCCCCCGCCCCACCAAAGACCTGGTGCGCGTGATGGGCGAGCTAGATGAGGCTAGCTTCCCCTCCGGCCACGTGGTGCACTACGTCACCTTTTACGGCTTCCTCTTCTACCTGGTCTTTATCCACCTGAAGCAGCGCTGGTTCCGCACCGCCCTGCTCACGCTCCTCGCGGGCATCATCCTGCTGGTCGGCCCCTCGCGCATCTACATGGGCCACCACTGGCCCTCCGACGTGGGCGGCGCGTACCTGGTCGGTACCCTCTGGCTGGGCATCATCATCATCGCATACTTAGAGACCAAGGCCCGCTACACTCTCCACACCACCCCGCCCTTCTTCGTCAAGCGCCCACAACAGCTGGGGTAATAGGGGATTTGGAATTTGGAATTTCGAATTGCGAATTTTGTAGGTACTCAACAAATTCGCAATTCGAAATTCCAAATTCGAAATTCTACTTCTCGAATAGCCCTTTTGGGTCCTGTGCGGGGTGTTTGTTTGCCTTTATACTGGGTGTAGTTAGCTTTGCTTGGAGAAGACCAGTAGATGGATAACACACCTGGGCCGGGTGCGGCCCCATTTCAGCAGCCACAGGGCGGGGGGCAGGGGCAGTATCCCCCGGTGCCACCACCCGGCGGGCAGGTACCACCGGCCCCACCCCATGATGCATACGGGCAGCCTTACGCGCAGAGTCCGGCACCTGCTCCCCAGGCAGCGCCTGTGTCGAACAAGCCGATGCTCATCACCTCCGGGCTGGCGCTCGCGGGTATTACCCTGATTGGGCTGGGCTTCGTCGTCGGGGGCGAGGCTGCCAAGTTCATGACGGTCGGTATCCAGTTCTTGCCGCTGGCGGTGCTGGCCGCGCTGGCTTTCGCGGGGCTGCGCAACAGCGTAGCGGCAACCTTTACCTATGTGTGGCTGGCGATCCTCATGCTGGGCGTGCTGCTCATCATCGCCAGTTACACCGTGATGGGCGCGATTACAAACATCAACGTCTTTTACCAGTGGCTTGCCAATCCCAGGGACGTGCCGATAACGCAGGTCTTCCGGGAGGATGCCGGGTCGATCATCTTGCTCAGCCTCGTGCTGATGATGCTGGTAACGCTCATCTCGCTGGCGATGCTGCTCAGGCCGTTGCGCGTGCTGGTGTCACGCGTAATCCCGATTGACCCCGACAACTTCGTGCACAAGATAGCCCTGTGTTTCCTGACCCTGATTACCCTCGGCTCGTTCTTACCGCTCATCGCGCTGGGAGGGCAGCCGCCGCTCCTGCTGCTGATAAACGCCCCCACGCCCGAAGGCTCGCTGGGCCAGTCGATGGACATCAGCGTGCGGCCCATAGACCTCATCTACCAGTTCGTCTGGACCATACCGGCCACTTTCGTGGCGGCGGGGTGGCCTATCGCGCGCAACTTCCGGGCGATGCTGAAGCGGCTCGACTTCGTGCGGCCCACCACGCTCCAGGTGGTGGGGGCCACCGTCGGCGGCGTGGTGCTCGCGGCTGCGGCGGCTTTCGCGCTGGACCCCGGCATCAACCAGCTATGGCGCTCGATGGGCTGGGGCACCACCGACGTGGAAGCCTTCAGCCGGTTGATGAGCCAACTAATCACCCCGGTCGGCGCGGTGCTCATCGGCGTCACGGCGGGCGTGGGCGAGGAACTGGCGGTGCGCGGCCTGTTGCAGCCCCGCATCGGCCTGATCGCCTCCAACCTGGTATTCACCTCGCTACACGCCTTCCAGTACGGCGTGGACGCCCTGTTGAGCGTGTTCATCATCGGCCTCATACTTGGCATCATCCGCATGCGCACCAACACCACCACGTCGGCTATCGTGCACGGGGTGTACGACTTCGTGCTGGTGATGGCGAGCACAAGCTACTTTGTCGGGCAATAGCAGGTCGCATACAGGCGTGGAAGATACAACCAGAGGCCCAGGCACAAACCTGGGTCTTTTGCTATCCTTGCATCTACAGTTAGCACATATGTTTCCTAACCAGGAAGAGTTGCTACTGTGCAGTTGAAGGACTGATTATCGGGACCACAGCCCCACCCTGTCATCCTGAGCGTAGCGAAGGATCAGTAGCCCGTGTTTGACTCCTGGTAGGATGCAGCAGTGTTCCTAATGCCAACAGCATCCTGTACGTTGTGGACTCTCGCTTACCCACCTGATCCTTTGCTACGCTCAGAGGGTGTCTAATAAAGGGGTAGAGAGTGGGGAGGAAGAATGCGCGACAGCACCATCATAGGCGAGAAGGGCACTCAAGAGGGCTCCATGAACACATCGGGTACTCTCCCCTGTACTCCTTCCAACCTGTATAACCTTGTTTTTGTGCCTAAATCTACCCTCTACCTTTATTAGACACCCTCTCAGGATGACAGGGCGGAGGCTCAGGACGACAAGGGGGAGTGTTGGGCTGAGAATTGAGATAGGGAATGTTTGACTGTACTTGCAAGCCGTTCAACTATCCTAAAGTGGAGGCAAGATGACCGCTACCCGCACGATTTCCCTCACCGACGCCCGACGCCTGGCCGTGACCAAGCAGCGGTTGGCCGAGCCGAGGCTCCCCAATGACAAGGATGGCATACTGGAGGCGGTGCGCAGCATAGGCTGCCTGCAACTCGACCCCATCAGCGCCGTGGCACCCAACCATCTGCTGATCCTGTGGAGCCGCCTGGGCAACTACGACGTAAGGGACCTCGACACGCTAAGGTGGGAGGAGCGCAAGCTGTTCGAGTACTGGGCGCATGCCGCCTCTATCGTGCTGATGGAGGACTTTCCTTTGCACGAGTGGGTTATGCGCGGGAAACCTACCGGCGATTCGGGCGAGATGCCGGGGCTGCGGAGCCAGTGGATGGAGGAGAACAAAGAGTTCCGCGAGTACGTGTTGGGAGAGTTGCGGGAGCGCGGTCCGTTGCAGTCGAAGGACTTCGAGGACGAGTCGCGCTCCGGCTGGGAGTCAAGTGGTTGGACGGGCGGGCGCAACGTCAGCAGGATGCTGGACCACCTGTGGGTGCGCGGCGAGATATTTGTCTCCGCGCGCAAAGGCGGGCAGCGGCTGTGGGACCTGGCGGAGCGAGTGCTGCCCGATTGGACCCCGCACCAGGAGCTATCGGCCCGCGAAGCTACCGAGATAGCCGCCGAGAGGTCGTTGCGCATGCTGGGCGTGGGCACGTCGAGGCACATTGCTTACAACTACACCCGCTACCGCTACCCCCACCTGCAAGAGGTGCTGCGGGGATACGAGCGCGAAGGGCGCATCGAGCGGGTAGCGGTGATGGATGATGAGAAGGCGCTCCCCGGCATATGGTACATACATAAAGAGGACATACCCCTCCTGGCGCAAATCGAAGCCGGAGAATGGCAGCCTCGCACCACTCTCCTATCCCCCTTCGACAACCTTATAGCCGACCGTAGTCGCATCGAAACGCTCTTCGATTACAGGTTCCGCATAGAGATATACGTGCCCAAGCACCTGCGGCAGTATGGCTATTACGTGCTCTCCATCCTGCATGGCGACCGCATCATAGGCCGCATCGACCCGCTTATGGACCGCAAAGCCAAGCGCCTCAACATCAACGCCGTCCACGCCGAGCCGCACGCGCCCATGACCCCCGAAGTAGCCCAGGCGGTCGCGGACTCCATATCGGAGCTTGCCGCCTTCCTCGGCGCGAAAGAGGTGGCGTATGGAGAGCGGGTGCCGGAGGGGTGGCGCGACATCCTGCTGGCAGGAAAGACGGCGTAGGCTGAAGAAGACGGCGTGATATAATAGGGGCACGAGAATGCCGGTTAGTCGCTACAAGGCTGCCGCTATGTCGTTATTTTCGCCTTCTACGTCAGGCCGGGGGTTACGAGATGCCCCGTTTCAGGCACAAACCACGATACGCCTGTTCCTTCTGTAACAGGAGTCAGGAAGATGTGCGGCGGCTCATAGCCGGGCCGGGAGCGGTCTACATCTGTGACGAGTGCGCACTACGTCTTCAGCAGGAGACGGCCCCAACTGACTCCGGTGCCGCCGAGACCCACCGGGATGCCCGTAGCGCCAGGCCACAACGTTGCTCCTTCTGCGGCAAGAGTAGAGCTGAATTGGGCGATATTGTCCTGCATCAAAGTGCCTTGGGAAAGGGCGATGTGCGTATCTGCAACGAGTGCGTTGACCTATGCATCGAAATACTTGATGACGAAGTAGAAATAAGCGCTTCCGAGACAGCTAGACACCCATCGCGCGGACACTCACAACCGGCACAACACTGCTCTCTTTGCTACAAGAATCTTCCCGACGTACGAGGCCTATTAGCGGTCGCAGACGGGATTTCCATTTGCAACGAATGTGTCTCCCTGGCTCATCTTCTCTTCCAGGGGCAGGCTGCGCCCCCTGCCGGCGCGGACGTTGCCGGCACTTTTCTGATGTTCGATTGGGTGAGGAACTCACAGATGAAGCACGTTGTAGGCATATCAGAAATCGTCTTGTGGGTGGCCGACAAAGAAGCATCGTTGCGCTTCTACCGCGACCTGCTGGGGCTGGAAGTCATTTCGCCTCCCGAACTGCGCAACACCTTCCTCAGAGTGGGCGAGGGCAACGCGGGCATCCCCCAGATGATAGTGCTCGTGCCCAAGACGGACGAGGTCCTAGGCAAGCCATCTGGCTTCCAGTTGCACCACCTCGCCCTGGAACTCCCGCCTGACAGGTTCGATCTACAGCACGAGGCGTTGGTGCAGGCCGGCTACCAACCCCGCCCCGGCAAGCACCCCGTC
>JALZHG010000015.1:0-47493 GCA_030914045.1 Chloroflexota bacterium | reverse complement strand
CACCCCGTCCTCCCCAGCCGCACCATGTACGTAGACGACCCGGACGGCAACGAAGTCGAATTCATCTGCCGATTTGGGAATTAGGATTTCGGATTTCGGATTTACCCGGATATCTTCGAAATCCGAAATCCTAATTCCCAAATCCGAAATGGAAAACCCATGCCCACACTGCGTGACTACAACCAGTTCGAGGGCCTGCACCCTGAGATGGGTAGCATACGCAACGTGCTGGCGCACCAGGGCGTCGTGGCGCCGCACACCGGAGAGCCGTTCACCGAGGCGATGCTGCTTGGTATCAGCGGGGGCGTGAGCGTCCTCTACTTCACGTTTGACTACGAAGGTCACGAGCCGCACGTCTACATCGGCACCCACCTGGCCTCACCCACCGACAAGTCTATGGACGCGGTGTTGGAGCGCCTCGGCGTCAAAGGGCAGGTACGAGAGACCACCAGCCGCGACCGCGCCAGGGCCAACTTGATCGAGGCGTTGGAAGAGGGCAAGCCGATTATTGCCTGGGCCGGGCAGCGGGGCCTCTCGTACAATGCCATGCCCTCGGGTGCCGACCCCGGTATGATGCCCCTCGTCGTCTACGGCTACGAACCCGATGTGGGCGGCGTCTACATTGCCGACCGCTCTCGCGTGCCGCTGGCCGCCGGTACGGATGAGTTCGAAGCAGCACGCGCCGTCCATGCCAGCCTCAAGAACCGTAGCCTTACGTTGGAAGCCCCGCCCCGGCTGAAGAACCTGTCGAGCGCAATCGAAGCGGGGATACGCAGGTGCGCCAGAGTAATGCTCGAAGGGCCGGAGAAGGGGCCGCATGCCAATTTCGGGCTGGCGGCGTTGCGCAAGTGGGCGGGGCTGGTGGTAGACACCAAGAGTCCAAAGGGGTGGCTGGGCACCTTCGCTCCTGGCCCGCATCTCTACAGCGCCCTCACCGCCTGCTTCGAACGGATAGAGCTAAGGAGCAGCGGGCCAGGGGCGGGTCGGGCCATGTATGCCGAATTTCTCACAGAGGCCGCGCCCGTGCTCCACAAGCCGCAGTTGGAGGAATCCGCCGCGCTGTACCGCGAAGGCGCGAGCAGGTGGACGGCCCTCGCCCGCGCCATGTTCCCCCACGAAATGCCCGCCCTGAAGGAGACGCGAGAGCTATTGGAGCGCAAGCACCGGCTGTTCATCGAGCAGGGTATGGATACGCTGGTGGAGCGTCGAGAGCTCGCCCGCCGGTTGGAAGTCCTCAAAGGCGAAGCCGCGCAGACCTTCCCCACCGCCGAGAACGAACTAGTGCCATTCCTCGCAGAGATACGGGACCACATCCTCGCCGTGCATGACGCTGAGAAAGCAGCGGTCGAGTCTATGCACAGGGCTGTGGGTTAGCGATGTACGTGCGGATTTCTCTCCTGACAAGTCACCATGCCTGAGACCCCGGTGGAGTGTCCCGAACGTCCCTCGCCACGCGCGCAGGCGCAACGGCAGGCCAGGCAGTTATTTCCATGTCTGGCTGTTGTGGTTGGGTTCATTTTGGTGCTGGGAGTTACCGCCTGGATACTGGTGCGGAGTGGTACGCCAGGCCTCACGAGAGTCCAGGTCAGCGCCACGCAGGAGGCCGTGCAACTCGCCACGGCGCAGGCGGAACGGCGGGCTACGGTGAGGACCTCGCGGGCTACAACCACGGCGCTGGCCCGGCAGACGGTCGCGGCGGCGGCCAGCGAGACCCAGGCAGCGTCCCACCAGACCTCCGTGGCAGCCACCGCCGACGCGGAAGCCACAGCCAAAGCGCCCCCCACCCTTACGGCACTGGCACGAGCGCACGCTACCGCTCGCGTACAGGCCGAGGCCACTGCTCAGGTGCTCGATGGGCAAGCCACCCTGCTGTACGGGCCGACAGAGGGCACGTTGGAACAAATAGAGGGTGAGGAAGCGCCCTGTATTGCTGCCAACGTCGACCTGCGCAACTTTGTGGCCGAAGTGACGTTCCACAATCCCGAGGACGCCGGCTACCCAGCGGGAGGGGCCTGGGACTATGGCCTCGTCTTCTCGAATATAGGTGAAGGTACCGAGTACCGAGTCATCTTCGACTCGGAAGGCACCTGGATCTTCAACCTGCACAGCCCGGCGTACGATGTCTCTTATTCAAATACTACGGACCTGCTGGACACGTCCGATAGCGGGTCCAATACCTTCAAGCTATACGTCACCGAAAACACAGCGCAACTCTATGCCAATGGAGGCTATGTTGACACCTTCGATCTCGTCATGCTAAGTTTGGGCCAGTCGGAGGGGGCTAGCCACGATGTTTATGCGTGCGCGGGTGTGAAGGAGGGGTATACGGCTGTTGGCAGGGTGACGCCGTATGAGGAGTTCAGGGTGTGGTCGCTGCCATGAGGGGGGTAAATTAGTTAGGTAGCTTAGTGGCACCTGGCCTGTCAATGATCTGGCTCTAAGCCTGCTCATCTCTCCATGAGCTGAGGAACTCAGCCCGGTCCTTCATCTCTTCAGCCCACAAACTAGCAACTATCCTAAGAATCCGCCGCATCAACTCTCCCACACCATAATGCTGGTCAGACAGTATCAAGCCAGCATGTGATTGCCCTTGCTCTAACCAGGACGTATGCAGGGCCATATAGTGCCTCATGTTGAAACTGAACAGCACAAGACCCTGTGTTGTCGCATAGGCCAGGTGCTCTGCATCGGAGCGCCCTCTCATGCCCACATCAGCCGCGACCGTTACATCTACGCCACGGCTGCGCAAGGCATTGATGAGGCTGCGGCTCATCGCGTCTTCGTCCAGGTAGATACGGATTGTCACGGCTAACGCGTAGTCTTGAGATGCTCTGCTTCTATCCGCCTGTGTTCAGTCTCTTCTTCAGCTATATCGTCCTCAATTGACTGCTTGTTAGCGTGGTAGTATGCCAGGGCTGCATACACTTGAGCTATGTTCAAGTGGTCTATCTCTCTCAGGATTTCCTCGGCCTCATATCCGAGCTTGTACCAACCAACGATGCGCCTCACGGTAATGCCTGTACCCGCGATGTACGGTCTGCCCTCGAACTTGTCCGGCGACCTGGCAATTAGAGTTCCTATGTTGACTGATGTTGTAGTCGCCATGAATTACCTCCTCATGCCTCACCGGACAATTTGATAGGATTTCTAGAGCGTAGCCAATCCTCCTGCAACTGCGTCTCTTCTGCCTCTAGCTCGGCCATCTCAGTATCCACTTGCTCTTTGTTGGCATAGTAATAGGCCAAAGCAGCGTAGACATGCGCGTAAGAAAGGTCAGGCATATCATGTACGATCCGGTCAGGTGTTCGACCTTCCCTATGGAAGTATACGATAGTCCGTAGTGACACCCCGGCATCTACAACATGCGGTCGCCCACCGCGGACACCCGGAATCCTGGCTATCATAGTACCTATATCTACGAGCGGGGTTGTAGCCATCTTACACCTCAGCAATTTCCAACGGTCAGACTTTAATCCATTGTAGACCCATTAGCTGAAACAGGCAATAGCGCAGCCCATACCAGCACCAAACTTGACAGTACCACACTCAATCCTTATAATATCTTTGTACTCATATAACAGCTAGCACATGATATGATCCGGCCATGCAATACAAGGACTACTACAACACACTAGGCGTAAAACGCGGCGCTTCCGAGAAGGAAATCAAGTCAGCCTTCCGCAAGCTGGCGCGCAAATACCACCCCGATCTCAACCCTGACGACCGCGAATCGGAAGCGCGTTTCAAGGAGGTCAGCGAGGCCTACGAAGTCCTCAGCGACGCCGAGAAGCGCAAGAAGTACGACCAGTTCGGCTCGGAGTGGGAGCACTACCAGCAGGCCCAGGGCTCGGCTGCGGGGTTCGACTTCAGCAAGTACGCCCAGGCGAACGGCGGCCCCGGCGGCGCTCGCTACTCCTCGACCACCTTCACGGGCGACGGCGACTTCTCGGACTTCTTCGAGATGCTGTTTGGCCGCTCGGCGGGTGCCAACAGGAGTCCTGGGGGCAACGCCTACTACACCGGGGGCCGCGAGCGCACCATACCGCGCGCCGGCCAGGATTATGAGCACGACATCGAAGTGACGCTGGAAGAAGCGTTCAGCGGCTCCCAGCGCATACTACAGATGGAGGTGCCCGACACCTGCCCCACCTGCGGGGGCCGGGGCATCGCGAACAATCGCGTGTGCCAGGCCTGCGGGGGTGACGGCACCGTGTCGCGCACCAAGCGACTTGAGGTAAAAATTCCGCCCGGAGTGCACACCGGCTCGCGCATACGTATAGCCAATGAAGGCGGGCAGGGCACAGGTGGCGGGGGCAAAGGCGACCTCTACCTCCGGGTAAAGGTACTTCCCAACTCTCGCTTTGAGCGTAAAGGCGACGATGTCTATGCGAACGTAACTCTTCCCCTCTACACGGCAGTCCTGGGGGGCGAAGTGGAAGTACCGACCCTCAAGGGCACCAAGCTGGCGCTCAAAGTACCGCCGGGCACGCAGAACGGCCGCAGCTTCAGGTTGGGCGGGCAGGGCATGCCCCAGCTCAAGCAGCCCGACAAGCGGGGCGACCTGTATGCCAGGGTGGAAGTGCAACTGCCAGGCGAGTTGAGCGACCAGGAAAAGCAACTTTTCGAGGAGTTGCAGCGTATATACAGCAGCCGGAAGGGAGGGCAGTCCGATGCGAGCTAGACGCTCCACCGAACCCACTGCCGACTACCCTGACGAGCATACCGGCGGCACGCAAGCCCCAAAGAAAGCCTCTGCCGGAACCACCGGGCGCATCTCCCGTAGCTACGAAAGCCACAGGGCCTACCAGGAACTGAGCGCCGACGACCAGCCCCGCTACGTCATCAGCGTGGCGGCGCAGGTACTGGGCGTTCACCCGCAGACCTTACGGCTCTACGAGCGCGAGGGGTTGGTGGAACCGGGGCGGACGGGCGGCAAAATCCGGCTCTACTCGGAACGCGACCTCGAGCGGGTGAGATTCGTGATGAGGCTCACCAACGACCTGGGCGTGAACCTGGCGGGCGCCGAGGCCATTCTCAACATGCGGGAGCGCATGCTGGAGATGCGCCGCGAGATGGAGCGGATGCGCCGGGAACTGGAGGATACGATCTCAAGGTACAGGCAGCTAATGGATATAGACCACGAGTAGTCACCGGCCCTGTATTACCCACCAACTAGGACCTACCACTACGATTCGTAATATACAGGGCAAAGATACTACCCTAAAGGGTGATACCAAACCAACGGAGAAACGGTACAATAGAACCAAGAACGCAACGAGGAAATTACGAATTACGAATTACTAATCAGACATCACAGCCGCCGAAGTACGAACTTGTAATTCGTAATTCGTAATTACATCACGGCACTGCCCGTGCTACTAAGTGGAAAAGCAGGGGAAACGCGAGCCTCGCGGAGTATACTACCCAACACCACGCGGGCCTTCTCAACGGGCCTCTGACATCCACAACGGTCCAGGCGCACTTTTTAGGGCTTCTCGTGCGCGTTCTACAAGATACTAGATTGGAAGTACATTGATATGATGATGAGCAGATTTACAGAGCGGGCGCAGGAAGCGTTGCAGCGGGCGCAGCAGATCATGTTCGCCAAGCAGCACACGCAGCTAGACGTGGAGCACCTCTTCCTGGCCCTCCTACAGCAACGACAGTCTCTCCCCGCGCAGATAATCACCAAGCTGGGCGGCGACGCTCAGATGATGACCCGCCGCCTGGAGAGCGCCCTAAATAATATGCAGAGCTTCGCGGTGGGCAGAGGCGTGACCACCGGCTACATCACCCTCCGCGCCAACCGCGTGCTACAGGGTGCCGTGGAAGAGGCAGACCGCCTCAACGACGAGTTCATCTCCACCGAGCACCTCTTCCTGGCTATAGCCAACGAGCGGGGCGGGGCCACCGGCCGCATCCTCCAGGAAGCCGCTATTGACCAGGAGAAGATCTACGCCGCCCTGCGCGAAATCCGGGGCGACCGCCGCGTGACCGACCAGAACCCCGAAGAGCACTACGAGGCCCTCGAGCGATTCAGCGTCGACCTCACCAAGCTAGCCCGCGAAAACATGCTCGACCCGATGATAGGGCGGCAGGACGAAGTGCAGCGCGTGATGCAAATCCTCGTGCGCCGCACCAAGAACAACCCCGTGCTGATAGGCGAGCCGGGCGTGGGTAAGACCGCCATCGTGGAGGGCCTGGCCCAGTTGATCGCCTCCGGCGAGGTGCCTCTGCTCCTCAAGGGCAAGCGCATACTCTCGCTCGACCTGCCCTCGATGGTGGCAGGCTCCAAGTTCCGGGGCGAGTTTGAAGAGCGCCTCAAGACGGTTATGGAAGAGGTGAAGCGCGCCCGCAAGGAGATCATCCTCTTCATAGACGAGATTCACACTATCGTGGGCGCGGGTGCCGCTGAAGGCGCGCTCGACGCTGGCAACATCCTCAAGCCCGCCCTGGCCCGTGGCGACTTGCAGTGCATCGGCGCTACCACGCTGAACGAGTACCGCAAGATCGAGAAGGACCAGGCATTGGAGCGCCGCTTCTCCCCGGTGTAC
Organism: Chloroflexota bacterium; assembly: GCA_030914045.1. GTDB lineage: Bacteria > Chloroflexota > Chloroflexia > QHBQ01 > JADMIH01 > JADMIH01. The sequence continues at coordinate 40,939 of JALZHG010000015.1, read as the reverse complement.
GTGGACCAGCCCTCCGTTGACGAGTCGGTGCAAATCCTGCTGGGCCTCAAGCCCCGCTACGAGCAGCACCACGGCCTGACCATCACTGATGGAGCAGTGTCGGCCGCCGTCCACCTGTCTGAGCGTTACATCTCGGACCGCTTCCTGCCCGACAAGGCGATTGACCTGATGGACGAGGCAGCCTCCCGCGTGCGCCTAGCCGTGTTCAACATGCCGCCGGAGCTGCGCGAGCTTGAGAGCAAGCTGGAAGAGCTTGAGAAGCAGATGGAAGACGCTTCCAGCAACCAGGACTACGCGCTGGCGATGGAGCTAAAGACCGAGAAGGTGCGCCAGCAAACCGAGTTCGAGGCTGCCCGCGGCGAGTGGTTCAGGACCAACAGCCTCGACGAGCAGGTTGACGAGGAAGACGTGGCCGAGGTGGTCGCCAAGTGGACCGGCGTGCCCGTGAAGACGATGCAGCAGGAGGAGAAAGTCCGCCTGCTCGACATGGAGAACGAGCTACATAATCGCGTAATAGGCCAGCACGAAGCGATAGAGGCCGTCAGCGATGCCATCCGCCGCAGCCGCTCCGGCCTCCGCGACCCGCGACGGCCTATCGGCTCCTTCATCTTCGTCGGACCTACCGGCGTGGGTAAGACCGAGCTTGCCAAGGCCCTGGCCGACTACATGTTCGGCAGCGAGGACGCTATCGTACGCGTGGACATGAGCGAGTACGGCGAACGGCACACCGTCGCTCGTATGATAGGCTCGCCTCCGGGCTACGTGGGCTATGACGAGGGCGGCCAGCTTACCGAGTCGATCCGCCGCCGCCCATACCAGGTGGTGCTGTTCGACGAGATAGAGAAGGCACACGGCGATGTGTTCAACGCGTTGTTGCAAGTGCTCGATGACGGTCGCCTCACCGACGGCCACGGCCGCACGGTGGACTTCAGCAACACGCTGATTATCATGACCTCGAACGTCGGCACGCAGTTCCTGCCCAAGCACCAGGGCTTCGGGTTCAAGCCCAAGGGCTTCAACGACATGAACAAGAAAGAGGTGAACGGACGCGTGGAGGACGCTCTGAAGGAGACGTTCCGCCCCGAGTTCCTCAACCGCATCGATGACATCATCGTCTTCGACCACCTGAGCCTGGACGAGCTGAAGGAGATTGTGGACATCCAGGTGGCAGGGTTGGGCACGCGCCTCGCCTTCAGCGGTATCGGCCTCGAACTGACCGACGCCGCCAAGGAGCACCTGGCCGAGACCGGCTACGACCGCACCTTCGGCGCGAGGCCCCTCCGCCGCGTGATCCAACGCGACCTGGAGACCCCGCTGAGCAAGCGCCTCCTGCGTGGCGACATAGTTGCAGGGCAGACGGTAATCGCGGACTACGGCGTCGAGGAGGGCATCACGTTTGTGGTGCAGACCCCGGTTGAGGTTGAGCCTGCGATAGTGTAGGCCTAAATAGCCGTTCGGTAGAAAGAGAGAAGCCTGGGAATCGTTCTCAGGCTTCTCTTGTTTTAGCTGAACTTGATCCTACGCATTCAGAGGCGTACCAGACAGCAACGAATCTCTTGAGATTTACTGGCCTGGCGCAGGGATGACTCCTAACTGCTGGAGCATGCCCATATTGTCTACCTGGCCCCAGCGCTCCACAACTTTGCCGTCAGCGAAATGTAGGATTTCAATCACTCCTACACTAATCTGCTTGCCCGTGGGTGGGATTCCGGCGAACTCACCTTTGTTGGTGCCGCGTAGCGTCCACCGCTGCGCTACCTTATCCCCTTCTGCGATCATGTGCTCTATTGTGACGCTAAGGTCGGGGAAAGCCGCACGCAACATAGTAATGACGCTCTTGAACTCGCCGATTCCTGCTCCATCGAAGCCAGGCTGTGGGGTATGGTCCACCACATCTACTGCCATTACCTGCTCAACTCCGTCCAGGTTTCCATTGCCGACAACGTCCTGTAAAATGCGTCGTGCAATAGCCTTGTTCTGATCTGCTGACATGATTCTACTGTACCTCCTATACCCTGATGAGAGAATTGATCTCGATTGATCATGCTGGGCATTGTAGGGCAGGCCAATGTTCAGATGACAGCCCACCAGGTGCTCACTTGCTGCTCACTAAGTGCTAAGTACAGGAGGTAGGGCTGAGGCAGTGCTGAGCTAGGGCTAATGTCAGAACAACACTCATCCCCGAAGTTTCTTTTGGACCCTCTGGCACTAGGAATAACATCATTAAAGGTCAGGCAACGAAGAGGAGTGCATCAGAATGATCACCAGGCTGAGTAATTGGGCGGGCAACTATACCTACACCGCCCCGAGACTACACTACCCCGAAACGCTGGAGCAACTCCAGGAGCTTGTAAGCCGCAGCGGCAAGCTGAAGGTGCTAGGCTCGCGACATTCGTTCAACGACATAGCGGACACGCCGGGCGACCTGATCTCGCTCGACCGCCTGGACGCTTCCGATCCTCTGCTGGCGTTGGACCGCGAGCGACATACTGCCACCATCAGCGCAGCCGCCAGGTACGGCCAGATCAACAGGCAGCTTCATCGTGAGGGCTATGCGCTGCACAACCTGGCGTCTTTGCCCCATATTTCCGTGGCTGGGGCCTGCGCTACGGCCACGCACGGCTCCGGCGACTGCAACGGCAATCTAGCCACAGCCGTTTCAGCAATGGAGATTGTTACCGCCGACGGCTCGGTGATGACGCTATCTCGCAGTCAAGGGGACGAATTTGCGGGCGCGCTGGTGGGACTTGGTGCGGTTGGCGTGATTATCAAGCTCACCCTGGATGTTGTGCCTGCTTTCGATATGCGGCAGGATGCGTACGAGTACCTGCCTATGTCGCAACTGGTAGACCATTTCGAGGAGATCGTATCCGCTGCCGACAGCGTCAGTCTGTTTACCCGTTGGCAGGACGGTCTGGTGGACCAGTTGTGGCTGAAGCGCCGCGTTACCGACGAAGATGCGTTCGTGCCCGCACCTGAGCTGTTCGGGGCGACGCTTGCGCGGACCCACCTGCACCCCATCCGCAGCTTGTCGGCGGAGTCCTGCACCGAGCAAATGGGTATTCGCGGCCCCTGGTTCGAGCGCCTGCCGCACTTCCGCATGGATTTCACGCCGAGCGTAGGCGAGGAGTTGCAAAGTGAGTACCTTATACCGCGCCATCATGCAGTCGAGGCCATCTACGTAATAAATAGCTTGAGCGACCGGATAGCGCCACTGTTGCAGATTTCCGAGGTACGCACCGTCGCGGCGGACGACCTGTGGATGAGTCCATGCTACCGGCAGGCTTGCGTTGGGATCCATTTCACCTGGAAGAAGGACTGGGAGGCAGTCAGGCAATTGCTCCCTGTGATTGAAGAGCAACTCGCCCCGCTCGAAGCCCGCCCGCACTGGGGCAAGCTCTTCACCATGCCGCCGCAACGAGTCCGGGCACTCTACCCGAAGCTGCCCGACTTTCAACGGCTGCTGCGCACCTACGATCCGCAGGGCAAGTTCCGCAATGCCTTCCTGGATAGGTACATCTTCGGAGAGGACTGATTACAAGTCACCTCGGAAATATCCAAGAGTGAGATGAGCACATGAGGTGGACCTTGTCATTCTGAGCGCAGCGAAGAGTCTCGTTCCTCACCACGATGTGTCCTCTTTCTCCTGGTACTCTCCTGCTGTAGGAAAGGTGGTATTTGGCTCGTGTGGGACGAGATTTCTCACTGCGTTCGAAATGACAAAGGCCAAGCGTGGATGCTCGTATCCTATATTTACAGTTTCGAGATGACTTCTAATGCTGTTATGCCCGCCGGTGTCGTATAATTACCGCAACAGGCGGCCCGGAGGGGCAGATGCAGTAGCTGCGCGAATGGCTACTGCATCTGCCCCTCGGTCTTTTATGGGCTGCACTCTATATACGCAGAGTCCGTCTGCCCCATCGTGCCCTGCACGATTATGCCTCCAGGTTGAGTAGAGACCACCGGTGTGGGAGGTGGAGGTTGAGCTTGCATCAAGGGCGGGACGACCGTGTGTATTACCTGGCCCTGGTCATCCAGCAGGCGCAATTCAAGTGGAGGGTCCGACCGGGGGACTATGGCGGCAAACATACCGTCCGTCGTTGTGTCCGTAATCGTCTCTCCGCTGCTAAGGTCGACTTCCAGGCCCGCCACGTCCGGTTGCCTGACTTGTCCGGTTACGACGGTGAAGCTGCCGACCCCATCATTGCCCATTGTTATAGTGCCGCACACAAGGGACCCTCCGGGCACGGATATTCGTTCGTCCGATGAGAACGACTCTGTCTCCCAACCTCTGGACCCCTTCCCGACGTGATGGTCTACGAAGTGCTGAGTAGGTGTGGTCTTGCCCTGCCCGCCTCTGGTTACCAGCACAAAGACGATGGCCCTGTTACCTGACACGCGGCTGCCGAGGATGGTGTAACTCTGTATAGGAGGAGAGGATTTTACTCTCTGGTAAAACTCAAGCACCGCTTGCTCAGGAGTTGCAGGGCCGGACCGTCCGGAGAAGGGGAGGGTGCACCCCACGAGGGCGAGCATCGACAGGGCTGCGATCAGAGTTGAGTAGTGACAGCGGGATGGATGCATATTTCCCCTCCAATTTCGCGGATGGAGCCTGGTAGAGCCGAGCCGAAGAAAGAAGAGGGGCATAGCTTCCTATGCCCCTGGCTGTTATATCCTGGCTCTACAACACGCTTTGCACGTTGTCGGCCGCCGTGCGTGCCGCCCTGATGTTCTCCTCCGGGCAGTCCACCGGGACGGAGCAGGCGGGACCCAGTATCCACCGCCGCCCACCCGTTTGCTCGCGGGCCTGCCGGGCTTCGACGGTAATCTCGGGGGGCGTGCCGTCGCGCAGGGTGGAGTTCTGGTAGCCGCCTATCACCGTCTTGTCGCTGTTTAGCTGCATGTCCCTCAGCGAGGGGTTGCCGGGCGAGCCTACCGCCCAGTTAATGGCGTGCACCGGGTAGTCGGCCAGGTGGTAGAGCAGGTTGTTGTTCTTGCAGACGTGGAGCGCGTTGAACGGGGCGTCCTGCACCGCCGCCAGCACCCGCAGGTCGTACGGCCGGCACCACTCGTCCCACTGCTCCTCCGTCATGCGGTCGCGGCTGCCCCACTCGGTGGTGGCGAAGAAGATGCCGCCCGCCCCTGCCTTGACGCACTCGCGGGCGAAGTTGGTGAAGGTCTCGGTGATTACCTCCAGCGCGTCCTTAAGGGCTTGCGAGTCGCGTTGCATCAGCTCGAACAGCGCGTGGTCGCTCTCGACCAGGTCGGCGGCGATGGAGAAGGGGTTGAATATCGTTTGCAGGGCGTAAGCCTCACCCCCGAGCGCCTCGCAGATGCGCTCCAACGCCTCTATGTGCTCGTCAAGCACCCCTTCCGAGGTGGAGAGGGGCTTCAACCGGCCGAGGTCCGCCGCGCTCGTCACCGGGTACTCCACGACCTGCGGGTGGTCGAAGGGGCCGCCCTTGCCGTAGCTCATTTTCACGCCCCAGCCCTCTACGTGGTACGAAGCGCGCGGGTTCACCTTCATCCAGTCCCAGTCGTACTTCTTGTGGTAGGCCAGCATGGCCCCGGCCAGGTCTTCGGCGGTGCGCTCGCACTCGTAGAAGTGCCGCCACAGGGCCACCGGCGGGCGGTCCACCGGCTGGTTGCGTAGCGCCGCGTCCACTCGCTGCTTCTTAGTCATCTTGCCCAACACTGTGGGGTCTACTTGCGATGCCATAGAGTTTCCTTTCCTGTGTCTATGTAGCGGGCCGTGTCAAGAACACTGTCGCTGATGCGGGCCTCTCCACATGCTATCTGGCATAAGACGTACCACCGTTTCCGGGCCGCACAATCCGACCTGCGCGTGCCCGTTTAGAAGCTATCTCAACAATGACATAATGGAATATGAGCACCAGAGTCCCCACATTGTCACTTCGAACGAAGTGAGAAATCTCGTCCCTCACCAGGATGGTTCCTCTTTCTTACGGTACCCTGTGGCTGACGGAAAGGAGCTACCATGTGCTGAGGGACGAGATTTCTTACTTCGTTCGAAATGACAGGGTGGAGCTATTTGCTGATGTCCGACAATGTTGTTTTTGAGATAGCTTCTAGTACTAACACTCTATGCCTGGATGGTACTTAATGCTAAGAAAATTTGCGGCTGTTCCGGTGGAGGTGCCTTATAATTGCTTTGCGTGCAAGCTACAGTGCGTCACGATTGGTGCTTACCTCCTGTAGGTTGAGGAGACAAAGAGTTGCAGATAACGCAAAGCCGCTGGGGTGGCGGCACAGTCCCCGCGCCGCAACGCGCCGGGCATGCCACGACTGACAAGTTCGTCGCTAAGGACGCGCTCAAGTTCTCTTTCTTCCTGTGGCTGGCCGTCCGGCTGGCGCTGTCGGCATGGGGAGCGCTTTCGATAATAGTCACCGGCGAGGCTCGCACGGTCGGAGCGGACGCGCAGCACTACCTCTTCGGCGTCTGGCACGTCTTCGACAGCCATCACTATATAAACATCGCCACCAACGGCTACGAGAGCGATCCCTATTACCTCACGGCCTTCTTCCCAGGCTTTCCGCTGCTGATAAAGTTCGTCTCCTTCCTGCTGTTCGACAATGCACTGCTGGCCGCATTGCTGGTAACCAACGTCTCCACGGTATTCTTCTTCTGGTACCTGTACAGGCTGGTCGAAGCCGACTACGGGGAGCAGGTAGCCCGGCGAGCCGTGGTGTTCAGCGCCGTCTTCCCAACCTCCTACTACCTGTTCATGGGTTACACCGAAGCGCCTTTGCTGGCCTTCTCCGTCGCGGCGCTCTACTACGGGCGGCAGGGCAAGTGGTGGGCGGCTGGTATGCTGGCCGGTGCCGCCGCGCTGGTCAAGCAGCCGGGTATTTTCCTGTTCGCGCCGCTGGCTTACATGTACGTCCGGCACTACATGGCGCATACCAGCAAGGAAGCGCGCAGCTTTCTCGGCCTCGTCAAACGGCTTGACTGGGCCTGGTTGCTGTTGTGCCCCGCTACGGCAATGACTTACACCGCCTACAGGTATCTCCTGTTAGGGTCGCAGCTTAAAGGCCCCACCGACCTGGGGGCCAGCGAAATGCTGCAATTCCCAGGCGCGCCCCTGGTGCAGGCCCTGCAAGTGGCCCACACGGGCAACCCGCTGCTGGCGTTCAACCTGATGGAGATCGCCTTTACCCTCTTGATGATCGGGTTGTTGGTAGGCTCCCTGGTCAAGCTGCGCTCTGCGACTTACGCCATCTACTCCCTCCTCATCGCGGTGGTGAGCCTGAGCGTCACCTGGCCCCATATATGGCGTCCCGAGGCCGACATGCCCCGGCGCATGTTGATAATCTTCCCGCTGTTCATCTATTTAGCGCTCGTAATAAACAACCGGCGCGCCTTCATGTTCACGGCGGCCGCGTCGTTCCTGGTGGGCCTGGTGCTCTCGTTCTTCTTCGTGAACGGTTTTTTCATCAGCTAGTCCGGATGAGTGCATAGGGTGGGAAAGGAGCTTCAAACCTGTGGAAAAGCACCTTGTACTTGTCATAAACTGACTGCTATAATGCCAATGAGGCATCGCTGATGCGCAAAGGTAACACCCGCATACGAGTTACGACGCCTAGAATAGGGTTGACAATATGCCGAAACGCCACTCGCCTCCCGGCGGCCGGGACGCGAAGGCTAGGACCACTCGGAACAAAGAGAGGCCGGTTGAGGTAGGGGGTGGCAAACACATACAGGGTGAAATAACCGCGCTTTCCCCCGAAAACGACATCTTTCCTCCTCACCAGGCACCTCATACCCAGGCTTCCCCGGAAACCCTCAACGCTCCGGCCGTATCTCCATCACCCCTCGGCACCCACGCCGCGACTGATCCCTCTGCTTCGGACCCTCGGACAAACGACGCACCCACCCCTGTTGCCGCGCCCTGGCATGGCAATGGCTTTAACGTACCAGTAGTTGCCGGTATCGAGGACGAGGCCGGAGCTAGCGAGGAGGCTACCACGGAAGCTGCGACAGAAGATGTTACAAAAGATGTTACAGAAGCTACCACCAAGCAGGGCATCATCACGGTTGGGGGAATAGACTTCCACCATGCCAGTGAGGCGGAGTTCGCCCGCCTGCTCAACTATTACGGCATCGACTGGCAGTACGAGCCTCACCAGTTTCCGTTGCAGTGGCGCGACGGTCGCCCCATCGAGATGTTCCGGCCCGACTTCTACCTCACCGAGTACGACCTGTACATCGAGCTGACCACAATGCGCCAGGCCCTGGTGCGCCGCAAGAACCGCAAGCTGCGCCTCCTCCGCGCCCTCTACCCGGAGATCAACATCAAGCTGCTCTACCGGCGCGACTACCAGAGGCTGTTGGAGCGGTTCGGCATCCGGCACGAAGAGATAGAAGCCGAGGCCCCGGTTGCCCTGCAAGACATCCAGGATGAAGTCGAGGCTGAAGACTCGCACGCCGCACGCGCGGAGCCGCAGATGAGGCAGGAAGATATTGCTTAATACCGGGACTGCGCTACCGCGACAACGGGAGGTCGAGGAAGCCGAACTCTGGACGCCGCAGAACATCGAGGAATTCATCTCCGAGGAGGAGCTAGCTTCCCGCGTGGGCGAGCTTGCCTGGAGCATAGCCGAGGACTACCGGATGATGGGTGCCGGGCATGACGACCCGGTGCACTTCGTGGGCGTGCTCAAGGGCGTGGTGCCTTTCATGGCCGACCTCATGCGCGCCATGCCCCCGGACGTGCCGGTGAGCGTGGACTTCCTCGCTATTTCGTCCTACGGGCCGCAGACGCGCAACGCCGGTGGGGTGCGTGTGCTCAAAGACCTCGATACCCCCATCACCGGGAAGCACGTGCTGCTGGTGGAAGACGTGGTGGATACCGGCCTCACGCTGGCCTACGTGCTGAAGCTGCTGCGCGCCCGCCAGCCCAGGTCGTTGCGCGTCTGCACGCTGTTGGACCGCGAAAGCGTGCGCCTGATCGATATGCCCCTGCACTACGTCGGTTTCCCCATCCCCGACCAGTTCGTGGTCGGCTACGGTCTCGACTACCGGCAGTTGTACCGCAACCTCCCCTACATCGGCGTGCTCAAGCGGCCCGACTGACCACGCGCCCCTCCCCGAACCTGGCGTAGCTGCTTTATAATGCGCACAGAGGCATGTATATTGCTGCCATTCCTGGGCGAATACGAGTGCTGTTGCGCTACATAGCCGGGCGCGGCTTTGGGTATGCCCTTTGCACCTGGGACTCGCCTCTGCCTTAGCGCGTGTACCGGCACTCCTGACTTCACATACGGAAGAAGACGGCATGTCACTACAATCACAGCACAGCCACACACCCCCTGTTGACGACGGCGGAGACGAGCCACACATGCCGCCAGGCCCCGCTAGCCATGGGGCTTCCGAGGTCCGCGCGGGGCGGCACGAAGCCGAGACGCGTGCCCACCACAGCGAAGAGCGCTTCCGGCTGCTGGTCGAGGGCGTGCGCGATTATGCCATCTACATGCTCGATCCCGAAGGGGTAATCACCAGCTGGAATCCCGGCGTCCAACGCATAAAGGGTTACACGCCGGAGGAGGCGGTTGGCAAGCACTTCTCCATCTTCTACACACCCGAAGACCGCGAGAGGGGCGAACCAAAGCGTAGTTTACGAACGGCGGTAGAAGAAGGCCGCTTCGAATACGAAGGCTGGCGGGTGCGCAAGGATGGCACACGCTTCTGGGCTAACGTAGTTGTCACGCCCCTCTATGAGGACGGGCAGTTACGCGGCTTCGCCAAGGTCACGAGAGACCTCACCGAGCGCAGGCGCGTGGAAGAGGAGTTGCGGCAGAGCGAAGAACTCTTCCGCCAGACGTTCGACCACGCCCCTATCGGCATGTCGATGGTTGGCCTCGACTACAAGTTCTTGCGCGCCAACACGACCTTCTGCGACATGCTCGGTTACACCCGGGAAGAACTGGCCGCGCTCACCTTCGTGGATATAACCTACCCGGAAGACATAGATGCCGACCTGGCCCTTGCCGAGAAGCTCTTCAGCGGCGAGATACCCACCTACAAGCTCGAAAAGCGCTACATTACCAAGGCCGGGGAGATCATCTGGATCGAGTTGACCGTCACGATAGTGCGTGATGCGAGCGAGCGGCCCCTGTATGTGCTCGGCATGGTAGAGGACATCAGCGAGCGCAAAGAGGCCGAAGAGACTATCAAGCGCCTCAACGAGGACCTGGAACGGCGCGTAACCGAGCGCACCGCCGAGTTGCAGGCCGCCAACGCCGCGCTTGAGATAGAGATAGCCGAGCGCGAGGCGGTAACCCAGGAGAACGTGCGCCTGCTGGCCCAGGTCGAGGAGCAGCGGCGACGTTTGGATAACATCATCGCCAACGTGCCCGGCGTGGTGTGGGAGGCCTGGGGCCTGCCGGACGCCGAGGGGCAGCGCATAGACTTCGTCAGCCACTACGTCGAGACGTTGCTTGGCTACACCCAGGACGAGTGGCTCCAGACCCCCAACTTCTGGCTGACTATCGTGCACCCCGACGACAGGGAGCAGGCGGCGCGCGTGGCCCGGCAGACCTTCGAGAGCGGCAGGGCGGGCACCAACCAGTTCCGCTGGGTTACGAAGGATGGACGCGTCGTGTGGGTGGAGGCCCATTCGGCCACGATGCACGACGAGCAGGGCAACCCGCTCGGTATGCGCGGGGTGACGATGGACATCACCGAGCGCAAGCGGCTGGAGGAGCAGGTGCTCGACCAGGCCGAGTTCCTGCGGCGCGAGTATGAGCGACTGGCTAACCTGGTGGCGAACGTCAAGGTGGGGCTTGCCCTCTCGGACAAGGAGAACCGCTATCTCCTGGTGAACGACGCCTGGCTGCACCTGACCGGCTATACCCGCGAGCAGGTACTCGGGCGGCGCGTGGAGGAGTTCGATACTAGCCCCAACCGGGACATGTACCAGGAAATAGCCGACCGGATACTGGCGCGCGGAGAGCCGGTGAGCATGCAGGAGTCATTGCTCGAAAACCAGGCCAACCCCGAGGGGCGCTACATTGATGCCTCGATTGTGCCGATGCGCGATGATGAGGGCAACGTCACGGGCCTGCTTACAGCGATCATAGACGTCACCGAGAAGGTGCGCGCCCGCCGGGAGATCGAGGCCCAGCGCAGCCTCTTCCGCACGGTGCTGGAGACGGCTCCCGTGGCTATTACCCTGTACGACCGCGATATGTGCATCATGGAGGTCAATTCGGAACAAGTGAGGATGTCGGGGGCCACCGCCGAGCAGTTGGTAGGCAAGATAGTGTACGACCTCTACCCGGCGGCCCTGGAACGCAAGGAGATGCACGACCGCGTGCTGGCGGGGGAACCGATAGACCTCCATAGCGTCTACTACAGGCATCCCGATGGCTACGACCGCTACTATGATATTCGCTACAGGCCCATGTTCGATAGCAACGGCCAGATAATGGGCCTACTGAGCAGCTCCATAGATGTGACCGAGCAGGTGATGTCGCGCCAGGCAATCGAGGACCAGCGCAAGTTCCTGCAACTGATCATAGAGAGCACGCCCGTTGCTATCGCCTTCTACGACCGCGATATGCGCGTGGTAGACGTGAATAGCACCTGGCTCACTCTGACGGGGCTGCGCCTGGAGGACGTCAAGGGGAACATCCTTTACGACGTGAACCCGCAGGCCAACGAGCGCAGGCACCTGTACGAGCGCGCGCTCGCGGGGGAGATGTACCAGGGTGAAGGCATACTAAACATCGGTCCACAGGGAGAACAGAGGTACGTAGACGCGGCCATCCGCCCCGTACACGACTCCGAAGGCAAGATCATGGGCCTCCTGGTTACCTCTGTCGACGTGACCGAGAAGATACGCTCGAAGAACGAGATAGAGGCGCAACGCTCCCTGCTTGCCACCATCATCGAAGGCATGCCGGTGGGTGTGGTCTATTACGACACCGACATGCGCATCGTCAACTACAACGCCGAATGGGAGCGCATAGCCGGGGTGCGCAACTCGGGTGACTTGCGAGGTCACACGTTGTACGAGATAGACCCCGCCACCGAGGACCGCAGGGAACTGCACAAGCGGGCGCTGCAAGGCGAGATGATCAGCCTGGTGGACGTGCCCCACGTCCAGCCCCGCACCGGCAAGACGGTGTACGGCGACATTCACCTGCGCCCGGTGCGAGACGCGGACGGCAACATAGTGGGCCTGTTGAGCGCGATAGTCGACTCGACCCTGCGGCACGAACTGGACCAGGCGAAGGACTCCTTCATAGCCCTGGCCTCGCACGAGCTAAAGACCCCGATTACAACCATCAAGGGCTACGCGCAGTCCACCCTGCGCAACATCGACGTATATGATGGGGCGAGGCTGGCGCGCACCCTCACCATCATCAACGAGCAGGCGAACCGCATCACGCGGCTGGTGAACGAGATGCTCGACGTGTCGCGCATGGAGAGCCAGACGCTCACGTTCGACCTGGAGCACTTCGACCTGCGCACCGTTGTGGAGGAAGTGGCGAGCAACCAGGCCCTAGTGTCACCCGAGTTCGAACTGGACCTGCAACTGCCCGACCAACCGCTCATGGTGGGGGCCGACCGCCAGCGCATAGAACAGGTCTTGACCAACCTCGTGCAGAACGCGATCAAGTACTCAGGCGACAAGAAGCACATTGAAGTAGCGGCCTGGCAGGAGGGCGGGGAGGTAATCGGCTCGGTACGCGACTACGGCGTAGGCATACCGGCCACCCAGCAATCGAGGGTGTTCCAGCGGTTCTTCCGCGCCAGCAACGTATCCACGTCCAACTACAGCGGCCTGGGCCTGGGCCTGTTCATCTCGCATGGCATCATCACGCGGCACGGCGGGCGCGTGTGGCTCGAATCGGCGGAAGGCGAGGGCAGCACCTTCTACTTCGCCCTGCCCATGCTACTAGAGTAACACCCACCGGTCGCTGCTCCGCCAGAGTAAGCCATAACTCATCAGAGGACAAAGCCCCACCTTGTCATGCTGCAACCCATGGAAGGACCAAGCCCCTTCTGTCATCCTGAGCGCAGCGAAGGATCTCAGATGTGGCTACCACCATTGCGTTGAACGATTAGCACGCTGTTGGTAATGTTCAACAGGCCCCCTACCCACCTTCTTGAGATCCTTCGCTGCGCTCAGGATGACAGGGTAGCAGCGTGGGGCAGGATGGCAGGGAAGGAACTGCACTGGCAAAGGGCGGGTGCGACAAACTGGATAAGAGGATAGTAAGTCGCTCCGAAATAGGCTAGATGCATCTGTTGGAGGCAAACACACGATATGAGAGTAATCATCATCAGTGATATGGAAGGCGTATCGGGCATCGTCAAGTGGCAGCAGGTGACGGGCGGGGAGGCGCTCTACGAAGAGTGCCGCAAGCTCTACACTGAGGAGATAAACGCGGCGGTGCGCGGGGCCAGGGCGGGCGGGGCCACAGACATAGTCGTGATGGACTGCCACGGCGCGGGCGGACCCTGGTCGTTCAACTCCCTTGTGCCGGACATGCTGGACCCAGGCTGCGAGTACGTCGTGCAGGAAAGGTGGACCGGCTACACAGGCGCGTTGGAGGAGGGGTGCGATGCCGCGCTGTTCGTAGGCATGCATGCTATGGCGGGCACCAAGTATGGCGTGCTCAGCCACACGGTGTCCAGCGAGGCATGGCACAACCTCTGGTTCAACGGCACGCTGGTAGGCGAGACAGGCATCAACGCCGCGCTGTGCGGCACCTGGAACTGCCCCGTCTTGCTGGTGACAGGCGACCAGGCCACATGCGATGAAGCACGCGGGCTGCTGGGCGACGAACTAAAGACGGTGGCGGTCAAGCAGGGCCTGGGCAGGTACACCGCGCGCCAGATACCGCCCGTCCGCGCCCGCCAGATGATCGAGGATGCCGCCAAACAAGCGTTGAAGGAGCGCTGCCCGGTGCCTCCCTACATCCCAGGCAAGCCCTGCGAAATAAAGGTAGAAGTGGTATCCCCCGACCGCGCCGAGCCTTACCGGCACAAGCATGGGGTGCAGGTGGTCGAACCCCGGCTGATAGTCTCGAAGGCGGAAGACTGGTGGTCTGCCTGGAAGCAGTTCTGGTTCTAGTAGTGCATTCCCACGAGACAAGCCCATGAGCCTCCCCAACTCACCGGACGCGATCAGTGCCTCCTACCTGGAGTCTCTCTTGAGGAGTTACCGCGGTGAGCCTTACCAGGACGTAGCCGACTTTACCGTGCAGCGCCTGGACAAGGGCACGTCCGGCGCTGGGCTTTACGTGGTCGCCATCAACAGGGCACATGGCAGTGAGCCTCTGCGGTTCATCTTGAAATTAGCGGGTGGTGAGAAGGAAGTCTTATTCTACCGCAAGCTTGCCTCCCGAGTGCCTGTTGGTACGCCTCGCGTGCTCGATGCCCGTATGCTAGACGATGGTCGCGCCTGGGTGCTTATGGAAGAGATTACGGGTGTGAAGGACGGCCTTACCTGGGATGAAGCCGACTATAAGGCTGTGCTCTCCGGCATGGCTCGGCTTCACGCCCAATTCTGGGCGCGCACCGGCTTGCTGAGTGATTGCCCCTGGCTCTGGAGACCGGACGAGCGGTCACTCCAGGAACTTGTCGCAGCACGGAGAAGCGACCTGGATGCGATCTCGGCATCCGGGCTGCCACGGGCGCTGCCTGAGGTGTTCGGGGCGGAGCGGCTGGCGCTTGCCCGGCACGTTTTAGCGCAACTGGAGAAGCTGTTTGGCCCCTTGATGGCTGCGGGGACTACCCTGGTCCACGGCGACTACTGGTTCCATAACGTCCAGATTACCGGCACGGGGCGCATAGTGCTTGTCGACTGGCAAAACCCGCAAGTCTGGTCGGGCCTTTGGGAGTTGGCCTATTTCCTGAATCTGCTGATGCCGGTGGGGCCGGGCGTCTACCGGGAGGAGCTTCCCTTTGATGAAGACCTCATGGTTAGCTGGTACGCGGACGCCCTCGCCGCTGCCGGAGTGGTACTGGCGAAAAGCGATTTTGACGCGGCCCTCCTGTCCGCCCGCATCTGGCACCCTCTGCAACACTGGGTCCGGCAATATAGTTACGCTGTCACTCAGGGTCTGCTACCCACTGAGAGTATGCGAGATAAATATCCTAGCGCGGTCCG
The DNA here is from genome assembly GCA_030914045.1 of Chloroflexota bacterium. Classification (GTDB taxonomy): domain Bacteria; phylum Chloroflexota; class Chloroflexia; order QHBQ01; family JADMIH01; genus JADMIH01. Next base: position 25,796 of record JALZHG010000015.1, on the reverse strand, counting down.
GTTTTTGGCCGCCACGTTTGTTCGCTGGGAGCAGAATGTGCATGCCTTCCTGAGCATGTAATCGGCACTAGAGCAGAGTCAGGCACTGCGGTACAAAGTCGCGCCAAGGAGCTAGCTACTCTACTGTGAAAGATGACGTATCGATGAACTCACGAATCCAGGGGTACCTACGCTTCGCCGCCAGCCACGGGCGCATTGTGGAGCGCATGGGCCCATTCCTGGCTACCTTTACCCATCACAACGACAACCCCTTTCTCAACTACGCCATACCCGATGACCATGCTGTTCCGTCACCGGATGACGTGGCTGCCCTCGTCGCGGCCTACACACGGCGCAAGCGGAGGCCACGCCTGGAGTACACATCCACGCTCGCTCCTGCCGTGGAGGACGTCCTGGTGTCCGCAGGCTTCGTCGCGGAGGGACGCTTGCCGCTAATGGTATGTTCCCCAGGCTCGGAACAGCAACTGCCCGTGCCCGCCGACATTGAGTTCGTGATTCCCACCACTGACGACGAATTGCTTGATACGGTCATGGCCCAGGACGAGGCATACGGCAACCCCAACCCGGACCGAGACCCGGAGGCCGCCACAAGGCTCCGCTCGAACATCGCAGATGGCATGATTGTGGTCCTGGCGCGGGTGGCATCGACGCGGGAGCCTGTAGGCGGCGGGGTGTGCACCGTACCGAAGGACGGGGTAACGGAGGTCGCGGGGATAGGCGTGCGCGAGAAATTCCGGCGTCGTGGCGTCGCGGGGGCGCTTACCTCCCGGTTGTTAGCGGAAGCCTTCGGTGCGGGTATCACGTTGGCCTTCCTCATGGCCGCCGGCGAAGGAGAAGCGCGTATCTATGCTCGGGCTGGCTTCACTACGATAGGCGATATTTTGCACATCTCTCGCCCGTTCAGCATAGCCATATGAGCTTGTGGCGTTGCGAATCAACTATAATACAGGTGGTGCCAGTTAGCTCCTCAGCAGAACGGGCATCATTTATGTTAAAATAGTAGGGCACATCACGCCCATTTATGTGCAGGTCCCAATTGCATACCAAAAATCGCGTACAGGAGCACATTCGTTGAGCAACAAATCAGGCAGACAATCGGCGCCCAACAGGCCGGGCGGTCCTAAAGCCAGGCAGCCCCAGCGCCCGCAACAGCAGCCACAAAAGCAATCGCAGCAGTCCCAGCAATCGCAGAAGCAGGTACAGAACCGCCCGCCCACCCTCACTAGCGACTCGCAGGTGTTGACCGCCGAGCGCAGCGCGCAGTCAACAGCGGCGGCCCGGCAGCAAGAAAAGCAGCAGGCCAGGCTAGAGCGACAGGCGGTGGCTCGCGCGGAAGCCGCCCGCCGCAAGCGCATGCGCAATATCCAGCGCATGTCTATCTTTGGGGCTATCGCCCTGGCCTTTGTTGGACTGGTGTCGTACCTCGTATGGAGGGAGGCAAGCAGGCCCGGAACAGCGGTCAACATGATGCCGAGCTATCATATTGAGGGTACCTTCGGAGAGGCCTACAACAGCGACCCGCCCACTTCCGGCCCGCACAACAAGTCAGTACCCGCCTTCACGGTCTACAGCCAGCCTATCACCAAGGAATTGCAGATACACGGGCTTGAGGACGGCGGTGTAGCCATCAATTACGTACTCGGTACCGATAAAACGACCGTAGAGAGGTTGGAGTCGCTGGTCAGGAGTTATAACGCGCTCGGCGGCAGGAAGGGCCATGTCTTGCTGGCCCCTTACCCTGAGAAGTTCAGGGACAGCGACGCCCCGATCGCCATCACAGCCTGGAGGCGCATAGAATACCTTGAAACATACGACGAGCAACGCCTGCGCCGCTTCATAGACGAATACGTAGGCATCGACCGCCACGGCGAGTCTGGCACTTAGGAGACGGAAACGCCAAGACGCCAAGACGCCAAGGACGCGCCAAGTTAAGGATTGTGGGCTAAAGACAAAAGGACCAGAGTACGACATTACGTACTCTGGTCCCTTTCTATACTCCAAACCTTAATCTACTTGGCGCGTCCTTGGCGTCTTGGCGTTTCCGTCTATTCCCAGTTACGCTGTCTCTTCGAGGTCGGAGTCGAGCAGTTCGGCGGCGGGCGCGGGGGCAGCGGACGGCTTGGTGGGCTTGGAGGGGCGCTCGTATGGGCGCTCGTTATGCATGACCAGCCTGGGCGCGGCGCTGCCGTCGATTGCTTCCTTGGTGATGACGCACTCGCGCACCGTATCCTGCGAGGGTATTTCGTACATCACGTCGAGCAGCGTTTCCTCGATAATCGTGCGCAGGCCGCGAGCACCCGTCTTCTGCTTGAGGGCCTTCTCGGCCACCGCTTCCAACGCGTCTTGCTCGAACCGCAGGTCAACCTTGTCCTGGACGAGCAGCTTCTGGTACTGCTTGACGATGGCGTTCTTCGGCTCTACCAGGATGCGCACCAGGGCATGCTTGTCGAGCGCGTCGAGGGATACGATGATGGGCAAGCGACCCACGAACTCGGGGATAAGGCCATACTTGAGCAGGTCTTCCGGTATCACCCTGGACAGGAGGGCCGACGCGGCGGCTGCCTTGTCCTCGGTGTGGTTGGAGCGGGTGAAGCCAATCCCGAAGCCGGTACCCACTCGCTTGGCGATGATCTCGTCCAGCCCCTCGAACGCGCCACCCACGATGAAGAGGATGTTGCTCGTATCGACCTGGATGAAGTCCTGGTGTGGGTGCTTGCGTCCCGACTGCGGCGGCACGTTGGCGACGGTGCCCTCAACAATCTTGAGGAGCGCCTGTTGCACGCCCTCGCCCGACACGTCGCGGGTGATGGAGGGGTTGTCGCTCTTGCGGGCGATCTTGTCGATCTCATCTATGTAGACAATGCCCCTCTCGGCACGTGCTATATCGAGGTCCGCCGCTTGCAGGAGCCGGAGCAGTATGTTCTCCACGTCCTCGCCCACGTAACCGGCCTCGGTCAGCGCGGTGGCGTCAGCGATGGAGAAGGGCACGTCGAGTATCTTGGCGAGCGTCTGGGCCAGCAGGGTCTTGCCGGAGCCTGTGGGACCGAGCAGGAGGATGTTGCTCTTCTGCAACTCCACGTCCTCGGCCTTCATGCCGGTGGCGATGCGCTTGTAGTGGTTGTAGACGGCCACCGACAGCACTTTCTTGGCCCGGTCCTGGCCGATGACGTACTGGTCGAGTAGTTCAGCTATACGCTTGGGCTTGGGGATCTGCCGCCCAACGTCGAAGCTGGACTTATGGACGCTTACTTCCTCTTCGTCCAGTATCTCCCGGCACAGTTCGATGCACTCATCGCAGATATAAACGGCTCCCGGCCCTGCTATAAGCCGGCGCACGTCTTCCTGGCTCTTGCCGCAGAAGGAGCATCGATACTGGGGCTTCCCGCTCCGGGTATTGGCCATGCTGTTGGCCTCCTCGAATTATGTGTTTCTGAAACGTGAAACGTGAAACGTGATGTGGCTTACTAAACAGAGTCTCTTATTCTGTGCAGTATCCCTTTAGACACATCACGTTTCACGTTTCACGTTTCAGACTTATCTGCCTACGCCTGCGATGAGGCTGTCGGCGGCGTTGTTGCTGGGCGTATCACTGCCCGATATGGCGCTCGCCGTGTCAATCACCTCATCGATGATGCCATACTCAGCCGCCTGGTAGGCATCCATGTAGAAGTCGCGGTCGAAGTCCCTGGCTATCTTCTCGCTCGACTGGTTGGTGTGGTTCGCCATGATGGTGCGCACCTTCGACTGCTGGCGGAGAAGCTCCTTCACAGCGATCTCAACGTCGGGGGCGGAGGCATAGCCGGTGCCACCCAGCGCGGGGTGCATGTGAATGGTGGAGTTCGGCAGCGAGTAACGCTTGCCCGCCGTGCCGGAGCACAGCAGTATCGTGCCCATAGAGGCGGCGAGGCCGACGCAGATGGTTACGATGTCGTTGGTGACGAACTGCATGGTGTCGTATATCGCCAGGCCCGCGGTGACGGAGCCGCCGGGGCAGTGGATATACATCTGGATGTCGCGCTCCGGGTCCTCGTGCTGGAGGAAGAGGAGCTGCGCCACGATGGCGTTAGCCACCTGGTCGTCAATCGGCGTGCCCAGGAAGATGATCCTGTCACGCAGCAGTCGAGAATAGATGTCATAGACTCGCTCGCCCCGGTTGCTGCTTTCCACAACGTAAGGGATGACAGCCTGGGGCTTAGGGGTCCAGAGTTCCTGTTTGTTATTCATCTCCATCTCCTGTGAGGCATATTATACATTATGTAATACTCCCCGCAATCGGTTTTCCCCAATGAGTTTTGCATCTAATTCGGGTGAGCCGTAGAGGCCAGGCCAGTAGAGGGGTGGATTCCACCTCTCGCCATGTGGGGCCGTACTGTGGGGGTGCTTCCGTACTAGGTATTATACCACACGTATCAGCGCCAGGCGCGCGCGGCATACCCGGATGTTTGGCTAGGTGACTTTCGGCAGGCATGGGAGTTGATGAACGTTCACGAATAAGCTAATGCGCAGTGCTGGCCGTGCCTTGTGCTTGTACCTCAGTGGCTGCATACGATAGCCAAAGCCCCGACCTTTGTCATTATGAGCAGAGCATCTTGCAAGTAAGTAACCAAACCAGGACCAAGAGAGTTATTGCCATTCCGAACGTAGTGAGGAATCAGGTGGCTGTTGTATGCTGTCGCAACAGGATGCCCTGGTAGACAAGCCCACCCAAGCCAATCTTAGCACCTAAGTACTCGAATACATCTTCATCCCTACCCACCTGATTCCTCACTACGTTCGGAATGACAATGCCTCTCTTGGTCCCTCTGTTGGTTACTTACTTGCAAGATGCACCACTGGGGATGACAAAGGTGGCGGTTTGGTACGTTTGTTAGCACAACCGGGGCTGCTGCAAGGAGAATCTGCCACAGAGGTACAAAATCGAGTATATGGTGCTATACTACATGTCAAACTTCCCTTTAGAACGTCCTGCGGCAACAAGTGATCTAAATAGGAGGAAAGTCGAGATGTACGAGATACTGGTAAAGCGAGCGGGCGTGTTTGCAATCATGGCCGCCTTGCTACTGATGCTAGCGGCGTGCGGTGGCGACACTGCTCAACCGGCCGCCACTACGGGCGCGGGCAACACTCCCGTTGCGGAGGCGACAACAGGCGGTGATGGCGGCGGGGGCGGGGCGGTCCCGGCAGGCTCCACCCCGGTCTCCGATTGGAGGCCCGGCAAGTACGCCAACACAGTCAAGCCGCCCGAGGAGTTGGCGGCCGCGGGCACCCTCACGTTCGGCTGCGACGTGGCGTATCCCCCGCAGGAGTACATAGACGCCAACGGTAAGGCCGTCGGCATGGACATCGACATCGCGGAGGAGATCGCGACCCGCATGGGCTTGAAGCTGAACGTGATAAACTTCAAGTTCGACAACATCATTCCCGCCCTCAACGCCGGGCAGTTCGACGCGGTAATCTCGGCCATGACGATCACTGATGAGCGCTCTCAGGTAGTCAACTTTGTGGAGTACTTCGAGGCAGGCCAATCGGTATTGGTCAAGAAGGGCAACCCGGCCGGGATAAAGAGCCTGGACGACCTCTCGGGCAAGAAGGTGGCGGCCCAGAGCGGCACCGTGGCGGAGGAGACCCTCACCGCCCTCAACGAGAGGTTCAAGTCGGAAGGTAAGGCGGAAGCCGAGGTGCTTGTCTACCCGGTGGACACCGACGCCGTGGACCAGCTACGCATCGGCCGCGTGGAAGCCACCCTGCACGACTCGCCTGTGGCGGCCTACTACTCCAAGCTCAACCCCGACTTCGAGATAGGGGTGGAGAACTTCGACTCGGCCCCGCAGGGCATCGCCGTAGCCAAGGACAACCAGGCGATGTTCGACGCCATCAGCAGCGCCATGGACGCGATGAAGAGCGACGGCACTCTGGACGCTATTAAGGCGAAGTGGGGAGTGGATTAGAACGATTTGGGATTTGGGAATTCGGATTTCGGATTTGTTGGATACTTACTAAATCCGAAATCCGAATTCCGAATTCCCAAATGGGAGCAACACATTGGAATGGGGCTTTATCCCGGAGCACTTCTTCAACCCTATGTTGATAGAAGGCGCGAAGATGACCATTCTGCTGTCGGTGCTGGCGCAGGCGCTGGGCGTTACGCTGGGGCTGGTCTCCGCGCTGATGAAGCTGAGCAAGAGCCGGGTGCTGAACGTCATATCGGCCTTCTACGTGTGGCTGTTCAGGGGCACTCCCTTGCTGGTGCAGCTTATCGTGTTCGCTACGGGCCTATACCAGGTTGGCATCGAGCTAGATCTGTTCACAGCGGCGCTCCTTGCCTTCAGCCTCAACGAAGGCGCGTACATGTCGGAGATCGTGCGGGCGGGCATCCAGAGCATCGACACCGGCCAGGGTGAGGCGGCCAAGGCCCTCGGCATGACCTATGGTCAATCGATGCGGCGTATTATCCTGCCGCAGGCCGCCCGCGTCATCCTACCCCCTACCGGCAACGAATTCAACAACATGCTCAAGAGCACGTCACTGGCATCGGTCATCGCCATCAAGGAACTGTTGCAGAGCGCCGACGACCTCAACCACCTCTACTTCCGCACCCTTGAGACTTTCACCATCGTCTCGTGCTACTACCTCGCGATGACCACGGTGGTCACCTGGCTGCAAACCTGGATGGAAAGCCGCCTGGGCGAGCGCAAATCGCGCTCCGGTGGTGGCGGCTTCTGGAACAAGGTCCGCATGAACGTGTTCAGCAGGCGAGGGGCGATATCGGACCATAGGTAGACGCTGCACGAGTTATGAGTTATGAGTTTTGAGTGAAGAACTTCTAACAACTCAAAATTCATAACTCATAACTCATAACTCATAACTCGTCCATAGGGGAGCTTAGCCAATGGTAGCAAACAGCGCAGGGGAGGCACAGACAGGGGCACCGCAGTCCGGCTATATAGTGCAGGCCGAGGACGTGCACAAGCGGTTTGGGAACGTGGAGGTGCTGCGCGGCATTGACTTGCTGGTGAAGCCTGGCGAAACGGTGGTGCTTATCGGGCCATCGGGGTCGGGCAAGACGACCTTCCTGCGGTGCATCAACCACCTGGAGAAGATCAACAGCGGCTGCATCTACGTGGGTGGGCAGCTAATCGGCTACCGCAAGCGGGGCGACCGCCTGGTGGAGGACAGCGAGCGCAATATCGCCGCCCAGCGAGCCCGCATCGGCATGGTCTTCCAGCGGTTCAACCTGTTCGCCCATATGACCGCGTTGGAGAACATCATCGAGGCCCCCATACGCGTCAAGAAAGTGCCCAAGGCGGAGGCGATTGAGAAGGCTAGGGCATTACTGGACAAGGTGGGGCTGAGCGAGAAGGGCGATAGCTATCCCAGCCAGCTATCGGGCGGGCAGCAGCAGCGGGTGGCAATTGCTCGCGCGCTCGCTATGGACCCCATGCTCATGCTGTTCGACGAGCCTACGTCCGCCCTCGACCCGGAGCTTGTCGGCGAGGTGCTCAAGGTGATGGAACAACTCGCGTCGGAGGGCATGAGCATGGTGGTGGTCACCCACGAAATGAGCTTCGCCCGCGAAATGGCTGACCGGGTGGTGTTCATGGACCAGGGCCGGGTGGTGGAGGAAGGCCCCCCAGCCGAAATCTTCGACAGGCCGGCGCACGAGCGCACGCAGTCGTTCTTGAGAAGGATTCGTTAGGTGGTACTGCTAAGACAAGTCCAGTCTATTGACAGTTAATAAGCCTGGTTTATTCGCCCTCTCTTGTTCATGAAGCGTTTCAAGTCTTACAGCCTCATTCATGGGAAGCTCTAACGATCCGGCGGCTTCTAATCCTTCCCTTACTATCACTGACTCGATTCTATCACAGTTTCGACCAAGCTGGTCATGGCTATAAAGACCAGCAATCTTTGCCAAGGTCTTCAAGCAGTCTGTTATTTATATTACCGTTATCAATACGCCTATTGCTGCCCAGACGCGAGCCACACTACCACGCAAGGGTACAAAACTACCCTGTCTATGACGCTGGACTTCACCTGCTAGTCATGCTGACGTTATCCGTATGCTACACGGCGGTTCTCACTTAACTGCTACAACATGTCAGCTACGAGAGTAATAATATAGGTGTATGGGTGTGCAGAAGGTTTCATAGAAGTACAAGAGGTCGTAGACTTACCTATAGTTCTACTAGGCACGGGGAGACAGTGAGAGATGATTGCTGACATGGAATGTCGCAAACAATATAGTTGAGAAATTAGGAGGGGCAAGTGCCCAAACCATATACCATTCGTGCCAACCGTAATACAGTAGACTTATTTCACAAGCTCGATCTGACTCAGCTAGTTCTACTTGCCATCGGAGTGACATACGTCCTTGGCATCGTTATAGCGAACATAACTCTTGCATCTCGTTCCCTACCAAGCACAGAATTGGCAAGGCTTAGATACCTTACTACTGGCCTTCTCTTTGTTTTCTTTCTGAGCATTGTACTTGCGCCTTCATATTTGTGGTGGCGTACCTACGTAGTAAGTCCCCGAGTGAGCTTCAATGCGATTCGTAAGGGACTTATTATATCCTTTGTTACGTTCGGAGCCCTTTTCCTTCTTGAGATAATGCTAATACTGCTGGTAGAACTGCGACAGTGGGATCAACTTATGAGAGCCATAGTAATTGCTTCTGATCCAGAGGATGGCTGGGCTCGATTCTTGGGTCTTGCACTTGTTTTACATTTACTTTCCGTTCTAATGTTAACAGTGAGCTTCTTTCGTCGGGGTTATGCACCGTTAACAGGTTCTCTTATCTTGTTTCTTGTAGCCTTGCCACTATATATTTCGTTTATCGCGCCACAGATGGACCCGCAATTGGGCGGTGTTGCTGCGCGTCGGGTGATACCTATTACCACAAATGAGTTGCTCAATGATCCCGCGTATCGAGTGTATCTGTTTGACCGTACCTCAACAGATTTCATATTTTATAGACGAAGGATATCTGACAACGTCCTGTTTGATTATATGATCATTCCGAGCTCAGAGATCCAAGGGCTACGTCTTCCATAATTGCAAGGATAGTGACCAAAGTTGCAAGTTCAGGCGTCATAGTTACTTTGATGTAACATCTACTACATAGTATTTGGGACGTACATCTAACTAACGAATCATCTATGGGTCAGGATCTAGTAACTTTGAGCCACAATATCGAGCAAGTACGCTTCTTCCTCGGCTATGCCTTCATGCAACCTGTGGGCGGACATGGGCACTCTCCACGCGCTTATCAGGCCGGGGTCCACGCCTGTTAAGGAGCAGTAGGCTTGCAGGTATAGCTGCCTGAAGCGATTGATGCCCTCGACTAGCGCAGTGTATTCAGGCGCGCCGGTCAGGTAGAAGCGGGCTGTTTCCAGCAAGAGCGCGGTGCGGGCTACATCCGCCGCAGGACTGCCGAGGCTGGCGTTCTCCCAATCTATGGGCACGGGGCCGCGCGAGGACATAATCACGTTGCCAGGGTGATAGTCGCCGTGGCAGATGGCATCGCCGTCGGGTAGCCCCTGGATGGTCCGCGACAGCTTCTCCTTCAGCGCAGCGGGGAGGAGCGTCGCTGAGATCGAGGCTATGTTGCGCAACAGATTGTCGCGCTGGTTAGGCAGGCCACTGCCGGGTGCGGGACGGTGCATGGTAGCGTGTAGCTGGGCGAAGGTATGGGCAAGCTCTTCCACGCGGCCGGGGCCAGCCAGGAGCAGGTCCGTCATAGAAGGACCGTCTATCCGCTCGTAGACCAGACCGCGCCTGCCGTCCACCACTACAATCTCTCCCACAGCGGGAGAGGGAATGCCCGCCATGTGCACCGCCCTGCCTATCCGGGCTTCGTACTCGATGTTGCCCGTCGGCCACCAATCGTAGTACAGCTTCAGCACATGCCCCGACCCCCAGGCATACACCTGGGCCGTGCGCCCTTCGCCTATCAGTTCGCCTTTTTGTGGGAGTACCATCTAGCAGCTATCCCCAAACAACAATATCGAACACGGGTAACGGAGCACGCCCATGTCATTTCGAACGGAGTGAGAAATCTCGTCCTTCACCAGGATGTTACCTCTTTCCTACAGCAGTGCAGCACCAGGAGAAAACGGAAGCATTGGGGTATAGGACGAGATTTCTCACTCCGTTCGAAATGACAAATGCCCCCTTGTTACCTATCATCCAGGCGTGCCATTTTAGCGGAAGATTTCAATACATGGGAATCGAAAGCCGGTAGTGCTTGGTTCGGTGATTACCGATTAGAAGCACTACCGGCTCAATTGGCCCGATGCTTGCATAGCAGTGAGAACCGCTGTTACTTTTCGTCCTGGTTGAGCGCGGGGGCTTCCTCAGGGGTGCCCCCACCTGTGGCGTCGCCCGTTTCAAGGGGGGAGCGGGTGTCTACGTCCCCGGTGCTCAGCAGTTCGGCGGCACCACCTGCTTCTTCCAGGTCGGTGGCTGTGCCGCTAGCCTGGTCCTGTCCGGCGGTGTCTTCGCCTGTGGTTGCCGTATCGGCTTGTAGGTCTGTGCCGGAAGCGGCAGCACCCGTGGCCTCGCTGTCCGTACCCTCGGCGGGTGCCGGGGCGGGGGCGGCCTCGATGCGGCCTTCAGCGATGCCCACTATCTGCGCCATCAGCTTGCGCTGGAAAACCCGGTCCTGCATTTCGTGGCGGGCTTCATGCGCCTGGAACACAGCCTCGGCCTGGGCTCGCTCCTCACCCTCGAACCGTCCGAGCATCTCCTGGATTTCGGCGTCGATCTCGGCGTCCTCTACCGCCAGGCCCTCGCGGCGGGCGAACTCCTGCAACACCAGGTTGTTCACCAGGCGCTCGCGGGCGCGCTCCCGGTTGGCTTCACGCCAGTCTGCCTCGGTCACGCCGTTGTAGGTGAAGTACTGGCGGAGCGTGAGGCGCTGCTGCTTCAGGCGGTCTTCGAGGTTCTTGAGCATCGAGTCAAGCTCCTCGGTCACCATCACGTCGGGCACCTCTACCCTGGAGGCGGCGATCATCTGCTCGATGACGCTGTTCACCTGCTTCGACTCGGCGCTCTCGTTGGAGCGCTGGCGCAGGTTGTTTTCCACCGCTTCGCGCAACGCCTCTACGGTGTCGTAGTTGAGCTTCTTGGCGAACTCTTCGTCAAGCTCCGGCAGTTCCTGGGTCTTCATGGAGCGTATGGTGAGGTGGTAAGTTACGTCCTTGCCCTGTAACTCCGGGTTGGGGTAGTCTTCGGGCAGGGTGTCAACTATATCCTTCTCTTCACCGACCGACATGCCTGTGAGCGCCTGGTTGACGACTTCGGGCACGCCCGCGCGGGTCACGCCCACGATTGTCGGGAAGTTGTCGCGGCTGGCTTCTTCCAGCGGGCCTGCGGTGGTGAAGCCCTCCAGGTCAACGTACACCATGTCGCCTTCCTGGATGGGGCGTGGCTCGGTGGGTTCGTTCCAGGGGGCGCTCTCGCGGCGTAGCTCGGTCAGCACTTCCTCGACCTGCTCCGGCGTGATCTCCACCGTCTCGCGCTCGACGCGGATGCTGCCGTAGTCGCCAAGCTCCACAACCGGCGGCTGGATAACGATCACCTTCACCTGCAACGGGTCGAGGTTCACTATCTCCACGTCGCCCACATCGAGGGCTTCGATTTTTTGTTCCTCAATCGCATCCTGCACGGTCTGGGGCAGGATGTTCCTGACGGCGCGCTCGGTCAGCTCGTCGCGGCCCACGTAGCGCTCAAGTATGTAGCGGGGTGCCTTGCCACGGCGGAAACCGGGTATGTTCACCTGGTTTACCATCTGGCGGTACGCCTTATCGAGCGCGGTATTCACGGTGTCGGGGTCAAGCTCGATTGTCAATGCAACCTGCCTGCCGGGCATATCTTCACGGGTAATATTCAATTCTTCCGAACTCCTTATGGAGAGAGTTTGCCTATCATTATAACAGAATAGGCTACTACTGCCTAATCGCTTGTTCACCGCAGAGACGCAGAGAGCGCAGAGGGCACGCCAAGTTTGGACTTGTTTAGAAGCCATCTCACCAATGCGAATGAGGAGATGAGCACATAAGTTGGTCCTTGTCATTTCGAACGCAGTGAGAAATCTCGTCCTTCAGCACCCAAATACCACCTTTCTCTCAGCATCATAGCACCGTAAGAAAGGGGTAACATCCTGGTGTAGGACGAGATTTCTCACTGCGTTCGAAATGACAAGGGTGGGGCTTTGTCGCCACTACTCGGGGTTGTTGTCTATGAGGTAGCTTCTGGTAAGGGGTAAGTGGCGCATCGTCCTGTATGATGTTGCATGGCACAGAACACCCCCAACTCTTCTCAGCGTAATCTCTGCGCCCTCTGCGTCTCTGCGGTGAAAACGTCTATACCATTGGCGCGTCCTTGGCGTCTTGGCGTCTTGGCGTCCTGGCGTTTTCGTCTCCTAATCCTATTCCGCACTGGAAATACATGGTACGAATCGTGTAGTATTACAGTATTGCGGCAGACGGCGTCCCAGCCAGAATAGGATTTGGTGGTAAATTGAAACGTGTTCTGATAGCCCTCGCTTTGTGCCTGGGTGTGGCTCTTTCTCTCGTTGCCTACGATATGGTAGGCAAGCGGTTCTTCGCGCCCATCGAGGCCGAGGCACAGACGGACGGACAGTTAGCTGCGGCGGTTACCAGCGTAGCCACCTCGCAGGCGGGCACCCCCTCTACCCGCGCGCAGGCAGCTACGCGCACCCGCCCGCCCTCTACCGCCACCAGGACGCCGGTGCCTCCGACCGGTACGAGCACGCCCGTCCCGCCTACGGCAGTACCGCCAACCACGCCGCCTACGCCAGCCGCGCAGCCGACGCTCACGCCTGTAGTGGTGAACGGGCGCAGGTACAACGCCTATATCCCGGCGGCCACCAAAGAGAAGCAATACTTCCATTACACCTGCGAGTTTGACGCCGCCTGGGTCATTTTCGAGACGTATGGCTTCGACGTTACGTTGGAAGACCAGATTGAAGCAGTGGGTCTGGACCAGAGCGTAGAGCCTTACTACGAAGAGGGCCCGAACGGGATTGCGGTAATTTATGGCGGCGACATCGGTGAGATGTACTCCGGGCACTACGACAAGAACTTCCTGGCGCGCTCCAGCGGGCAGGCCTTCCGCAAGGCGTTCGAGCACTACGGTCTAAAGGTCACGCCCGTGCACACCCGCAAGGACTTGCAGGACGCCCTGCTCAGGGGCGAGTTGGTCTGGATAAAGGCCACCGCCGACTTCAAGCCGGGTCGGGACTCGATCTGGATCAAGCCCGACGGCGAGGTCTTCAAGACGGAAGACGGCCAGGTCTACAAGACGGTGCTGGGCAACGACCACGCGGTAGTGGTGATGGGCTTCAACGAAGAGGTGGTGGTAATCCGCGACGTGCTCGGCCCCACCAGCACCAACTGGAACCGCAAGTACGAGTACGAACTCCCCTGGAAGCAGTTCCTCACCATATGGGGCTCCCAGTCCTACGACGGCCTGGCAGTCGCCCCGCCGAAGTAATGGACGGAACTATGTCACTTAGGGAAGCTTGAATATTTCACCGCAGAGACGCAGAGGGCGCAGAGATTACGCAGAGATAGCGCGTGTTTGAATAAAGGGAAGGGGCTGCATCGTACAGTACGATGCAGCCCCTTCCGCATACCAACCTCTATTCTTCTCCGCGTAACCTCCGCGTCCTCTGCGTCCTCTGCGTCTCTGCGGTGAATTTATATCTTGGCTATAGTTTCCACTAATAGACACGACGCCTGGAGGCCCACCAGAGGAGGGCGAAGATGAGGGCCAGGATGCCGAAGAGGACCGTTTCGGGGGGGAAGCCGCCGACTTGCAGCCCGAGGTATAGCTGGAACAGGGCCACGCCCACGCAGAAGATAGAGGCTATGCCCGCCGTCAGACCGGGGGTGCGTCCGCTCCGCACCTATGCCTCGTCGTCTTCTTTGAGGTAGTCGGAGAGGGAGATACCGGCTTCCACCAGGGCCAGTCGCAGCAGGCCGAGGGAGAGGGTCGCGCACTTCATGCGGGCGTAGCTGACCTCGATGCCGAGATTGTCCAGGATGTCGTCGCGGGTGGTGCTCGCCAGGTCTTCCAGGCGAGCGCCCACCATCTGCTCGGTGAGCATCGAGGCCGAGGCCTGGCTGATGGCGCAGCCCCGCCCGCTGAAGCGCACGTCCTGCACCACCCCATCGCTCAGCTTGAGGTCCATAGACAGCCTGTCGCCGCACAGTGGGTTGTTGGCCTCGACGTGCACGTCGGGATCGTCCAGCGTCCCGAAGTTGCGCGGGTTCTTGTAGTGTTCGATTATTTCTTCGCGATAGATTGAGTCCATAGAGAAGCTATCATCCCTCACATGCAAACAGGTAATACCTTCATTCCTTAAACCCCAAATATCCCCTGCACCTTCACAATACCCTCCACCAGCGCATCTACGTCCTCCCGCGTGGTGTAGAGGTAGAAGGAGGCCCGCGCCAGGGCAGGCACGTCGAGGTGGTGCATCAGCGGTTGGCAGCAGTGGTGCCCGGCCCGTATGCAGATGCCCTCGCCGTCAAGGATGGTGGCGATGTCGTGCGGGTGGACGCCCTCTATCTCGAAGGATACCACTCCTCCCTTGTCCTCGGCGGGTGGGCCGTACACCTTTACTCCCCGCATGGGTAGTATGCGCTCCAGGGCATACACCGTCAGTTCTTGCTCGTGCCGATGGATGTTGGACATGCCTATGCTCGAAAGGTAGTCCACCGCCGCGCCCAGGCCGATGGCCTCCGCGATGGCCGGGGTGCCCGCCTCGAACTTCCAGGGTAGCTCGTTGGGTGTGAAGCCTTCCAGCGTGACGGTGCCTATCATGTCGCCGCCGCCCAGGAACGGGGGCATCGCCTCCAACAGCTTGCGCTTGCCGTATAGCACGCCTATCCCCGTTGGTCCGCACATCTTGTGCCCGGAGAAGGCCAGGAAGTCCACATCGAGGGCCTGCACGTCAACGGGTAGGTGGGGCACGCTCTGCGCCGCGTCCAGCATCACCAGCGCCCCGGTGGCGTGCGCCCTGGGGATAATCTCCTCCACCGGGTTGATGGTGCCCAGCACGTTGCTCATGTGCGTGATGCTAACGAGCTTTACATTCTCAAGCTGCTCATCGAGATTGTCCAGCACCAACATTCCTTCCGAGTCCACGTCCAGGTAGCGCAGGGTTATGCCACGCTCGGCGGCCAGAATGTGCCAGGGCACCAGGTTGGAATGGTGCTCCATCTTGCTCAACAGCACCACATCGCCCGCCCTCAAGTTGGCGCGCGCCCAGGTATGGGCCACCAGGTTGATCGCCTCCGTAGCGTTGCGGGTGTAGATAATCTCGCGGCTGCTCCTGGCGTTGATGAAGCGGCCTATACGCGCGCGGGCCTTCTCGTAGAGGTCGGTGGCGACTTCACTTAGCTCGTACACGCCCCGGTGGATGTTGGCGTTGGTGGTGCGGTAGTAGTCGTCCATCGCGTCGAGCACAGTTTGGGGCTTCTGGGAGGTGGCCGTGCTGTCGAGGAAGACGAGTCGCTTGTCGTGCAGGGTGCGCCTGAGGATGGGGAAATCGGTCCGCACCTTCTCCCAATCGACGGCTACGACCTGTTGCTCAGGGGCGGACGCTACGCTCGGTGGAGGCGGTGCGGCGATGTTGCGCGGGTCGGCAGCGGCGATCTCAGCCGTCGAGACTTTGCCGTCCTGCTCGGTCGTGTCGTGTGCGACGTTCGTTACCATATGATTACCCTGCTTCCAGCATCACTGCTCTTTCTTCGCGATCACCCAGAGCCAGTCCTCTTCGCCCACGTGCTCTTCCACCGACTCTAGCATAAACCCGGCCCCGCGTAGCATCCGCAGGTTGTCTGCGCCTCCGAAATGGCTCCACCACATGCTGCCGCCCCAACCCTCCCAGTCTTTCTCCTCGCCCTCCCACTCTACCAGCGGCCAGGTCGCCAGGAACCTGCCACCCGGCGCGAGCCAGCTATATATGTTGCGTACGAGTACGGGCTGCTCCTCGCGGGGTATGTGGATGATCGAGTAGAAGGCCACTATCAGGTCGAAGGTAGCTTCAGGGAAGCTGAGCGCCGTCATGTCGGACTTGATGAGGGTGGCGTTCGGAGCGTAAGTCCGGGCGAGTTCGAGTTGCTGCGCCGAGATGTCCACGCCCGTCACGTCGAAGCGGCGGGCAAGGAATTGGGTCGAGGGCACACCCGCCCCGCAGCCGAGGTCCAGCACCTTTGCGCCGTCGGGCATGTCGGTCGTAAGCAGTATGAGCGTGGAGAGTACCTGCGCCGCGTCCTTGGCTTTGGTGCTGAGGTAACTCCAGGCCATCTGGTCGTAGCCCTGTTCGACTTGCAGCTTGCGTTCGGCGCGTTCGTTCGGGTGGTTCATATGTCTGCCAATCCCCTTGCGCAAGAACCTTATTGTTGCCACCCTACTATAGTTGGGCTGTCACACTCTCTCGAACTCTAGGGGGAGGCACTGGGCGGCCTAGCTCTTGAGCGACATCAATCCAGCTTTCTATGGCATCTTGCCCCTGCCTCACAGCTTCCTCATAAGTATTGCCGTGTGTTACACATCCTGGTAACTCAGGAACGGTAACTATGTAAGCATCATCCTCATTAGACCATTCGATAATCATGGAGTAGCGCGCATATGGCTCAACTATCTTATCCTCGTTCATTATTGCCTCCTTTGCGCTTCAGCAAGTTTGTCTAAAATGCCTCTTACAAGCCTTTCCTGATAAGGCTTCGCATCGTCACCGTCATTGCCAGACAGGATTATCTCATTTGGAATCATGTCGTGGTACCAGATGGTGTGGCTGCCCTTTCCAGAGCGGTAGCCAAAACCGGACTTCCTCAGATCAGCCTTTAGCTCACGTATCTTCCTGGGCATCTACTCATTCCTGCTTGATGCTTTTCACTCGTCCTTGGCTGTCTGCACCGTGTGTTCTTAAGACAAACGAGGACTGAGCAACCCACTACTCAGTCCTCGCTCCTCATTTCTCATTACTCCTCTAAGACGCTTCGCCCGGTCTCTGTGCAGCCTTGCCTATACGAGGCAGGCCCACCTTTTGCTCGACTATGTCGCGGAGGCGACGGCGCACCGACTCGAGTGGCATTTCGTCAATCACAGGCTCGAAGAAGCCGCCTACAATTAGCTTTTCGGCGGTGACCCGGTCGATGCCACGCGACATGAGGTAGAAGACCTCCTGCTCCTGCACCGTGCCGACTGTCGCGCCGTGCGAGCACTTCACGTTGTCGGCCAGGATTTCCAGGCCGGGGATGGAGCTTGCCTTGGCCCCTTCGCTCAGGAAGAGAGTGTTCATGGTGAGGTAGGAGTCGGT
The DNA here is from genome assembly GCA_030914045.1 of Chloroflexota bacterium. Taxonomy (GTDB): domain Bacteria; phylum Chloroflexota; class Chloroflexia; order QHBQ01; family JADMIH01; genus JADMIH01. The sequence goes on along the minus strand of JALZHG010000015.1, from coordinate 8,443 downwards.
GCGCTGCGCCCCGTGCTCTACCTTGATGATGCCCTCGAAGCCGAGGCGGGCCACGTCGCGCACGGCACCCTTGAATAGGATGTCGCCGTAGGTGTCCACAGCCGCGTGCCGGGTGTTGGAAGTGTTGTCGAAGTGCTGGTCGGTGTCGGCAAAGGCAATGCCCCTGGTGAGGGTGCGCGCCCCGGTGCCGAGCAGTTGCGTCTCGGCGTGCGCCTTGAGCAGCCTGGCCCCCACTTCCCCAATGACCCAGTGCATGAGGCCGCCCCGGTCCACGGTGGCGTAACGGGTGGCGAACGAGTAGACGTTGCGCGCCCACTCTTGCATCGAAGTAAACTCGACCTCGGCCTCTTCGCCCACCACTACCTCGACCACGCCGGAGTGCAGGGCCTGCATCTCATGGCCTTCGGAATGGAACTCCTCGATGTAGCGCACGTTGGAGCCTCGTTCGGCCACCACTAGCGTGTGCCCCAGCGACACCGCGCCGGGAGTGTCCAGGCGGTAGACCACATGCACCGGCAACTCCACGGTCACACCTTCCGGCACGTAGAGGAACACCCCACCGCTCCACAAGGCCGTGTGCAGCGCCGCGAACTTGTCAGTATTGGGAGCTACCAGTTTGTGCAGGTATTTCTGCACCAGTTCGGGGTAATCGCGCACGGCGTCTTCCAGCGAGCAGAAGATCACGCCCTGCGCCTTGACCTCTTCGGGCACGTAGAGGTAGGCCACCTCGGAGTTGACCTGCACCAGCAGGCTGCCTTCCTCGGCAGTTTCCCCGCCCAGGTTAGCCAGGCTGCGGGCTTCCTCGCCGGTGCGGTTGGCGGGCACGTAGGGCCGGAACGCATCCAGGCGGATGTCGCTCACGTCGGTGGTCCACCACTGGGCGATGCCCTTGGTCCAGCGCGGCGTGGGCAGGGTCTCGAACGCCTGCCAGCCCTCAAGCCGCGACTCGCGCAGCCACTGAGGCTCGTTGCGGGCTTCGCTCAGGGCAAGCACAGCCTCGCGGGTCAGGCCCGACTGCTCCGACAACATGCCTGCGGGCTGTAGAACGCTAGGCGTTGTCATCTTCGCCCTCCACGTCACGCGTGCCGCCCATAGTGCGGTCCTCCACGTCGCCTTCGTCGGGGCGCAGCCAATCGTAGCCCTGCGCCTCAAGCTGCTGGGCCAGTTCGGGGCCGCCCGATTGCACGATGCGGCCGTTTACCATGACGTGCACGAACTCCGGCTTGATGTAGTTGAGGATGCGCTGGTAGTGCGTCACAATCAGGGTGCCGAGACCGGGGCCGCGTAGCGAGTTGATGCCTTCAGCCACCACGCGCACCGCGTCGATGTCCAGGCCGGAGTCAGGCTCGTCCAGCATGGCGATTTTCGGCTTGAGCATCGCCATTTGCAGCACTTCGAGCCGCTTCTTCTCGCCGCCGGAAAAGCCGTCGTTCACGTAGCGGGTGGCGAAGCTCTCGTCCATCTTTAGCAGGGCCAACTTCTCGCGCAGGTTCTTGCGGAACTCCTTCACCGCCGGGCTGGACTTTCGTATGCCGCCACGGCCCACGTAATTAGGCCCCGCCAGCCCTCCCATCTCAGGAGCAGGCTCGGCGTCGCGGCGAATCTCACCCGTCTCGGTGAGCAGGTCCTGCTCGCTGCGGGCGCGGGGCTTTGAGAGGGACACCAGCGCGGTGCGGATGAAGTTGGCGACGCTCACGCCCGGTATGGACGAGGGGTACTGGAAGCCCAGGAACAGGCCCACCTTGGCGCGCTCGTCCGGGTCCAGGTCCAGCAGGTCTACGCCGTCAAGCGTGGCCCTGCCCGAAGTAATCTCGTAGTTGGGGTTGCCCATGAGGGCGTTCACCAGGGTCGATTTGCCGGAGCCGTTAGGCCCCATGAGCGCGTGTACCTCGCCCCTGCGCACCGTGAGGCTCACGCCCTTGAGGATCTCGCGGCCCTCCACGTTCACATGCAAGTCTTCTATAACCAGGCCCTCGCCGGTGCCCGGCTGCTCTATCACTGCCACATTAGTCTCGTCTACATTCGCCATATTGCTGTACTGCCTCCCGTGGATAGTTGTTAGTTGTTAGTTGTTAGTTGTTAGTTGTTAGTTGTTAGTTGTTAGTTGTTAGTTGTTAGTTGTCTGGCAACTAACGTTTACGCAAAATAGTTATGACTCCCCAAATCCGCAATCCGAATTCCCAAATCCCAAATTCTTACTCCGCTCTTGCCACCGAGGTAACCTGGTCGAGCTTCTTCTCAGGCTGCTCGAATTGGACCGGGGTTACGTGGAAGTCACAGGCGCAACCGCCCTCTACGATGCGGGTGCCGAGCCTGACCTCGACGCCTGGGCCGAGCAGGTCTTGCAGCATCTCGCTCTCCATGTCGCAGATCTCGCGGTGGTTCCTAGCTACCTCGAAATAGGGGCAGCTATGGCTCTTGAGCACGAAGCTGCCGTCACCTGCTTCGCCTTCGGTCACCGGCTGCATCGAAACTTCCATGCCGCTATGGCCGAGCGCGGCCACCAGGCCAAGCAGCTTCTGGTTTAGCTCCTTCACGTCCTGGGTGCTGCCCGCCAGCTTCTCGCCCAGTCGGCGGCTGACGCGATTGAGCAGCATGCGCAGGCCCTCAGGCCCGTGCTCCGCCAGCGTCTCTTCTAAGAGCAGCCCTGCGAGCGTAGCGTAGTCCTTGGGGAAAAGCTCGTGAGCCTTGGCGGTGAGGGAATAGACGTAATAGGGGCGGCCGACCTCGCCACGCACCCGCGTAGCCTGGATGAAGCCTTCGTTGAGGAGGTGGGCCACTTGCTCGCGCACGGCGGTGGTGGTCACGCCCGTAGACGCTTCCAGGTCCTTGATGGAGGCCGAACCCGCACGCTGGATGATGCGCAGCACCTCGCCTCGCGGGGAAGAAGTACCTGCCTGTTTGGGGTCCAGCATCATCGCATTACCTCCGTTCTACCTGTATCCGCCGAAAAAAGGTCGCAGTCCGACTACTTTGAATTATATCACGAAGAGGGGTCCAGGTCAATTTAGACAGCGAAAGCTGTACAAAGTCGGGGAGATTTGGGAATTGGGATTTCGGATTGCGGATTTGGGTGCGTTACAACGTTATTTGGATTGTTGTTATGGCAAGACTACTAGAAGCTATCTCAAGAATGCAGTATGGAATGTGAGCACATGGCCCCGCCCTTGTCATTCTGAGCGCAGCGAAGAATCTCGTCCTTCAGCACTCAAGTTGCCCCTTTCTATAACAACTTAGAGTCTCATAAGAAAAGAGTCACACCTGCATGGAGGACGAGATTCTTCGCTGCGCTCAGAATGACAAGGGCGGGGCCATGTCCCGATGTCCGACAATGTTGTTCTTGTGAAAGCTTCTACTAACCACTAACCACTGACCACTCGAAAAGGCATACATCTTGCTTGCTTCCAACTAGCAGCACTATCAGGAGGTCACCATGCGGATCGAGAAGGACATAACCGTTAACGCGCCTGTTGAGCAGGTCTACGCGCTGTGGACCGATTTTGAGAACTTCCCCAGCTTTATGAAGCATGTCGAGTCGGTGACGAGGACCGGCGAGGACACGCTGCACTGGAAGGCCCAACTTGGCCCTATCGAGAAGGAATGGGACGCCAAGATACAGGGCCTGGTGCCTAACCGCACCGTCACCTGGCGCTCCACCAGCGGAGCGGACAACGCGGGGGCCGTCACCCTGTCCGAGCGTGGGCATATCACAGAGGTGCACGTCGTAATCCAGTACGATCCCACGTGGTTCGAGGCGATTGGCGACGTGCTCACCCAGACCACTTCCCGCAGCGTCGAGGAAGACCTGGAACGCTTCAAGCGCCTGGCCGAGGGCAACGACCCGGAGAAGGCCGACACTGCGGGCAGCCCCAGCGCGGGCGAGCACGGCGCTCATGGCGGCACCGACCCCCTCTACAGCAAGGAGCGGGACGAGACTTCTAACAGGCCATAAGTAGACGGAACCGCCAAGACGCCAAGACGCCGAGTGCCACGCCAAGAGAAGGATTGATTATTCACCGCAGAGACGCAGAGGACGCGGAGATTACGCGGAGAAGAGTTGAGGGTGTTTTTACTGGAGCAACACTGTGCACTAAGATGCTGCTCCTTCCGCCTTCTAACAATAACAATCTCAGCGTAGCCTCTGCGTCCTCTGCGTCTCTGCGGTGAGTTCTTTATTGCTCTTGCCGTCCTTGCCGTCCTTGGCGTGATGCGGTTCCGTCTCCATCCAAGAACCCCTCAGTAACCAGGCACGTATTAACCAGGTAAGTACAAATACATTCAGATATGGAGAGGACTACATGAAGGACATTATGAAGCGCCTGCTTTCGGTTGGGCTTATTGTCGTGCTGGCTTTACCGGCGTTTGGCGGTGCGACCGGTTACGCGCAGGGCAACTCTCGCACGTTCGCGGAGACGGGCAAGACGGTGAAGGGGCGGTTCCTGGAATATTGGAACCAGAACGGCGGGCTTGCCCAGCAGGGACTTCCCATCTCGGAGGAGATGCAGGAGAAAAGCGACACCGACGGCAAGACCTACACGGTGCAATACTTCGAGCGCGCCGTGTTCGAGTCGCACCCTGCGAATCCGAAGCCGAACGACGTGCTGCTGTCGCTCCTAGGCAACTTCCTCTACCAGCAGAAGTACCCGGACGGTGCTCCCAACCAGAAGATCAACACCAACAACGCCCGCAAGTTTGAGGCTACCGGCAAGACGCTTGGCGGGAAGTTCCGCGCCTACTGGGAGAAGAACGGCGGCCTGGCCCAGCAAGGCTATCCCATCTCCGAGGAGTTCCAGGAGAGGTCGCCATTAGACGGCAAGACCTACACCGTCCAATACTTCGAGCGCGCGGTGTTCGAGTCGCACCCCGAGAACGCAGCGCCTTATGACGTGCTCCTGTCGCAGCTAGGCACCTTCCGCTACCAGGCCAGGTATGGTGCGGCGGGAACTACCAGCCCCAAGGAAGTTAACGTCAACATAGTGAACTTCAAGTTCGACCCCGACCCCTTGACCATCGAGGTGGGCACCAAGGTCACCTGGACCCAGCTTGACGAAACGATACATGACGCCACCAGCAAGACCAAGGTATGGGTCTCGCCTATCATGAAGAAGGGCGAGAAGTACAGCTACACCTTCACCAAAGCCGGTACCTACGACTACTGGTGCACCGTCCACCCGGAGATGCTGGGCAAGGTGATTGTGAAGTGATTCTGAAACGTGAAACGTGAAACGTGATGCGGTTAGTGGAACTTAGTACCCAATAACAGACAGAGGCAGCTCATGTTAGTTGAGCCGCCTCTGTTACTATTTTCTCTCCCAAATCGCCCTTACCGCATCACGTTTCACGTTTCACGTTTCAGCTATTGTCCGCAGCCAGCTCAAACGTCGCGGTCACACCGTTTACGTTCACGGTGTAGGTGCCTTTCTTGAGGCCCTTCACGTCGAGGGGGATGTTCTCCTCGAATGGGGTGAGCACCTGGGCGCACATTTGCTCGGCGGGGCGTGTGGTGCTGATTTCGATGTTGAAGGTGTTGCCGTCGCGGGTGGTGGTTACCTCGTCAACCGTGGTGCAAGCGTCGGCCAGGTTGCCTTTGACATGGACCGTCACCTGCACCGGGAACGACTCGAGTATGAGCACTTCTACGCTGTCGATCATAGCGCCTCCTCCCTCGTTCTGCCCTTCATCTCCGCCCAGCGTGCCAGTCGGCTTGGGATCGGGCCGCTCAGCGGGCTTGGTCGGCTCCGTGGTGGGTACGGGTAGGGTCGTAGACGTGGGCGCTGATATAATCGGCGTGGTAGCCTGCCCGCCGCCCACGGTGCACCCTGCTATCGAAAGGGCCAGCACGGGGAGCAAGGCGAAGCGTGTAACTTTGTTCATAATAGACCGCATTTTCATCTCCATCTAGTAATTCTTGTAAGTTCGCGTGTTATCTGTATGCAAGCCAGGGATTTTCCCGGCCTTCTACAGCAGATAACGCCTTCTGCGCATTTATTGTTCCATATCCAGAGTCAGGAATCAAAAAGCGGACCATATTGTATGGTCCGCTTGTCTGCTAATCGCTGGTCAGCCGCAGGGTGGCTGGGAGGATCGACCAGTGAGGATGTCGCTGTTATGCCTTGCGGCGGGCAAGCTTCAGGCCGACGCCGGTGAGGCACGCGCCGAGGATAGCCAGGAGGGCAACGAAGGTGAGGTCGGAGCTACCGGTGGCGGGCATGCCTACCGTTGTGCCACCACCAGACGCGCCACCCTGTGTGAACATGTTCGGAATGTCGCCGCAGGAGACGTACACAGCGGCCTCAGGGCCTGACTTGTGGACGTTGATGGCGTACTCGCCGTTGACGAGTTCAGTAAGGGAAACCGCGACCGACGTTTCTGACATACCGTTCACCACGCTGGTGAGCGGGTAGGCGGGCCTGGGATCGAGGTTAGCGCACGTACCGCGATGGATATGCGCGGGCTGCGGCGTGGCGGAGCCGCCAGAGATGTTGACCGTTACCATGAGCATGTCACCCTGCATGGTGAGGGTGGCAGTACCGCTCTGGCCCGAGCCGTTCTCTTCCATCATAGTGACGGTTACGGTCTCAGGCTGGGCATACGTGGCCCTGGTGCCGCCGAGTGCCATTATGGCAAATACCGCTGCAACTACTATCACGAATTTCTTCATTGAATCGTATCCTCCTGTATTGTGTTGGGTATAAGCCCAGGCTCCACCATGTACCTGGATGCTGTCAATCATATACGTAATACGGATACAACGCAATACTTGGATGCGGAAATACTAAAAAGAGCTACCCATCATGTGGATGCGGTTCGGTCGCTTTTTCCCTGTTATCTCCTGAAGAAGACGTACAAGGCACAGGATAAGGCGAGGGGCCTCGGAGTCGCTTCCGGGGCCCTTCACGCCTGTACTCTCCTGCTTACCTTTACTGACCCTGGCGGTTAGCCTCCAGCACCTTGTCCAGCCAGGCCTGTCCCTCCGCCGTGTATGGCGACTGGAAGGGCCTTTGTTCGCTTGGCAGCGCGTCGTAGTTCTTCCACCAGCTATTCAGCCCTCGGGAGATCTCGGGGTCGCCCCCGGTGAAGCCGCCGATGAGTTCGTTGAAACGTCTCGCAAGGTCCTGGGCTTCAGGGCTTGCTGGGTCGGTGTCCGCGGCGGAGAGCCGGGCGACGTCGGCGCTGACCGCTGCCCATTGTGCGCTCGCGCGCTCCTGGTCGGCCTCGGTCCACTCGCCCATAGCTGCCTGGCGTTCGGCCAGGCGTTGCTTGGCTTCCTCGCTGTACGACTGGTCGGTCAGATTCTGCATCTGCGCCATTTGTTCCGGTGTGAAGTACTTCTTCACCCATTCTTTGTTCTGTTCCATCTGTATAGCCTGGATCACTCTAATAAGGGATTCCCAATCACATTCGCCGGTTTCCAGCAGCTTCTCCGTCTCATCGATAGCCTGGATGATGCCGTCAAGCTGCGCGCGCTTGGCGTGCATCATGGCCTTTTGCTGGGCCAGCACATCCTGTAAGCTCCGGGGGTCGGGGCGCAACAGCGCCTTTATCTCGTCTAATGACAAGCCCAGGAACTTCAGGGCCAGTATCTGCTGCAAGTTCACCAGGTCTTCGTCCGTGTACAGGCGATATCCCGCCTCGCTATACTCCGTGGGCGAGAGCAGCCCTTCCTTGTCGTAATAGCGCAATGTACGGATCGAAACCGACGCCTTGCGAGCGAACTGCCCCGTGCGGTATAAACGTCGATCCAAGCATGACCTCCTTTCGGATTGGAGTATAAAGGGTGACGTAACGTCAGAGTCAATACCCTTGCGGCACCAATTTTGGGGCAATTTTTGTCCCGCTGTCTTGTCTTGCCAGGGCACGGTGAGGTCATCCCGACCAGAAGAGAGGCAAGCGGGTAGTAAAGTCTTGCATTGCAACAGCTTACCATGAGACGCCCGTCGATTGAAATCGAGGGCTACACCTTGCAAAGTCCCCACGGGACTAAGACATCTCCCTAGGTCTTTACAGATGCTCCAAGATGAATCAGTCTGCATAGGCAGACTTCGTCTTGTGTAGCCCTCGATTTCAATCGACGGGCGTCTCATGCCGAGAATGTGGTTACTCCGTGGCCAAGAATCCCCTTGACTCCATCCTTATGTTATGCTAACATGAAGCAGAGCTTTATCCTTTGATATGGGCTGTTATGAACGTACATTCGCCGTCCAACCGCATAGCTGAGACTGAAGCCGGACCGAATGGCCTGGGCTTTGGTCGTGCGTCGGTGTCGAATGCCTTTGGTGGCTGGTATTACTACTGGTACTACGAAGTACCCGGTCAGTAGCTGCCACGCGCAACCAGGCAAAGAGTAAAGCAACCGAATAGAAGTCTCGCAAGAGAAAGAGCGTGTGGCGGAACACTCGCTCTTTTTGTTTGCGGTCCAGACGGCATAGGAGCAACGTAGATA
>JALZHG010000150.1 GCA_030914045.1 Chloroflexota bacterium | reverse complement strand
GGGGATCAGGGTTCTACAAATAAACGGAGGCGGCTCAACTAACATGAGCCGCCTCCGTTTATTGTCTGCACTTTATTACTATTACCGCATCACGTTTCACGTTTCACGTTTCAGAACTACTTGCCCAAATACGCCAGCGGGTTCCTGTACGTCTTGCCGCCACCCGTCTTCACCATGAAGTGCACGTGCGGGCCGGTGGAGCGGCCTGTGGAGCCGATGTAGCCGATTACTTGGTTGCGGTCCACATATGAGCCGACGCGCACCGGGGGTTGGCGGATCATGTGGCCGTAGATCGTGGTGATGCCGTTCAGGTGGTCGATTATCACGCAATAGCCGAGGCCATCGGTGCGCCAACCCGACCAGATAATCTTGCCGGAGTCGGCGGCGTGAATGGGCGTGCCTGCTTTAGTGGCAATATCGAGGCCGTTGTGGCGGCCGCTGAAGTACTGGGTAATCCTGCCGCGCACGGGCCATACCATACTCCCCGTGCCCTTCTTAGGCGTGTTCGCTGCCGGGGGCGGCTTGGGGGCGGGCGCGGGTTCGGCCTTGGGCGGCGGCTTCACTGCTGAAGCGGGCGCGGGGGCCGACTTGCTCGTCGCAGGCTTCTGCTTGACCGGGGGCTGAGGGGCTGGCTCTTCCTTGCTGGCAGGAGGGGCCACACGAGCCGCCATCACCACCGGGGGGCTGCCGCCGGGCACCATGATCTTCGCACCGATTTGCAGCACGCTGTCGGCCTTCAAGCCGTTGGGCGGGTAGTCGAGGATCATCTCGGCGCTGACGCCAAGCTTGTCCGCTATAGAAAAGATGGTGTCGCCCTTCTTTATCTCGTATTCGAGGCCCGGCACCGGGAGCAGGCGCAACTCCGAGCCGATGCTCAGGTTGTCGGGGTCTGGTATGTCGTTGGCGTGGAGCACGGTCGGCACGTCGATGCCGTAGCGTGCGGCCACGCGCTTGAGAGTGTCACCCTTGCGCACGGTGTAGACCACCGCCACGTCTCGTGGAGGCATCATGCCGCCCGGCACGATCACCGCCTGCCCCGCCGCAACCGTACCGTTTGCCAGGTTGTTGCCCGCGAACGAGGTAATCACCTCGGCGTCCACCTGGAAGCGGTCCGCGATGCTCTGCACCGTGTCGCCCTCTTTAGCTACGTAGTGCATGCCGTCTATCGGTGGGACAGCGAGCACGCGGCCCACCGCGAGCACTTCCTCACTGTCGTATATGCCGTTTGAGCCCATGACGGTCTCAGGCATCAATTTGAACTTTGCGGCTATTGAACCCACTGTGTCGCCCGAGGCCACAGTGTACTCGGTCACCTTGCCAATGGGTGCGGGCGCGGGCGGGGAATCCGTCTGGGGCGGCACCTGCGCTTCCTCGCCGGAAGGACCGCGAGGCGCGACGATGGAGTTAGCGGCGGCATCTGCTCCACCAAGCTCTGTGCGCGGGAGGGCTACCACGAAGTCGGGGCTGTCTATAGCCTCACCGCCGAACTCGGCCTCTGCGTCGTGGAAATGGTCTGTGCCCAACTCCTCGGCGGAGTGCAGGTCGGAGGCGTAAGAGCCCTCCGTCGTAAGCGCTCTGAGGCCGCCAAGCGCCACCAGCACGGCCACGACCAACAGTACCACCATGTGCGTGGCGTAGCGTGTGGCCCACTGCGAAGCGGCGCGGCGGGAAGTGTGCAAAGTCTCGGCATCGGCCAGGCCCAGCCCGTTGGGGGCGTCAAGCGTGCCGAGTAGCAGCCCGGCGTGCTCTTTGGCTGTCTGCAACGTACCTGTAGCCAGGGCCATGCCCCTGCCGAGCGCGGTATTCGGCACCTCTCGCATCTCGCCGTCCGGTCCGTAGAGGGGCACAGTGCCGGGGACGATAGCCAGCGCCCTGTCGTCGACATCGTTCAGCCCTTCGCCCAGGATGTAGAGGGGGCGAGCGGTCCTGCCGGCAGAGGGAGTTTCGCTGGTGAGGGAGGCGGGAGCGGCGATGCGGCCCCTGGTCTGGTTGCGCACGCGGCCCGAACTGGAAATGACCTGGGGCCGGGAGCGGTCGGCGTGCGAGTATGGAGCTTTAATCAGGGAGTCGAGGCTGCTCTGGGCGTCGTCTATAGCCCGGTCCGTGCGCCTCGCAGAGGGGGTGCTGAGTGAAAGGCGGGTGGCGGACTTCCCGTTGCGTTTAGCCTGGGAAGAATCCTGAAGGTCGTCTCCGACCGGAAGAGCCACCGGCCCTGTGTCCTGACCCTTGCCCTTGTAGGACAGGTTTCGTGACATGTAGCGGTATCCTCCTGTATGTAAACGGAAAATAGAGGCCGTATAGGCGACCTCTATGGGCAGCAGGACTAGCAATGATGAGCAGCACAAAGCCGCTCCGGCCAGAATTGTCTTGCGCCCATAATGCCCCAATTAGGTTAGGGGCAAAGCATCTACGTTTCCGCAGACGCAAGGCGTATGATACCAGCCGTACAAAAGCGGTGTCAAGAACAAGCTATACAGCAGGCTACTACTATACAGCAAAAGTACGCTTAATTACGTAGAACATTATGTAGAGAAGAGGCAGGTGGTCGTGGGTAAATTAAGGTTTGTGGAAGACGTTGTTGGAATACGTGCACGGATTAGAACATATAGCAGGGTTTCCACCTGATATGCACAGGCCCACGGGAGTAGTACCGACCCACGGCTAAGAGGTGGTTTCAAAACTGGTGCAGTGTGGTATTAGCGTTTCATGTTGTCGAGTGCTGACCTCATACAGCTAATAAATCCTCGTACCTTAGAAAAGCTGATGGTAGACTCGGCACCTACGTAGACAGACGTGCCAATATCATCATTCGCATCTTCTTTGGCCCGGCCAGCATTCACCAGGAACCTGATTGAGAAGTCACCTTCAGTGCTATCGTCACTAGCTTCACCGGCGAATGCCTGCAGTTGAAAGCCCAGTTCGTACTCAACGAATACATCTGCTTCCCTGTCTGGATTGCTCACCAGTTGGGACATATGCTCCTCTAGATAGTCTAATAGGCCTTCTAAATCACGAGCAGCAATAGAGGAAGCCGTAGACTGCAAAGTAACTGTTCCCAAGCTAGGCTCCAGCAGGAACCCTAGATTGTAGTGAATATAGCCTTCTTCGTCGAGGCCCAATAGCTCGAATGTAGCCTGATAGCCTGCGGCTTCCAATATACATGTTGTGGTAGGTTTCATTTGCCTCTCTAACTACGTCTCTAATTAACCTGCTATAACCTAACCTGCTACACCACCAAATCCAACTTTACACCAGGAAGTTCCAGCAAATAAGGGCACAGCCCATCGGTTTTGAAACCACCTCTAAGAACCCTTCACCACAATCCGCACCTGGTCGCCCACGCTGATCTTCATACGCTGGGCGGCGCTGGCGTTGCGGACAGCCACCTCCAGCAGGCGCTCGGAGCCGATTAGGGCCAGTGCCTGCCCCCGCCGCACGTCCGCGTAGGAGTGGCCGAGGCCCTTGATGCTATAGCCCGCGATCTCGATGACGGCAGTGGCGTCCGTCGATTCCAGCAGCGGCTCCAGCAACCTGTCCGGCAGATTGGTGATGATGTTGCCGAAGCGGTCAATATGGATCACCTGCCCCACTATCGTGGTGCCCTGGCCGGACTTCTGCACCCTGGGCGCGGCGGAGGGCAGCGTCACCAGGCTGTCGAGCTTGATGGGAGTAGCCATGCGGTCGGGGTGAGCGCCGCTGGCGAGATGGGCGGCTACGGGAGCGAATACGTCGCGCCCGTGGAAGGTGTTGCTGACGTTAGCCAGCCAATAGTCCGGGTTGTCCAGGTGGTAAGCGGTGGGCGACTCACCAGAGTAGGCGTAAGGGTCGTCCTCCAGCACCGCCCCCGCGACCGGGTCGTCTTCCGAGTCTCCAGCGTCCTCAAGCTCGACCTCGCCCGCCCAGTTGGGTGCGACGCCCCACATACCCCCTATCCAGGGCATCCTATCTACTTCGGCGTTCGCCACCGGGGCCTGCTCCGCCCGGAGCACGTAGGTGAAGATGCCGTTGTCGGGGCCGACGAAGATGCCGTGCCGCGTGCTCAACACGATGGACCGCCGCGAGCTACCCACACCGGGGTCCACCACCGCGATGTGCACCGCGCTAGCCGGGAAGTACCTGTACGCCCGGTACAGGATAAAAGCCCCCTCCTGTATCTGCTGTGGCGTCACGTCGTGGCTAATATCGACCACCTTGGCGTCGGGCAGCAGCGTATGTATCACGCCCCGCATCGCCCCCACATAGCCGTCGTGCGTGCCAAAATCGGTGGTCAGGGTAATCACAGGCGGGTGCTCGATCCTGTGAAGGCGATCCTCAAGCCCCGCCAGCAGATTCCCGTAGACGTTGATACCCATAGTGCCCTCCGGGCGTAACAGACGATGGACGATGGACGATGGACGATGGACGATGGACGATGGACGATAGACGATGGACGATAGGAGACGGAAACGCAAAGACACAAAGAACGCCAAGGGCGCGCCAAGAGGATGATGGTTAGTTACAATCCTTCAACTTACAACTCACAACTCACAACTCACAACTTCTCCATCGTCCATCGTCCATCGTCTATTCCGCCTTCCTCAGCCAAATCTCCCCGAATGCTTCGTCCTGCTCGGCTACGCCCATCTTGCGGCGTATGATTTCCAGCACGGCCAGGAAAAGCACCACAAGCTCGGTGCGCGAGCGCATGGATGCCTCCGCAAACTCTATGCCCAGCGCCAGGCGCTCCTCTTTTTTGAGCGGAGATAGTCGCTTGCGCAGGTGCACCACTTTCTCAGCTACGGTGATCGTATGCCCCCTGGTGGCGGTGCCCGTTGGTATTGTGGGCATGCCCAGTTGCATCCGCTTCTGAACCATCTTCACCAGTTTCGTAAGGGTCACTCCTTCTAGGCCGGTGCCCATTTCATCTGGGGAGAGCTTTGGCTTCGGAGCGACCGGCTGCGGCTCCAGGGACGCGGGCCGCTCGTAGGAACGAAGGCCTGCAAGCTCGCGGCCTCGCAGCCACTTGGCGGCCTCCTGCACCCGCTTGTAGGCTTCCAGGCGGCGTATAAGCTCGTCGCCAGGGTCTTCCTCGTCGTCTTCGGTGCGGGTTGAAGGCGGGCGGGGCAGCAGCATCTGCGACTTGATCCAGAGCAGCTTGCTCGCCACCCACACGAAGGAGGCCATGGGCGCGGGGGGCATATCCGGGTGGGCCGACATGTAGGAGAGGAAGGCGTCGGTGACCTCCGAGAGGGCCACCTTGCTGATGTCAAGCTGCCTGCGCTCTATGAGCTTGAGCAGCAGGTCCAGCGGCCCCTCGAACACCTCCAGGCGTACCTGGAACGTGCCGTTGGTAGCATGCTCCGCGCTGCCCGCATCCTCAGTGGCACCGTCTACGGCCTCGCTCGTCTGCGGTTGTGCGTCGGCGTCTGTAATCATACGTGCCTCGTGCGATTCACCTGCTGATGTGGCGACCAAAAGTGGCCCTGTCATCCTGAGAGGGTGTCTAATAAAGGGGTAGGGGCAGGCAAGAGGAGCGAGGGACACACACCATCATGCGTGGTCAGGCCTCTCAAGTAGGCTCTATGGACACAACGGTTGCTTTCTCCTGCGCTCCTTCCAGCCTGTATCTCCTTGTTCTTGTGCCTAAATCTTCCCCGCACCTTTATTAGACACCTTCTGAGCGCAGCGAAGGATCTCAGATGCTCCTTCTACCCCACGCTGAACTACACGCACTATGGTCTATAAAGTTCCGCAGCATCCCTCTTCACCTTCTTGCGATCCTTCGCTGCGCTCAGGATGACAGGGTGGAACTTGGTCCTGTAGGACAAACAGGGTCACAAGCCAACGATTATATGCGCTCCACTACAGCGGTGCGTTCGTTCTGCACGTTGCCTGTGTTCACCGTGCCCGCCGGTTCCAGGAGCAGTATGTGCGTTTCTTCCTCGGCGTAAGGCTGGTGCTCCACGCCGTGGGGTATGATGGCGAACTCGCCCTCGTTGAGCCAGAGGTCGCGGTCGCGCAGCCGTATGAGCAGCCGCCCTTTCACCACCAGGAACAACTCGTCCTCCACCTCGTGGTGGTGCCAGACGAACTCCCCCTGCACCTTCACCAACTTCACATGGGAGTCGTTCAACTCCCCCACGATCTTGGGACTCCAGTGCTCCGTAAACTTGCCGAACTTCTCTGCCAGGTTCACAACTTCCATATACCCTCCCTTCGGGTAATTACGAATTACTAATTACAGGTGCTTATCAATTCGTAATTACTAATCGCCTCAGCTCCGGTCGTCTGCCGCTTGGAGGCGGCGTAATGCTTCGTCTGTGGCGTCATAGTGCTGGTGCTCGGCTATGAGGCGTACCAGTTCGGGTGACGCACCGTGTTGGCGTGCGGTGTTGGCTCCTAAGTGTGGGTGGTGTTTGCTCAGGTAGAATGGGTAGAGCAGGTAGCCTGTCAGCCCCCTCGCTGGTCTCTTTCTTGATAGCCATTCAAGCGCGGGCCGCCCTGGGGGCACCGCTTCTAGCAGCACTACGGCTACCCTGTGGAGCACCGTTACGTACCTGCCGCTCATGGGGTCGTACTTGCCGGAGTCGTGCAATAGCGCCGCCTGTAGCAGGGCCTCGTCGCTGCCGCCCGCCGACAGCACCTTCCTGTAAACACCCAGGCCGTGCCGCTTATATGGTGCGGGCATAGCCGCGAACACCCCGTACAGGTCGGGGCCGAGCACGCGCCGGGCCTCCGCCAGGTCCTCCCGGCTGAGTTTGGCCCCCACACCCAGCGCCGCGAAGAACTGCCGCGACCTGTAGAGCCACCTGCCTAACACACCGGACGGCACAGGAACGTCACGCGAGGCCGAGCACCTGGAGGAGGCCGCGTGCTACAGGTCCGATAATCTCTGACACCGGGTTCAAGTCGATGCGAAGGAGCAGCCTACCTACGTAGGGCACGAGAAAGACCGCGCCAATCAGGATGGGCAGGGCGTAACGCCGGATCGGTTCCAGTATGACGTTCCAGTAGTTGGGCAGGATGCCCACCAGGATGTTGAAGCCATCAAGCGGGGGTATCGGTATCAGGTTGAAGCAGAAGAGAAGCACGTTGATGTAGATCATGTACTCAATCACGCCGCTCACCTGCGCGGAGAACACACCCTGCGTGAAGTGGTACAACGGTGTGAGCGCCGCGGCGAACACCAGGTTGGAGATAGGCCCCGCCACCGCCACGATAGCCATGCCACGCCTGCCACCCTTGAGAGCGTAGGGGTTCACCGGCACCGGGCGACCCCAGGCTATCAGGCCCACGCCGAGGGCAAGCAGGATGCCCATGAAGAAGCCGAACGGGTCGAAGTGGGCGGCGGGGTTGAGCGTGATGCGGCCCTGGCGCTGCGCCGTGTCGTCTCCGAGCAGGTAGGCGGAATAGGCGTGCATGAACTCGTGAAAGGTGGTGCCTATCACGAACCCCAGCATGAAGCCGAAGAACCTTACCTCATCGAACTGAAGTCCAAACATAAGCCTGCTCTCTTAGCTGCCTGGTATCTCCGTGTTGTGCGTCTCATCGATGCGCGTGTAGCCGCCCAGGTTGCCCTCCACACCGGTCTCGCCCTCGTAGAGGATGGTTGGCTGGCCCACCTGACCGAGTGCGCCGCTCACCGCCTGCACGACCTCCGTACCGGGGTGCAGCAGCACCACCGTCTCGGCGCTGTTCAGCCCTTCCTGCGTGACTTCCGACTGGTTGACCGACTGCCCGGCTGCCACCTGTCCGGTCGTCGCGTCCACCACGTGGTCGGTCCCCTTCAGCCGGTAGTACACCGACACGTCATTCAAAGGATAACCCACCCTGCCGAGAGTGTCCAATATGGCCGAGGCCTCGTAACGTTGCGGGTAGATTGCCATCAGCGTCGGCTTGCCCACCATGCGGCTGCTATCCATGCGACCACTCTCCCCTTCTGCTAACCTGAAGCGCCAGTGACATCCTCGCTCCCCCTTGTCATCCTGAGCGTAGCGAAGGATCAGTGACCCGCTCTTCGCGCTTTCAATTGCGGCACCACTGTTCCTATTGCCCTCATCATCCTGTATGTTGAAAGCTCGCGCCTACCCACCTCATCCTTCGCTACGCTCAGGATGACGGGGGAGCAGGGTAGTAATATCCTGCAGTGGCCTGGCCGCTAGGCGACGCCACTCTATGCGCCCTGAGCTTTGCTTTGCACTTCCACCAGCGCGGCGGCTACGGTACCTAGCGCGCCCACGTCGCCACCCAGGGCGGCGGGCACTATCTGGTAGGTGCCTTTGTACGCGGGCATGATGCGGTCCTCGACTGTGGCGCGCACCCGGTCGAACAGCAACTCTTTGGCGTTGGTGACGCCCCCACCCAGCACGATAAGCTGCGGGTTGAAGGCGTGTATGCAGTTCACCACTCCCACGCCCACGAGCATGCCTTCCCGCTCCATCAGCATCATCGCTTCGTGGTCGCCCTGGCGCGCGGCCTTTACCACGATTTCGGCGGTTACGTCCTCGGCCACACCGTTTACCATCTGGGCCATCTTGGTGGGGCGGCGTGACTTGACAATCAAGTAGCCCTCCCGCGCCAGGGCCGGACCGGCGGCGCACGCCTCGAGGCAACCAAGATTGCCGCACCCGCACCGGGGACCGCCCGCGTCTATCACGATGTGCCCAAGCTCGGCGGCCATGCCCGTGCTGCCCACCAGCAGCTTGCCGTCCGTGATTACCCCGCCGCCTATACCTGTGCTGATGGTGAGGTAAACCAGATGCTTGAGCGGCAGCTCGCCCTTGTAGCGGGTGCCCGCGCCAAAGTGGTACTCGGCCAGGGCCGCGGCGTTGGCGTCGTTTACCAGCACCACTGGCACGTCGCTCAAAGTATCCAGCTTCTTGCGCAACAGGCTGACAAGTGGCACGTCGTCCCAGCCGGGCAAGTTGGGCGGGTCGTACACGATGCCTTTAACCGGGTCGAGCGGCCCAGGCACCCCCAGCCCCACTGCCTCTATCGTCTCACCGCCCGCCAACTTCTCTATCGAGCCTGCAATAAGCCCCACAACGTAGTCCAGCCCCCGGTCCGCCTCGGTGGCGCAAAGCTCGCGAGCCTGGATGTTGCCCTTCTCGTCGGCGCGGACGCTGAGTATCTTCGTCCCGCCAACGTCCACTCCGATGATGTTCATGGTTGTTAGTTGTTAGTTGTTAGTTGTTAGTTGTTAGTTGTTAGTTGTTAGTTGTTAGCTCTCTTCACTAACAACTAACAACTAACAACTAATCCCGAAAGCGGTACTTGATCAGCGTCCTGATGACCGTAAACCCGTCCTTCCAGGAGATCTTCTTGCCCTCCCAGAACTCGCGGCCGGTATAGGAGATCGGGACTTCGTAGATGCGGTTGCCCATCTTGAGGATTTTGGCGGTGATTTCGGGGTCGAAGCCCCAGCGGTTGGACTTGAGGTGTAGCTTGTGGGCTATGTCGGCGGTAAAGACCTTGTAGCAGGTCTCCATGTCGGTAAGCGTCGTGTCGAACAGGACGTTGGTGATGAGGGTGAGCAGCTTGTTGCCGAGCGTGTGCCAGAAATACATCGCCTTGTGCGGGCCGAGGAAGCGCGAGCCGTAAACTACCTTGCTGCGGCCCTTCTGTATCGGCGCGAGTAGGTGGGGATAGTCCGCCGGGTCGTATTCGAGGTCGGCGTCCTGGATGATGACTACGTCGCCCCGCACCTGCTTTATGCCGGTGCGGCAGGCCGCGCCCTTGCCCCGGTTCACCTTGTGCCGGAACAGGCGGATCGCACCCTCACGAGCCAGGACCTCTAACTGCTCGGGCGTGCCGTCGGTCGAGCAGTCGTCCACCACGATGATGTCCTTCTCTATAGCGCCCAGCGGCACGGCGCGTACCTGCTCTATGATCTGGCGAATCGTCCGCTCTTCGTTGTATACAGGTATGACGACCGACAGCTTATTGATCTTCAAACACGACCTCCAGGGTATGTTGTGAGTGAAACATGTAATGCGTAGCCCATGCTGCATGCTGCTGGCGCGGCGCGTTATTGTACCACGAAGCGAATGGCTCCCACAACTGGGCCGAGACATGCGGAGAGGGCAGGCTACCGATTCGGCAAGCCTGCCCTCAATGTTCTCACGTCATGCGTGACCCCGTTTGACCACACCGACCTATTTCCTTGAGCGAGAGTCTACTTCAAGTGAGCGCCAAACTTGCTGTAGAGCCAGCCCAGGTCATCAGCCCTATCGACACGGTACACACCGCCACTGCCCGCACAGTTGCCGTTGATACCGAAGGAGGTGACACCACCTACGACATTGGAATCGCCAATAAAGTTGGGGCCGCCCGAATCACCAAAGCAGGTGCCGCCCGTATTCGCGTTGTTCGAGAGCAGCACGGAGTAGTCGCCCGTGAACGCGGTGTTGATCTGGAGCAGGTGGGGGTGAGCGACCATGCGTATTTTCTGGTTGTTCTCCAGGAACGATGCCTGGTCGGGGAAGCTCTCCTGGAGCCCATAACCTACAGACGTAAAGGTGACATTCTGAAGACCGCGCTGGGAAGCCATCTTGTCCAGCACATCCTGCTTGGGCAGAGCGCCATACTTGCTCATGCGCATCGGCTTATCAAGCACCACGACGCCCAGGTCATATAGGTAGAAGGCGTTAGGGTTATAGCTGGGGTGGGTGTAAGCTCTTCCACCAACATCACCCTTGTTGGGATAGCCGTTAGCGGGGATGCCAGATTCGACATCAGCCGCGAACCATATCTGAGCGCGAACTGCAGGGGCTTCCGTGCAGTGTCCGGCGGTAAGGAAGAGGGTAGAGGAGAGCAGGGTACCGCTGCAACGCCATAGTGGATTGCCCTTGGCATCCTGGGCGACCATTATTCCTACGTAGGGGTGGCCGTTACCATCCAGTTCACCATCCGTGACAGCCGCCACGGGGGCCACAGCGATCGTGAGGATTGCGATTACCAAGAGAGCGACCGTCATTATCTTTCTACGCACAGGTTTTCTCCTTCTTCAGATTTGTTCAAGTTGCTTTGTGCCTTGGACTCGTGTTCGTGCTGACGTTTGCGCCCATGCCATCACTCCGGCTCTCTGATAGACAGCCTGGTGCGCCGGGGTTGTATAGAGCTATACGAGCCGCAGTTGAGCCATCATTATAGATGTCTTCTACAGTGGTGTCAAGAGTCATGAATGATGGCAAAACTATATACTTTCCGCCCTATGCTGAACGGGAGCAGTACTATGCACATAGGGACTATGACTCACAACATAACGCGAGTCATGCGGAGAGGGCAGACTTGGAACACCGTCAGCCTGCCCTCTCTCCACAACTCGTTCCGCGCTGGCGACCAGCTACTTCCAGCTAGTTATTGATAGGGTCTTCGCAGCCGGGGAAGAAGGTGTTAGACACTATCTTGGAGGCTTGTCCCCTCGTCACCTCTACTGCCCACCTGAAGTAGGGCCTGTTCTCCTCGTCACATGGCTCACCTGGCCCACCGCAGGGGTAGCCACTCATGACATCCCTGTTGGTGAGGCGCATGATCCACTCGTAGAACTGGCTACCCTGCCCCTCTTGCGGTACGTCTGCGTAGAACTGCCCCGACACTGCCTCGTTGAAGCCAGCAGCGTTAGACACTATCTTGGCTAGCTGTCCTCTCGTGGCGTTAGCGTTCGGCAGGAAGATCACAGGGTTGTCAGGGTCGCAGTCGTCACCTTCAGGACGCTCAGGACATGGATACCCCGACATGATGCCCCTGTTGGTGAGGCGGTTGATGTACTCATAGTAAGTAGAGCCTGGTGGCACGTCCTGGTAGATCTGAGGACCTGGGTCTTCGTTGAAGCCAGCAGCATTAGACACCATCTTCGATATCTGCCCACGAGTGATGTTGCGCTCAGCGTGGAACATACCATCAGGGTAGCCTGTGACTATGCCTCTACATGCTAGACACTGTATGTACT
>JALZHG010000149.1 GCA_030914045.1 Chloroflexota bacterium | reverse complement strand
GTCTACAACGACCGGGTAGCCTCGGCCTGCAAGCTGATGCTGATGGAGCGCTACCCGGACGAGCACCCGGTGCGAATCGTGTTGAACGCGGGAGTGCCGGGACAGGAGCAGGTGATAAGCACCACGCTGGCCGAGATGGACCGGGGGCACGGCATCAACCACCTGGCGTGCGTGTACCTGCCTGCGCTGGAGCCGCTGCAACTGCCCCGCGAGTTCGATTCGCTGGTGTACGTGATGGGCAGGCTGAGAGGCCCCGGCGGCTGTCCCTGGGACCGCGAGCAGACCCACGACTCGATCAAGCACCACCTGCTGGAAGAGGCCTATGAAGCGGTGGACGCGATGGACGCCAACGACCCCGACACGCTGGCCGAGGAATTGGGCGACCTGCTGTTGCAGGTGGTGTTCCACTCGCAGCTTGCCGTCTCCAACGAGGAGTTCACCCTCGCGGACGTGGTGGGACACATCGTGACCAAGCTGGTGAGGCGGCACCCGCACGTCTTCGGTGACGTTGAAGTCACGGGGGCCGAGCACGTACTGCGCAACTGGGAGATGATCAAGGCGAAGGAGCGCGAGGCCAAGGCGAGGGCGGGGCGCAAGTTCGACTCGGCGGAGGCGGCCAACCAGGGGCTAGAGGGCACGGGGCTGCTGTTGAGCGTACCCCGCGCCATGCCGTCGCTGGACCGCGCCCAACAGCTACAGGTGCGCGCGGCCCGCGTCGGCTTCGACTGGTCAGACATATCCGGCATCTACGACAAGGTGCGGGAGGAACTGGAAGAGCTGCGGGTGGAGGAGAGCGTAGAGAGGCGCACGGAAGAGTTGGGCGACCTGCTGTTCGTGCTGGTGAACCTGGGCAAGTGGATGGGCATCAACGCGGAGGAGGCCTTGCGGCGGGCCAACGACAAGTTCCTCAACCGCTTCACGGCGATGGAGCGGGCGATTGTGGACGAGGGCAAGACGCTACGAGAGATGAACGTCGAGGAGATGGACCGCTACTGGGACCGCATCAAGGGCGGAGCCGGAGAGGGGTAGCGCGTGAGCAAGTCGCACAAGTACGTTGCCGCACGCCCGCGCCCGAACCCTGGATTCGCGGGGCGCGGTCCCAAACGCTGGGCCTACCACAAGCCCGTGTATATGCAGAGTCCCTTGCTTACCTTTCTGCGCAGGCTGGGCCTAGTGGCGCTCGTGGCGTTGGGCCTGGGTGTGCTGACCCTGGGTGGATACAAGCTGCTGGTGGAAGCCGACGCCCGGACGCTCATGTACGAGGTAGACGACCCGAAACTGCCGCACAGTCACGTCGCCCTCGTATTCGGGGCCGGGCTGCGCCCCGACGGCGGGCCTTCGGCCATACTGGAGGACCGGGTAGCCACCGCCGCCGACCTGTACAAAGCGGGCAAGGTTGACAAGCTGCTCATGACAGGGGATAACGGCGACGTGGATTACAACGAAGTCGCGGCTATGCTCAAGGCGGCAGTGGCTAGGGGGGTGCCGGACGACGATATTGTGCTGGACTACGCGGGGTTCAACACGTGGGATAGCTGCTACCGGGCGCGAGAGGTATTCAGCTTGAAAGAGGCCACCCTGGTCACGCAACGGTTCCATTTGCCGCGCGCCCTGCATGCCTGCAACTACCTGAAGGTGAAAGCGATAGGGGTGATAGCCGACCGCCAGCCCTACAACACCTTCAACAACGAGGTCCGCGAGATCCCCGCGCTGGCTGGCAACCTGTTCCGCATCATCATCAACGACCAGCCGCGCTTCCTCGGCCCCAAGGTGAACGTGGACGAGCCGCAGGTCAGGTAGCGTAACGTATGCTATGATTATGTGACGAGTGATGGCGAGGTAGGACACAAGCAGCAGGTACGCATATGGTAGTACAGGTCGAACGCATACTGTTCACATCCGAGCAGTATGAGAAGATGATTGAAGCCGGAATATTGGGAGAGGGCGACAATGTCGAGCTTCTCAAGGGGGAAATCGTAAAGATGGCCCCAATTGGCCTGCGTCACGCGGGGTGCGTAGCCCGCCTCACCTCGATCTTTACATCTAATCTCGGTGGCTCAGTTATCCTATGGCCCCAGAACCCGATTCGACTTGCAGACGACACGGAACCTGAGCCTGATATAGCCCTGCTCAGGCCGAAGGGCGACTTTTATAGCAACTCACGACCGGAACCGCAAGACGTGCTTCTGCTGGTGGAGGTAGCCGATACTTCGCTGGAGAAAGACAGGACGGTAAAGGTGCCCATGTACGCGGAGGCGGGAATAGGACTGCTCTGGATTGTCAACCTCAACGAAGATGTTGTTGAGGTCTACGCCGCTCCTGGTAACGGCAGATATACGGAAATGAGCAGGGTGGTTCGCGGAGAGACTATACTTCTGCCCCTGGCCGGTGGGATAAGCGTAACTGTAGACGAAATATTGGGGTAGAGGAGACGCCCGTCGACTAAAGTCGAGGGCTACACTTTGCAAAGTCCGCGTAGGCGGACTATCTTAGCAACATGTTCACCCCAATAGAAGCTTCCTTGAATCAGTGAGTCCCCGAAGGGGGACTTTGCAAAGTGTAGCCCTCGACTTTAGTCGACGGGCGTCCGCCTTCGCACTATGTTGCCAACCCACCTCTCTATGGGCGTCTTCCTTTGCGCCCAAGAGTAATAATCAAACACTATTTCTTCAGCGCCTCTTCCAGCACCACCTTAGCCAGGGGCAGGGCTACGCGCGTGCCTTCGCCGCCGTCCTCTATCATGGTGCAGATGGCGTACCGGGGTTTGGTGGGGTCTTTGCCCGCGAAGCCGATGAACCAGGAGTGGGTGGTGTCGCGGCCCGTTTCGGCGGTGCCCGTCTTGCCGCCCACGGTAGCGCCGGGTATGGCGGCATCTTTGGCCCAGCCCGATTGGATGGAGGTAATCATCATCTGCTTGATGGCCTCGTTCGTGTTGGGCGAGAGAGCCTGCTGTAGGGTGTGAGGCTGGAACTGCCAGATGGGTTGGCCCGTTTCGTGGTCGTTCACCGAGGCGACCATGTAGGGGGCCGGTAGCTCGCCACCACGCGCCACGGCAGCCGCCACCAGGGCCATTTGTAAGGGCGTGGCCTGCACCTCTCCCTGGCCGTAGGCTGTGGCCGCGAGCAGGTTCTTGCTCGTTTGCAACGCCTCCGCGCTGGAAGCCAGGCGGCTCGCCTCAAGAGGCAGGCCGATGTCGTAGCGGGTGCCGAAGCCGAAGCGCCTGCCGTACTCTATTATCCGGTTGCTGCCCAGTTGCACCCCAAGCTCCGCGAATACCACATTGAGCGACCACTTGTAGCCCTCGGTGAGGGTGAACAGCGGGCCGTGGTTGCGCGGGCGGCAGGTGGCGCAGTCTACATGGAAGTAGTTGCCCGGCTCTACCTGCACTTTGCCGTCGGTGTCGGTGAAGACGGATAGCGGCTGGACCGCCCCGGTGTCTATGGCCGCGCCTGCCGTGATGGTCTTGAAGGTGGAGCCGGGCGGGTAGAGGCCCTGGGTGGCGCGGAGCAGGAGCGGGTTGCTCTCGTCGCTTATAACCGCGTTATAATAGTCAACTATCCGCTTGCTCTCTGCCTCCCAGTCGTCCCGGTACGGGTCGAAGGATAACTGTTCGGGGTCGATGTGGGGCCAGGATGCGAGCGCCAGGATAGCCCCACTCTGCGCGTCGAGCAGCACGACCGAACCCTTGCGCTCGCCAAGCTGCGTCTGGGCGAAATTCTGGAGGTTTGGGTCGATGGTCAGGTAGAGGTCGTTGCCGATAACAGGGCGGTGCAGGAGCCTGCGCTGCTGCTCCGTCAGGGGGTTGAGCACCTCGTTGCCCGACAGGTACCTGTCGAACGATGCCTCAAGACCCGCCGATCCGTAGATCATCGGGTTATAGTAACCCGCCAGGTAGGAGATGTTCGGCTCCGGGTAGATGCGGTGCGCGTAGCGGGAGGGCGAGATAATCTCGGAGGCCGCGATAACCCTGTCCCCGGCCATGATGGCCCCGCGCTGCGTCTGTAGCTCCTGCGGTATCTTGCGCGGGTCCTGTATGACGTTGCCCTCTTCGGTGATAACGGTGGCATCTTTGATGGCAGCGGCCACCACGATTTGCTCGCGGAGCAGATGCAGGCTGAGCAGGGCGAAACCGACCAGTAAGAAGGCCCCAAGCTGCCGCACGTTATGCCGGAAACGAGCATCGAGGGTGGCGTACCTGCCGACCGGGGGTGCCGCCGTGAGCCAGGCGTAGATCAGGAAGAGCAGGAACGCCCCGCCCAGGCAGATCAGCCAGACGCTGTCGCTGGGTGGCTCTTTGGGCTTGCCGGGTATGGCCCCGTTGACGAGGCCGAACGTAACAAGCCCCAGGCCGCCCAGCAGCGCGAAGACCCTGATGAGGGTGCGTACCGCGCTCGGCATCACGGGCTGCCCAGCCTCTCGGTGTCGGTGCGGATGGGGCGCGGGGCCGATACGCGCAACAGCAGGCCAATAATAATGCAGTTGGTGATAAGCGAAGAGCCACCGTAGCTGATGAAGGGCAGGGTAATACCCGTAAGTGGGATCATCTTGATCGCGCCGCCGATGATGATTATCGCCTGCAAGCCCAGAATGGTGGTGAGGCCCACCGCCAGCAGTTGCTCGTAGCCGCTGCGGGAGGCGAAGGCAATGTGGTAGCCCCGGTAGACCAGCACCATGAATAGAGCTACCACGCCCAGGGTGCCCGCCAGCCCAAGCTCCTCACCTATGGCCGAGATTATCATGTCGGTCTGCACGGCCGGAATGATGCTGGCCGAGCCGAAGCCGATGCCCACGCCCAGCACGCCACCGGAAGCCAGAGCGAAGAGCGACTGCACGATCTGGAAGCCTTCGTCGTGTCCCACGGGCCAGGGGTCGAGCCAGATGTTGACGCGCTTCGCGATGTGGGTGAACTGCGAGGCGAAGAAGACGCTCAAGGTATAGGCCGCCGCGAAGAAGAGGGCCAGCCCGCCCACCACGAAAAAGACGCGGCCACTTGCCACGTAGAGCATCGCCAGGAATATGCCGAAGAAGAGGAGCGCGCTACCCAGGTCGCGTTGGACCACGAACAGCACCAGAGCCAGCGCCCACAGCACCAGCAACGGCGCGATGTAGGGTATCGGGGGCAGCTTGACGGGGCCGACTCTGTAGGGATAGCCAAATAGCTCACGCTTATCATCGAGGTAGCCCGCCAGGAAGATAACGAGCAGCACTTTAAGTAGCTCGGACGGCTGGAAGAGGAAGAAGCCGAAGTTGAACCAGAGCTTGACCCCGCTGCCGCTCCCGGCGTCGGTGCCGAACACCAGCGTGGCGGCCACCAGCCCTATGCCCAGGATGGCGAAGGTGTACTTGTAGCGCCGCAGCCAGTTGAGGTCGCGCACGAGGGCGACCGTGGCCCACATCGCCACCATGCCGACCACTATCCACAGAACCTGCTTGCGGGCTATGCCCTCGAAGTCCGCGCTTTTGCTAATGAGGGCAGGCTCCAGGCGCTGTATCATCACGAGGCCTAGCACCATGATAGTGGCCGTGATTGGGAGCAGCACCTGGTCGGCGCGGGGCTTGGCGAAATTGAGGAAGAGGTGGAGTCCGGCGAGCAGGCCGAGGAATACGAAGCTCATCCAGAGGTCTTTCCACTGCCACTGCATCTCACCCGTGGGCACCAGGATGACCATGAGCATGCCCACGATGCTGAGGAGCGAAGGCACTATGAGCAGGCGGAACTCGGTCCAGCGCAGGGAGCGGACCGTACCCCAGAAGCGCCCGGCGCGGGATGAGCCTGGCTGTACGGCGGGCAAGCCCGGTGCCGGGGGTGTGTGCGTGGTGGGAGGTGACGCTACGCTCATAAGCCTCTAATTATTCAACGTACCTGCCAATGAGGGGTCGCATTTGCTCCTTGACCTCAGCAGAGATCGCTTCAGGTGCTGTCATGATAGCACTCTGTAGGGCGCTGCCACAACTGCATGCACGGCTCGCGCCTATTGTGGATATTACATGGCTCGCCGTGTTGCGCGCCAGGTGCACGTTCTTGTTGAGGGTCTGCACCACCATGTCCACCGTCACGCTGTCGTGACCGGGGTGCCAGGTGTCGTAGTCGGTGACCATAGCCAGGGTAGCGTAGCACATCTCGGCTTCGCGGGCCAGCCTGGCCTCAGGCAGCGCGGTCATACCGATAATGGACATGCCCCAGCTGCGGTACGTCTCGGACTCGGCGCGGGTGGAGAACTGCGGCCCTTCCACGCACATGTACGTGCCGCCATCGTGCACGGTCCCACCGGCCTCCCCGGCGGCTGCAACCAGGCTCTTGCGCAAGTCGGGGCAATAGGGCTTGTCGAAGGCAACGTGCACCACCACGCCATGCTCGAAGAAGGTGCGCGGGCGGTGCACGGTGCGGTCGAATAGCTGGTCGGGCACCACCATGTGTTCGGGGGCGAGCTCCTCCTTCATGCTGCCGACCGCGCTGACGGAGATGAGGTGGGTGACCCCCAGCAGCTTCATCGCGAAGAGGTTGGCGCGCACCGGCACGTGGGTGGGGTTGACCCTGTGCCCCTTGCCGTGCCGCGATATGAAGGCCACGTCCCGCCCGGCTATCCTGCCGAGCACCACAGGGTCGAGGGTCTTGCCGAACGGTGTGTCTATGTGCTCGGTGCGCACGTCGGTAATCCCCGGCATGTCGTAGAACCCCGACCCTCCGATGATGCCTATTACTCCTGTTTGCATGGTTCCTCCATTTGGGAATTGGGATTTCGGATTGCGGATTTAGTAGATACCCAAACAAATCCGAAATCCCAATTCCCAAATCTATCGCATCGAGCGTTCAATCTTCATGCAGCGGTCCATGACCACTATCAACCCGGCTTCGCGGGCCTTGCTCGCGGCTTCGTGGTTTACGATGCCCTGCTGGAACCAGACGGCCTTGGCACCTGCCGCAATCGCATCGTCCACGATCTGTGGTAATTTGTTCGCCCGGCGGAATACGTCAACTACCTCGGGCGGTTCGGGCAATTCGCTCAGGCTGGCGTATGCTTTCTCGCCCAGCACTTCGGTCTCGGTGGGGTTCACCGGGATGACCTTGTAGCCGTGCCTCTGGAGGTAGTGGCCTACGGTGAAGCTTGGCTTCGAGGGGTCGGACGAGAGGCCGATTATGGCTACCCGGCGCATATTGAGCGCGGCGTCTATGTCTTCGAGCCGGGCGAAATCTTCTGCTTGTGTGTCCAATGTAGCTCCTGGTTCTGAAACGTGAAACGTGAAACGTGATGGGGTTTGCTATGGTTGGTACGTGGATGTCAGCTTGTTTCTTTCCGGGGTACCATATTCCCCCTTGTCATCCTGAGCGCAGCGAAGGATCAGTAGCCCGTTCTTGACTCTCCCTGTTTTGGTACATGGTTCCTCTTACCAACATCATCCCTAACGTTGAGGACTCTCGCTTGCCCACCTGATCCTTCGCTACGCTCAGGATGACAGCGGTGAGATAGGGTGCTGTAAGGCGGACGGTGTAGTGGCAGGAACGGTGCGCCTATCAGTAGGAGCGCCTGCTGTGTTCTACCATGAGGCAGCGGTCCATTACGGTAATCAGCCCGGCCTCCCGGGCTTTGCGGGCGGCTTCGTAGTTGATTATGCCTGACTGTATCCAGATGGCCTTTGCGCCCGCCGCGATGGCGTCCTCCACCACTTCGTCAATGTATTCGGGGCGGCGGAAGACATCCACTAGCTCCGGCGGTTCGGGCAGGTCGCGCAGGCTGGCGTACGCCCGCTCGCCCAGGACCTCGCGCTCGGTCGGGTTGACAGGCGTGATGTCGTAGCCCGCCCTTTGCAGGTAGCGCGCCACGCCGTGGCTGGGCTTGAAGCGGTCCGAGGACAGCCCCACCACAGCGATGCGGCGCATTTTCAGTATGGCCTCGATGTCTTCCGGCCTGGCGTAGCTCTCAGTTACCTGGTGGTTGCGGGAACTCATTGCGGCCTCCTCGTACGATGGTATGCAACTACACTAGGAAGTCTCGTGCCACGGTGCGTAACACGTAATACGTAACACATAAAGCGGCTAAAGAAACGCTGTACCCTATAGGCCGCTGTTGTTGCTTAACGTGAGCTTACGTGTTACGTGTTACGTCCCACGCAGGTACTTCTCGAACCATGCCAGCGTTTGCTCCCAGGCATCCTTGGCGGCGTCAGGGTTGTAGCGGGCACTTGTATCATTGTGGAAGGCGTGCTCGGCACCTTCGTATATCTTGATCTCGTAGGTGACGCCCGCCTGTTTGAGCGCCTCTTCAAGCGGGGGCACCTGGCCGGTGATGCGAGTGTCGCGCTCGCCGTATATGCCCAGTACGGCCGCCTTTATGTTGGGCACGTCTTCAAGGGGCGGGTTGGGGCCGTAGTAGGGCACGGCAGCCTTCAGGTCGGGCCGGACGGTTGCCATGCGCCATGTGTAGCCGCCTCCGAAGCAGAAGCCTACCGCGCCCAGTTTGTCAGGCACCACGTCGTTGCGCGACTTCAGGTAGTCCAGGCCCGCAGACAGGTCGGAGATTATCTGCTCCGGCGGGTTCTGGCCCAGCAGGCCTGTGCGCTCGCCTTCATCAGGGTGGGCCTCGCTGCCGCCCTGCCGGGAGAGCAGGTCAACGGCCAACGCGGCGTAGTTGGCCCTGGCGAGACGGCGGGTCACGTCCTTGATGTGGTCGGTCAGCCCGCGATTCTCGTGGATTACCAGCACACCGGGCGGGGTCATTATGCGTGCGTTGACCGGGGTCGGTAGCGCGAGGTAGGCCTTCAACCGGGTGCCGTCGGCGACGGGAATCTCCACCATCTCAGCGCGCACGTTGGGATCGCCTTCGGGCACGTGGAAGGGGCTGCCACTCGTCGCGCCTGTTGTGGCCGCAGCTCCGATGGTCGCCGTGGCTTGGGCTGTAGCATCAGGCGAGGCGGCAGGCTGGGGTGTGGAAGGCTGGGAAGCGGAAGAAGTGGTGGGCGTAGGTTCGGGAGTGTTGGGGTCGCAGCCCATCGCTAGGAGCACAGGCCCGGCTACCACGGCGCTGCCCAGGATGAGGGTGGCACGGCGTACGAACTCCCGCCTGCTGATGCGCCCCTCCTGCCACTTCTCGGCCTCTTCTTCGACTAGGTACCGCTGCATGTCGTTCACATGCCCGGTGTCTCTGCTAGCCATGACAGCTACTCCTCGGAGGGGGACCCGTCATTGTGCGTGCCACGAACGCCATGCGCCAGTATAACACACAGCAGCAGTGACAGGGAGGAGACGAAACGGCATCACGCCGAGGATAATTCACCGCAGAGACACAGAGGACGGAGAGGCTACGAAGAGAAGAATTGAGGGTGTTCTTTGAAGTAGGCAGCATCGTACTGTACGATGCTGCCTTTTACCCTCGCTAAACAACTATAATCTGGGCGTACCCTCTGCGTCCTCTGCGTCTCTGCGGTGAACAAACAATCCTGGCCCTGGCGTTATGCCGGCTCGACGCTTATTCCTGGCCTTTCCTGCGTGTGGCTTCTTTCATGTCGCGGATGTACTCGGAGACGCTGAGGATGACCTCGTCTTCGTCGGGGTGGCTTTCGATGACGTTGATTAGGGCGCTACCCACGACCGCGCCATCGGCGGCTTGCGACACCCGTGTTACGTGCTCCGGCTTGCTGATGCCGAAACCGACCACCAGGGGCAGGTCGGTGTGCCTGCGCACGCGCTCCAGCATCGCCTCCAAGCCCTCGCCTACCTCGGAGCGCGCCCCGGTGACGCCTGTGAGAGACACGCAGTAGACGAAGCCGCTCGCCAGTTCGGCCACTTTTTGCAGGCGCTCGTCGGTGCTGGTAGGGGCGACCAGGAAGATCAGGTCGATACCGGCACCCTCACAGGCCGACTTTAGCTCCCCGGCTTCTTCGGGCGGCAGGTCGGGGATGATAAGACCGTCCACACCGGAGGCGGCGCAGTCCCGCACGAACTCGTCCAGGCCGTACTTGAAGATGGGGTTGTAGTAGCTCATGAAGAGCAGGGGCACCTCATTGGTGCGCCGGGCTTCGGCAGCTACGGAGAGGCAGTCGCTTAGGCTCACCCCCTGTTCGAGGGCGGCGTGGGAGGCGCGTTGCACGGTGGCCCCGTCGGCCATGGGGTCGCTGAACGGCACGCCAAGCTCTATCAGGTCGGCACCCTGGCGCGCGATGATAGGCACCAGGCGGCGGGTGAGGTCGAGCGATGGGTAGCCCACGGTTACGTAAGCCACCAGCGCGGCTTCGTTGGCCTTCTTGAGGCGGCGGAAGGTGGTTGCGAGCCTGCCCACTAAGCCTTCGCCTGCTCGGAATGTGGTTGTGATGCTGAGGTGAGGGTAATACCAAGAGCCTCTGCCACGGTGCCCATATCTTTGTCTCCCCTGCCCGAAAGGTTTATCACCACCATTGTATCAGCAGGCAGCGAGGCCGCCAATTTAGCGCCGTAATAGATGGCGTGGGCCGACTCCAGGGCGGGGATAATGCCCTCGGTGCGGCAGAGCAGCTTGAAGCCTTCCAGCGCCTCCTCGTCCGTCACGCCGACGTACTGGGCACGCCCGGTGTCGCGCAGGTAGCTGTGCTCCGGCCCGACGCCTGGGTAGTCGAGGCCCGCCGATATGCTATGGGTCTCTATCACCTGCCCGTGCTCGTCCTGCAACATGTAGGAGCGCGAGCCGTGGAGCACGCCCACCGAACCGGCGCTCAAGGTGCAGGCGTGCTTGCCGCTGCCCATGCCTTCGCCCGCCGCTTCCACACCCACCAGCCGCACGTCGCCATCCGTGATGAAGGGGTGGAAGATGCCGATGCTGTTGCTGCCGCCGCCGACGCAGGCCACCACGTAGTCGGGCAAGCGCCCCACCTGCTCCAGCGATTGCGCCCTGGCCTCGCGGCCGATGATGCTCTGGAAGTCGCGCACGATGGTCGGGTAGGGGTGCATGCCCACCGCCGAGCCGATGAGGTAGTAGGTCGTGCCGACGTTGGCTACCCAGTCGCGCACGGCCTCGTTGATGGCGTCCTTGAGGGTGCGGCTGCCGGAGGAAACGGGGCGCACTTCGGCACCGAGTAGCTTCATGCGAAAGACGTTGAGGGCCTGGCGCTGTATGTCCACCTCGCCCATGTAGACGATGCACTCAAGCCCCAGCATGGCACACACGGTGGCGGTGGCGACTCCATGCTGCCCCGCGCCCGTCTCGGCTATGATGCGCTGCTTGCCCATCCGCCTGGCGAGCAGGGCCTGGCCGAGGGCGTTATTGATCTTGTGAGCGCCAGTGTGGGCAAGGTCCTCGCGCTTGAGGTAGATGCGCGCGCCGCCCATCTCCCGCGTGAGGCTCTCGGCGTAGTAGAGGGGAGTGGCCCGGCCCACGTAGTACGCCTCAAGGTGCCGCAACTCTTTGAGGAAATCGGGGTCGGCCTTGTAGTGGTTGTAGGCTTGTTCAAGCTCCGCGAGCGCGGGCATGAGCACTTCTGGGGCGTACTTGCCGCCGAACTGTCCGAAATGCCCCTGGGCGTCGGGCAGGTTATACGTTGCCTCTGTTTGCGTGGGCTTCTCTTGTATGCTGACCATCTTATTGTCCTTTCAGGGCGACGGACGAGTAGCTCGCCGCCGATATAAACTCTCTTATGAGCGCGCCGTCTTTTACCCCGCCGGTCTCCACGCCGCTGCTCACGTCCACGGCCCAGGGGGCTACCCGCGCGATGGCCGCGCCCACGTTGCCGGGGTTCAGGCCACCGGCCAGGATAAGGGGCAGCCTCTCCGCGATGCCCGCCGCCAGCGACCAATCGGCTGTCTCCCCGGTGCCGCCATACTCGCCCGGCCTGTACGTGTCGAGCAGGAGGCGCACCCGCTCGCCCCGGTCCAGGCGGGTGTAAGGGTCCAACTCCCCCATGACCTGCTCGACTGGAATGTTGCCGGGGAAGCGCACGGCCTTGATGGTAGGGTAATAGGCCGAGCACTCCTCCACC
>JALZHG010000148.1 GCA_030914045.1 Chloroflexota bacterium | reverse complement strand
GCCCTTGTTGGAAGACGTACCAGGTGCTGATCTCTACCAGGGCAGGCACAGGGACCTGCCCCTACAAACGTGTACATTACTTGCAAGATGATCCACTCAGAATGACAAAGGGAGACCTGGTCCCAAAATTCAATGGCCTAACTACCCACCTGATTCTTCGCTGCGCTCAGAATGACAAGGGCCGGCTTTGTTGCTGCTCTCCTGCTTTGGCACAGGCATGGCTCGCGCCCACTATGTAGACTATCCAGCGGCGCAGAGTGGGTAGGATATTGTCTCGCATGGACATCCTCTCCAGGAATTGACCGCGTAACATGACTGCGAATAGCTTTATAATTGCCTCGCTTGATTGCCCAAAATGGCATGCCTCTTGCATAATGCAGTGGCTAACGACGCGCGAAGGGCTAGGTCGCGATGAGGATGGCACCATGTTTGTGAGGTCCAGGTCTGGACACAAGTTACGTTACCTACTGATACTCGTACTTTTCTCCACAATAGCGGCGCTGCACAGGCCCGCTCATGTGGAAGCGGCAGCCGACGAAGCGATGATAGAGGGCTTTCCCTCGGTCGCCCAATGGTACAACCTCAGTTGCGAGTACGCGGCTGCGGCGGCCGTCACGCTCTACTGGGGCAACCTCGTTTCCCAGCGCGACTTCATCCGCGAAATCCCGGAGCACCCCAACCCCCACATCGGCTTCCGAGGCAACATCCACGGTCCGCACGGCGGCATTGACGACTATGGCATCTACGCCGAGCCGCTGGTGCCGGTGCTTGAGCGACGTGGCTATAACGCCGTGGTCTTCTACGGGCCGGTATCGCGGCTGAAGGGTAACGTGGCGGCGGGCAACCCGGTGGTGGTGTGGCTAACCACCGGCAGGTACGAGCACAGGCCCGGCTACTACCACTTCTATGAGGGCGAGCGGTTCAAGCTGGTTCCCTACGAGCATGCGGTGGTCATCTACGGCTACGACGAGGGCGGCGTCTACTCGATGGACGTAGGCGACGGCGGCTTCTACTACACCGAATGGGACTCGTTCCTGCGCCGCTGGAGCTACTTCGACCAGATGTCCCTGGTGATTTTCCCTGCCGAATAGCCACGGATTATTCACCGCAGAGACGCAGAGAGCGCAGAGGTTACGCAGAGATAATAATTGTTTGGCTGTAGGGCAAGAGGAGCATCGTACATTACGATGCTCCTCTTTCATAGAATACCCTCCATTCTTCTCCGCGTGCCTTTGCGCTCTCTGCGTCTCTGCGGTGAATAAATAACTCCCGACCTAAGACCAGGCTGCTTGACGCGGCCCTGCTCGCCGCCTATACTGTCGGTGTCGTATGGGCGAGCGGCCCAGGACTGTCCCCTTCCCCTCAGGTTTTTCATGGATCCCAACACCCCGCAAGATATAGCACCCGTCAAGGTAAGGGTGCACGATACCGCGCCTCAGCACGCCCAGGCCGGTGATAACCACACCATCGCTGTCGAGGCTATTGAGGAGGCGAACAAGACGCCCGCTCGCAAGGTGCCTAGTTGGGTGCCTTTGGCTGCCCTGGCCGCAGTGCTGGCCGTCCTGGCCGGGACGGTATGGTGGTCCGTCACGCGCAATCGGGGCGAGGCCGCCAGGGGCGAGGGCCTGTCCAGCATCCCCTCGGATGTTATAGCCCTTATCAATTCCTCCACGCCACTGCCGAGTGTAGTGCCCGGCGGCCCCAACGACACGGTAGGCGACCTCACCTACAAGCCTCAATCCGATGGGTGGAGCACGCCGCTGCGCGAAGCTTACACCGCGATGGAGGAAGGGCGTTACAGCGCCGCCATCTCGCAGTTCTCGGCCTTGGTGGGCGACGGCACGAGGACGGACTCACGCGAGGGGCTTTGGGGCCTGGCCTCGGCCTACTGGCAGGGCGGGCAGCCCGACTCCGCGATACGTGCTTATACCATCCTGTCACAGCTTGACGATCCACGCTCCGCCCGCGCGCTCGCCCGCATCGCTCATATCTACGAGCAGACCGGGCGGGACGAAGAGGCCGTGGAGGCTTATGACAACTATCTCCAACGCGCCGGACCCGCCCGCCACGCCGTCATGCTGATGAAGGCCCGCCTGTTAGGGGCTACCCAGGACGCCGAGGACGTATACAAGGCCATCGTGGAGGGCAACCCTACGGACATAGACCTGCGGGAGGCGCTCCTGGCCTGGGGGGACGTGAAGTCGCGGCGGAGCGACCATAAAGGCGCGCTCGCCTTGTACGACCGCCTGGCCGCACTGCAAGCGTCCAACCCGCGCCCGCTGCTGGACAACTATGGCCTGCCCGCCGCGGTGCTCGCCGCCAACGAGGCCAAAGCCGGGGGCGACACCAACCTCGCCAGGACTCGCTTGCTCTCCTACATCAAGGGCGACTGCGGCGACAATGGAACGTCACCCTGCCCCTATTACTCCTATGGGGTGTACAGCGCGGTAGATGCGCTGCTCAAGATCGACTCTTCGGCCCTGCTCAACGGCACGGTGGACCCTGTGAGGGCGGCGCGGGCGGCTTACGAGTCGGGCTACTACAGCCGGGCGATAAGCTTCCTGGATGCCTTGCGCCAGGGGTCGCCCAACTCTCCCGAACGGGCCGAGGCAAGCCTGCTGACGGGCAAGGCGTACCAGGCGTCGGGCGCTTACGACTCGGCTTACAACTGGTACACCGCCACCGTGCAGACCTACCCCACGTCCACTTTCGCGGCGGAGGCCAACCGCCGCGCCGGGGACACATTGCGCGACCAGGCGCTCTGGGACGAGGCTGTGGGCACCTACCAGCAGGCGGCCACCTCGTATCCCAACGGCGGCGACGAGACTATCCGCGCCCGCATCAACGGCGGGGTGCTGGCTTACAGGCTCGAGCAGCGGGAGGTGGCGTTGGGCCTGTTGCAGCCCGTGCTTTCGGCCCAAGAGGTGTCGCCCACGCTCAAGTCGGACGCGCTGTTCTGGGTCGGCAAGCTGCAAAAGGGGCTTGGCGATAGCGCGTGGCGCAACAGCATATCGCAGGTGCCTGCTCTGAACCCCGGCTCGTACTACGCCTTCCGGGCGGAATCGCTGCTGGCTGGTGAGAGCGAGGGCGGCCCGCTGGCTCTCACGGCCCAGGAGAGCGGCGTAACAGCCGATGCGCTTGGTGTGCGCTACGAACGCGAGGCACCGGAGCGGGCCGCCCTCGTATCGTGGGCAGCGGGTCTGCGTCCTGAATCCGAAAGCACCCCCCGTTCGACTCCTGCGGTCACAGCTACGAGTGCCAGCACGGCACCCACGCCAGACGAAATAGGTAGTGCCCTGGCGCAAGACCCGGAGTTTCTGCGGGCGGTGTCGCTGTTCCAGTTGGGCTTCGAGGGGGAGGCTTACAGCGCGTATCGCATACTGGCCGAGCGGCTCAGGGACCGGGGCGACGGGGCTTCGCTGGCGCAACTGGTCAGCTACCTGCGCTACAACTCCAACGCGAATATAGCCATGCGGGTAAGCGAACTGCTGGCGAGCATGGACCATGCCGACCCGCTCCAGCGCCCCGTTCTGCTGCTCAAGATTATGTACCCCACGCCGTTCGAGGGGCTTGTGCTGCAAGAGACCACCCAGCGAGAGCTTGACCCTCTCGTGATGTACGCGCTGATGCGGCAGGAAAGCCAGTTCATACCCGCCGCCCAGTCTCACGCCGACGCGCGGGGCCTGGCACAGGTGATACCCTCTACAGGGGAGGGCATCGCTGAACAGCTTGGCGACACCGGCTTCTCCACCAGCGACCTCTACCTGCCCTACGTGAGCGTGCGCTACGGCACCTACTACTTTGCCAGCAACCTGCCCAGCTTCGACCGCAAGCTCCTGCCGGGCTTCGCCGCCTACAACGGCGGCCCCGGTAACGCCGACCGCTGGCTGGACGGCTCCGCGCTCATCGACCCCGACCTCTACGTCGAGCGCATCGACCTCTTCGAGACCGAGGACTACCTGCGCAAGGTCTACCAGAACTACGGCTTCTACCGCGAAATATACACGCCCTGACGCAGACATCCACCAGGATAGCGTTTGAGGGCTTGTCTATTCACCGCAGAGACGCAGAGGACGCAGAGGATACGCTGAGATTGTGGTTGTTCAGGCAGCGGCAGGGGCAGCATCGTACTGTATGATGCTGCCCCTACAAAGAACACCCTCTATTCTTCTCTGCGTAATCTCCGCGTCCTCTGCGTCTCTGCGGTGAATAATATTCTGCCTTTAAGTGATGTGTTCCTTAAATGTAAGAGAGTAGGCGTTGGCCTACTCTCTTACTGTGCCGTATCTGTGCTTATGAAGCGAGGGAGCGGTCTATCTGGCGCTTGAGTTGCTCCTTGGGGGCGAAGCCTACCAAGCGGTTGATTTCCTTGCCCTCCTTGAAGATGATGAGGGTCGGGATGCTCCAGATACCGTACTGGGTGGCGGTGGCCTCGTTGTCGTCGGTGTTCATCTTGGCGAAGCGCACCTTGCCGCTGTACTCGTTGCTCAGTTCCTCTACTATGGGGCTTACCATGCGGCACGGCCCGCACCAGGGGGCCCAAAAGTCCACCACGACGGGGCTTTCGGCCTCCAGCACTCTATTTTGAAACTCGTTGTCGGTAATAATTTCCACTGTGGTTGTTTCAGCCATCTTATATTTCCCCTTTACTCTGATATACCAAGCCTCGTCGCTTGGTCCCCCGTTTCTCCAGGCTCCCCTCATATGTAGAACCTGCTTTGCCGGGGGCGAGACTATTATAACCTACCGCCTGAAAGCTGGTCAAGTTGGTGGAATAGGTGGCGGGACGATGGACGATAGACGATGGACGATAGGAGTTCTGAGGACTGAGGACTGAGTAGAGAGTACAAGGCAGCACCCATCCGAACAATCCTAAACCTTGGCGCGTTCTTGGCGTCTTGGCGGTTCCGTCTCCTATCGTCTATCGTCCCAATAGAAGAGCCGAGCTAGCTGCCTCACAGTCCTCCCAGAGTGCGAAGTAGCCCGCACGGCCTTTAAGTAGATACGGCTGCGGGTTACGCGAGTCCTGGTCTCCTCTCGGTCAAAAAGATGTCATTGCTACCGGGTAGCCGATATGCTATTATTGGTCCACGCCGCCGCTATTGGCAGACTGGCATTACAAGTCTGGAAGCTCAGGGTCTTTTGGTCCCTGGGCGTTTGCGCCTTGCTGCCCATATAGCCAGGTGGCATATTCGCAAACCCTCACCTTACTCAGAAGGAGGAGCGTTGTGTCCTGGTTGCTGTCGTATTGGCCGCCCGCCCTGGTACTCGTTATCATGTGGTTGGTGGTAAGCCTCATTACAGGTACGTGGAACCCTGTCAAATTTGCGATGGGGGTAGACAACCGTTATAGCATCTCCAAGTTCCAGCTATTATTGTGGACCGTGACGGTGCTCTTTGCTTATATTGCAGTGGTGTACGCCAGGGTCGAACAAGGGCTGTCCGCTGACGTGCCCAACGTACCCGACAACGTTCTCCTGGCTCTTGGGCTGAGTGGCGCTACTTCAGTAGTGGCTAAGGGCATCAAGGTGAACAATCTGCGGACCGGCAAGGAGTTAAGCACTACCCTCGACAACCACGGCCCGCTATCTACTTTGCTGACGGACGACGATGGCTCGCTCAGCCTGCACAAGCTACAGTATCTTGTCTGGACGTTTGTAGCGATAGGTGTATTCCTCGTCAGCCTGGACCAGAGCAACCGGCTCACCCTGCCCGATATAGACACTACCCTCCTGGTGCTTTCAGGTATAGGCGCGGGCACCTACCTGGGCAAAAAGCTGGTGCCGCAGTCGCCCGACGAGCAGAACCAGGTGGCGCAGGCCGCAGCCGCGCAGGGAGCGCAAGTCACAACACAAACAACCACGACCACCCCTGCCACGGCTGTCGTAACTGCACCTGCCGCAGGTCCGGCACCGCCTCCAACTCCACCTGTGGGCGGCGAAGGGCCTCCTAGCTCGTGAGGCCGCCTGGCGTCGCGGACCAGCATAGCTTGACACCCTCGCACGCCTGACATATAATCATCTGGAACGTCAAAAATATCTTACACCAGAATACCTGGACACAAGGCATACAGTGGCGAAAGGGGTGATGTAGCGTGACTGACGTTGTAGTCGGCGATAACGAGAGTTTCGAAAGCGCACTGCGCCGATTCAACAAGAAGGTGCAGCAGGACGGCATTCTGGCCGAGGCTCGCCGCCGCGAGTTCTACGAGAAGCCGAGCGTGCTGCGCAAGCGTAAAGAAGCCGCCCGCCGCCGCAAGGCTATGCTGAAGGCCTCCCGATAACTTCTTTAGATTGAATGAACCGGCCAGGGTCTAGGAGTGCGATGTGCGTATTAGTGCAGTGCCGCCCCTAGGCCCTTGTGTTTCTGAAACGTGAAACGTGATGCGGCTTAAGAAGCATCACCTTGAAGTTCACCATTTACGTTTCAGAACCCTGTAACTCTCACCCCATCACGTTTCACGTTTCACGTTTCACGTTTCAGACCCATGAGCCTCAAAGAGCAACTGACCAAAGACTTGCAGGACGCTATGCGTAGTGGTGACGACTTGAAGAAGTCCACTATACGCATGGTGCGCGCGGCCATCAAGAACGCGGAGATTGCCCAGATAGGGGAGCTTGACGACGCGGGCGTGGAGAACGTCATGCGCAAGGAGATCAAGCAGCGCCGGGAGTCGGCGGACGAGTACGAGCGGCACAACAGGTCCGAACTCGCGGAGAAGGAGCGGGCCGAGGCGGCGCTCATCGAGGCTTATTTACCCCAGCAGATGTCCGAAGCTGAGATCGAGGCCGAAGTGCGCGGCATCGTCAGCGAGGTGGGCGCGAGTGGCCCCAAGGACATGAACAAAGTGATGCCCGTTGCCATGTCTCGACTGAAGGGACGTGCCGAGGGCCGACTGGTCAACAAAGTCGTTACCAGCATCCTCTCCGAAGGCGTGGCACAGTAGCACAAGCAGGCAGCGTTTAGCCGCCAGCCTTCACCCACGTTTTCTTCTCATAAAGTAGCCAGGCCTATGGACAGCCCTAGCCAGCCTCCCAACTCCAATCGCCAGCTCACGCCCCAATCTCCACGCAAGGTGGCGGACGAGGCGCGTTCCAC
Source organism: Chloroflexota bacterium (assembly GCA_030914045.1). GTDB lineage: Bacteria > Chloroflexota > Chloroflexia > QHBQ01 > JADMIH01 > JADMIH01. Next base: position 4,888 of record JALZHG010000148.1, on the reverse strand, counting down.
CCAGCCACACAAGCCCACGGCCACGGGTGCCAGGCGGCAGAGCCAGCAGTTGGCGAGCGCGATGCGCCTGCGGCTGCCGTTCCGCTCCCGCCCCGTCAGCCCCATCGCGGGCGAAGCCGAGCCTTATAAGGGCAGGCCCAGGCATGTAGTCCTTTCCGCTATTTTCCTCATCGTCGTGCTCACGGGCATTATGGTAGTGCCGTTCCAGCCGGGGCAGGACAGTATCGAGGCGGGCGTGCCCGCAACGCAGGACATCTTTTCGCCCACCTTCCTGCGCTACGAGTCGAAAGTGCTCACCGACCAGGCCCGCGAGAAGGCCATGCAGTCGCCCTCTAACGAGGTGTGGGTGCAGGACGCGGAAGGTGTGCAACGCCAGCGATCTATCCTGCTCAACAACCTGTCGATAATTGATACCGTCCGCAACAACCAGGACCCCAATCCCGACCCTGGGCGCGAGCGCATCCGCACCTTGCAGGATACGCCCCTCACGCAGGCCCAGATGGACCTGCTGCTGGAGATGGACGACAGCGACTACCGCTACTGGCGCGATAACGCGGTCATACCCGGTTTTGACGCGGTGATGAAGAGCCGCAGGGTTACGAGCGAAGCCGACCTCAACGCGGCCCGCGCCAGCCTGCCCGACCTGCTGGTGCCCGCGCTTACCTCCGACCAGGAAGCCGTCGCGGTCGCCTTTATAAGCCCGCGCCTCTCGATCAACATGGCGCTCGATGAAGCGCAGACCGAGCAGCGCCGCCAGGACGCAGCCGCCACCGTCAAGCCCGTGGTGGTTGAGGTGCAGCGCGGCGAGACGATACTGCGGCAGGGCGAGCTTATCACCCCGGAGGCGATTGAGAAGCTACAGGAGGCGGGCCTACTCAGCAGGCAGCTATCGCCCCAGAACGTGCTCGGCACGGCGGGCATCGTCGGCCTGCTCATGCTGCTGCTGCACATCTACATATACCGCAACACCCCGCAGGTGTGGCGGCGACATAAGCAGTTGGCGCTGGTGGCGATGCTGCTAATCATCACCATTGGCACGGCGCGACTGATACTGCCCGGCCACTCCTTGCTGCCCTATTTGCTGCCTGTGGCCGCCGTGTCGATGCTCATCGCGGTGCTGCTCAGCGCCGACCTGGCCGTGGTGGTGACGGCGGTGACTTCGGTGCTGCTGGGGGTGATGTTGAGCAACGGTCTGTCGATGGACCTGCCGGTCTACTATTTTGTCAGCGGCCTGACGGGCATATTCAGCCTGACGCGCATCGAAAAGGTGAGCACCTTCGCCAGGGCGGGCTTCTTCATAGCTTGCGCTTCGTTCGCGGCGGCCCTGGTTACGCAGGTGCTCTCCGTGGGCGTGCCCGACTGGTACTCGGTTGGCTTGTTGCTGCTAGCGGCGGGCTTCAACGGCGGCATCTCCACCTCGATCACGTACGCGGCCTTCTCGCTGCTGGGTACGTTGTTCGGCATCACCACGCCCCTGCAACTGATGGAGCTTGCCCACCCCGACCAGCCGCTACTGCGCCGCTTGATGCAGGAGGCCCCCGGCACCTACCACCACTCGCTGGTGGTGAGCAACCTGGCCGAGCGGGCAGCCGAGGCGATAGGGGCCGATACGCTGCTGGCCAGGGTGTGCGCGTACTACCACGACATCGGCAAGGTGGAGCACCCGGAGGCGTTCATCGACAACCAGTCGGGCATGGCGAACCTGCACGACCGCCTCAGCCCCGCCGAGAGCGCCCACATCATTGCCGGACACGTGCGCGACGGGGTGAAGCTGGGCCAGAGGTACAAGCTGCCCAAGCGCGTGCTCGACGCGATACCGCAGCACCATGGCACGATGCTCATCAAGTACTTTTACTACAAGGCCGCTGCGGTGGACCCTAACGTGAGCCAGGACCAATTCCGCTATCCCGGCCCGCGCCCCCAGACCAAGGAGAACGCCATCCTGATGCTGGCCGATGGCGTTGAGGCCACGGTACGCTCGATGGCCCAGAGCGGAGCGCTCGACAAGATGGCTACCGCCGCGGCTGCGGCCACTACCAACAGCGACGCCACCGAAAGCCCCTCGCTCTACAGCGATCACGCCTCGCTGCCTGCCGACGTCATTGCCGAGGTGGTGCACAAGATCATCAGCGAGCGGATCGAGGAAGGGCAACTGGACGAGTGCGACCTTACCGTGCGCGACCTGGCCCGCATCCAGGAGGCGTTCGTTAGCATGCTGAAGGGTATCTACCACCCGCGCATCGTCTACCCTGAGCCGCCCGCGAAACAGGCCCGGCAAGCCCCGATCGCTAAGCCTGTCGAGGTTGTTCCCGCTGCTGCCGTCATAGTAGCCACGCCCGATGGCCCGGATGGTTCTAACGGAGTAAACGGCACCAACGGCACCAATGGGCACGGTATTTACGCCCACGAAGCCTTACCCCCGGAGAGCGCCCCTACCACGGAGAGCGAGCATGCAACCCGGCCCACAACAGCCCCTCTCGCCTGAAGAGCATAACACCCACATCCCTGAAACGTCTGGCGCGCAGGTCAGTCCCGACCCGGACTCCGGCTACCTCATCACCGTGCAGGTAGAGCCGCAGTTTGAGGACAAAGTAGACGTCGACGCCCTGCACAGGCTGGCTATGCACGTGCTCAAGTCTGAGGGTGCGCCCGCTCCTCTCGAAGTAGGTGTGGTGGTGACCACTGACGCGGAGGTACATGCGCTGAACCGCCAGTACCTGGGCCACGACTACCAGACCGACGTGATCTCGTTCGGCATGGCGGAAGAGGGCAGCGAGGAGTTCATCACCCCGGAGGAGCGTCCGCAGTACCTGGGCGACGTGGTCATCTCCTACGACCGCGCCGCCGAGCAAGCCCCCGAGTACGGCCACAGCACCGAGCGCGAAGTCGCCACCCTGCTGGTCCACGGCCTGCTGCACCTGCTCGGCTACGACGACACCACCGACCCCGACCGCGAGAAGATGCACAAGCGACAAGACGCGCTGCTGAATTTAGGATTTGGGAATTCGGATTTCGGATTTGATGATGCGAAATGACGCAGCCAATACCGCCGCTACCGCCTGAAGCTCCCATTCCACCTAAGTCCGCAATCCGAAATCCGAATTCCCAAATCTCTTCCTTCGTCTTTGCCTTTGCCGGGCTTTTCTACGTCTTTCGCACGCAGCGCAACTTCCGCATCCATATAGCCATTGCCCTGGTCATGGCGCTTATGGGTTGGCTGCTGGGGCTTAGTTTGACGGAGTGGGCGGTATTTGGTGTGATGGTGACAGTGGTGCTGGCCGCCGAGATGACCAACACGATGGTGGAGGCGCTGGTGGACCTGGTGTCGCCCGGCTATCACCCCCTGGCTAAAGTCTCCAAGGACGTCGCGGCGGGCGTGGTGCTGCTCACGGCGATAGGCGCGGTGGTGGTGGGCTTGCTCATTTTCGGGCCGAAGCTGTTGGTGGCTTTGCGCTTGGTGTAGCTAGGTTATAATACCCACAATGAGAATCCTAGTGCTGGCCCCGCAGTGGCCCGACCCCGCTTGGCAGGGCGCGGCTATCCGCAACCTGCAAATCCTCCTGCACCTGGCGCAGCGCCACGAAGTCTACCTGCTGACGTTCGCCTCCGACGGCCCGATGGAGATGGAGCGGCTGCAACGAGTGTGCAAGCTGGCCGAAGCCTTGCCTCACCCCACCCGCTCTAGCGCCCTACGCTTGCAGCAGCTGGCTACCACGCGCCTGCCCGATATGGCCTGGCGGCTACATTCTACGGAGATGCTCGAACGGGTCACGGCGCTCTGCCAGGAGGTGCCGTTCGACGCAGTGCACATAGAGGGCATCGAGATGGCGACCTATGGCCTGCTTGCCGCCAGGTTCCGCATCGAGGACATGGGCTTGTGGACGGAAGAGTCGCGTCCTGGCGGTTTTGGCGGCTATTCGACGCAACTTCGTAAGCTGGAGACGCCCACGCCCGGCCTGACCTACGACGCCCACAACGCCGAATACGTGTTGCAGCGCCGGGCCTTCACGACCGATATTGCTGACGCGGCCCGCCTGCCCTACGCGCTCTATTCGCTCGTGCAGTGGTGGAGGCTGCGCCGGTTCGAGCGGCGGGTGTGCATCGCCGCCAGGCACGTACTGGCAGTGTCGGACGCCGATAGGAAGGCCCTGGTCCTACGCGCTTCGGACAAGGCATCTGCTATGCGCGTGCTGCCTAACGGAGTGGATACCGACTACTGGTCGAGGGACGCCGCCTTTCCACCCGCGAACATACCCCGTGGCGTGGAAGCCCTGATATTTGACGGCACGATGGACTTCCGGCCCAACGTGGATGCCGTGGTATGGTTCGTCAAGAACGTGCTGCCTCTGGTCAGGGCCGATCGCCAGCAGGTGCGCTTTTACATAGTGGGGCGCAATCCTTCGCCGGAGGTCGCGTCCCTGGCCGAGATGCCGGGCGTGACGGTGACAGGGGCGGTGACCGACACGCGAGGTTGGGTGGCGAGGGCGAGCGTGTACGTGGTGCCGATGCGCATGGGTGGCGGCGTGCGGTTGAAGGTGTTGCAGGCGATGTCGATGGGCTGCGCGATTGTGTCCACGCCGATGGGCGCCGAGGGTATCTACCTGCGCCCCAACAAGGACATGCTGCTGGCCCGCACGCCGATAGACTTCGCCCTCAACATCCTCACCCTGCTAAACAACCCCGACCAACGCCTCGACCTCGGCACCTCCGCCCGCGAACGCGCCCTCGACCGCTACACCTGGGACAAACTCCTCCCCACCCTCGATGAGGTATACCCCTAGTGATAGGGATTATATAAAACCGCAAAGGCGCAAAGAGCGCAAAGGTAACGCCAAGAGATGATGGTCTAGAGCGTACAAAAAGGACCAGGGTACAGGTCATCGTACCC